>SKOZ01000004.1 GCA_007119795.1 Planctomycetales bacterium | reverse complement strand
GGGGATCATCGTGCATCCCCTGCTGCATCGGCGAACGGCCCGGCTGGCGGCGCTGCCGCTCCATCTGGAAGGGGTCGGTCGGGTCGAACTCCTCATCCTCAGGCGTTGCCATCGGCCGCTCGATGCGGGGCTGGAGGGCCTGAATCTGCTCGGGGGTCATGTCGGCGGCGAGGGGAATCGTCGGCGGGTGGGCGATCTCCGAGCCGAAGACCGTGCCCGAGACCTGCGGGAGCGCGGCGGTGAGGGCCTGGTGGCGGAAGACCGGTAGGATGTCGCCCCGTCCCGCCATCCCCATTCCCATTCCCATTTGTCCCGCCATTCCTCCACTCCCGTAACCTCCGTATTCGGAATCGGGCATCATCGCCCCCGGATAGCCGCCGCCAGAACCGTAGCCCATACCAGAACCGCCGACAGCATACCGACCGGGGGCGGTGCTCCTCGGATGGGTCCCCACGTGAACCCACCGCACCTCGGCATCCGGCCGCAGGGGATCGACCTCCGCGCGCTGGATCACCGCCCCCACGTAATTGGGGATGTCGCGGGTCGGGTCGTAGCCTTGGGCATCGCGGAAGGCGTCTTCGTAGGCCTGGCGCTGCGCCTCGATGGGGATCAGACCAGTGATGACCACCCAGCGGACCCCGCGGTCGGGGACCTCCCGGGTCTGGCCGGTCCGCCCGACGACGCCCGGGAAGGATCCCGGGCCAGAGGGGCTGCTTCCGCCGTAGTCGTACGAACCGGTGCTGCCGTAATCGTATCCGCCGGTCATCCCCCCCGGACCGCCGCGCACACCCTTGCCGGTGGCTATGCGCAGCTCCCTGACCGGAAGCAAGGGCGGCTCGCCCCGTTTGGCCAACTGGTCTATCAGGGGACGCTGCCAGGGGCGGGCAAAACGGTACGGATCTACGGAAACCGGCGTCCGCAGCCGTCCGGCGATCTCCGGATAGCTCACCACGCGGGCGTCGATGTCCGACTTCGGTCGATTGATGTTCTCTTCGGCCTGGCTGGCCAGGCTGCGGAAATCTTCGGGCGTCTTCTCATAACGGCCCTGGAATCCCCTTACCGCCAGCACGGCGAAGACCACCACCACGACGCCGAAGGCGACCTTCTCAACATGGCTGAGAAGGAATGCAGCGATTGCATTCTTATCCAAGTTCAACTTGACTTTCATGGCACCGATTCCTTTTCTTCGCCTGCACGCCTGTTGAGAAGTTACGGGGTCCCCGCGGGCAGACCGGGTTGGGCCGGCTGCCCTTGCTGAAGCGGCTGGCCAGCGTTGGGCGGTCCCGGGGCGGGCTGGCCGGGAGGAGCCGCCGGAGGCTCCTCACCATTCGCGAGGTCTGGAACCTCGTCGACGATTTCTTCTTCGGGCAGGTCGATCGGCTCTGCGAACCCCTCCTCCTCCGCCTCGCCGATCAGTTCGTCGATGGTGGCGCCCTGTGCCTCGAGTCCCTCCAGGTCGGGCGGTTCGTAGATCAGCACGATACCGAGGATTTCTACAACGGCGTCAAAGCTGCTCGCCGACGCGGGGAGGCGGGTACGGCTCCCCGTCGTCCCGCGCCTACCGCTCCCCATCTGCTGGCCAGGCCCACCCATACCTCCCATACCACCCATTGGTCCCATTGACCCGGGGTATCCGGAACCGCCATAGCTGCCGCTATCCATGCCGCCCATCATGGCTCCCGGCCCCGCGGTGGTCGTCCGCCCCCGGAAGGCCTGGAGGTTGATTGGGCCTTGCTCGGGATTGATCTTCACGGCCCGCACCTCGACCGGCATCGGCGAATTGGCGCACTCGACCAGCAACCGGGGCAACCGACGCTGATCGACCACCAGCCGCATGTGGACGGGTACCATCTTGAATTGGGGATAGGGCATCTCGTCATCGCTGGCCAGCGGCGTGCCGGTCTCGTCCACGTAGCGGAAGCTGAGCAGTTGCCGGCGGATCAATTCATCGGCATCTGCCGCCCCCGCGGTGCTGCGCGTGGCCCCCCCGGGACCGCTCCCCGCTGCGGAACTGCCCGGCATGGAACCGCCCGGGTATCCGGAGCCGGAACCGCTCCCCATCGCGGGACCGCCCGGCATGGAACCGCTCGGGTATCCGGAGCCGGAACCGCCGTACGGGCTGGCCATACCGCCTGTGGAGGCCCCCGTAAGGGTGGCAAAGGCCGGGGCGGCATCGGACCCTATGGCCAGCCGCTCGACCCGCTTCACCGTGGCGTTGTAGTTGCTCGTAGCCCCCTCATTCGTGTTGCGGATGATCCGCAGGAGCGTTTCGTAGATCCAGAGATCCTCCTGGCAGAGCCAAATCTGCAGGGTGTTTGGCGTTCTCTGCCAGAAGAAACGGTCTACGAAGCGGTTGCGGTCGTTGGCGTCCCACTCGAAGGTGCCGATCATGCGGCTCTCGCCGGGGCCCCTGCCGCCGGAACCGTACTGGGAGCCGCCGTATTCGCCCGGGTAGCCGCCGCCATAGGAGTCCATGCTACCGGAATACGAATCCATGCCGCTACCAGGGTAACCGCTCATACCCCCGCCAGGGGAGCTCCCCATGCCGCCAGTGTACCCTCCCCGCTGCAGCCGCGTCTGCTGCGCCGCCTCAAAGGGCTCATCTTCGCGGCGCATCACGCCCACCTCGTCGAAGAGGGTGGCGAAATAGTAGGTGACGTAGTTTTGGTACTCCTCGCGGTACCTCGGGGGAATCCGTTCCTGGGGGCCGCGGCGGTTGCGGATCATGTCCCGGAACTGGGGACTGAGCGCGCGCGGCCAAGGATAGTTGGCGCGCTGCTCCGCGTAGAGCGACTCCCAGGCCTGGAAGACTTCGCGCGCCTGCTCGTCGCGCCGCTCCTGGATGGCGTTGATCACCTCCTGATTGGGGTGATCGGGCAGACCCGCCACGCGGGAGAGCCCGTCGTGGGCGTTCTCCAGGGTGCGCTCTTTTTCCTGGGCCACTCCGGCCCGCTCCGCGGCGGCCATGAACGTTGCCGCCAAGCCGACGACGACGACCACGCCGACGAGCACCCAGAAGTGGTGCTTGCGGATTTGTGCGAGGACAGTGTTCAACTGGTCCATCGATCCCATCTCCCAATGGTAGGGTTATCGTCAGCCCCGGCCGTCACCCCCCGCGGGGCCGGGCCGCCCAGGGGCGACGCCCGCGGTGGTCGTCGTCTCCGGGGATTGATCGGGGTCGAGACCATCCGGGTCGAACTCACCCGGTTCGGCGGTCTCGCGCATCTGTTCGCGAATCTCGGCGCGCTTCGAAGGGGGCGTCGGCTGCCAGAGGAACTGGACCGTAAAATCAAAGCGGCGGAGCTCGATGGGCCTCGCCTCGGCCCCCGGCTGACCGCCCCGCCCCATCTGGCTTCCGGCGCCGCTGCCCATCGTCGGCGGCATCCCCCCTGGTCCGCCATAGGTCTGCCCGTAGCCTTGGTAGCCCTCGTAGCCGTAGTCGGCGCCGGCGGTGCCCCGGCCGCCCCCCCCCATCCGCCGCATTTCTTCGCGCGGGTCGAACTCGAAAGCTATGATGCTGCCCGGATCGACCAGGACCGGATAGCGGACGCCCAACTCCGCCATGGTAACTACCTCCGGCTCCTCAGCATCCTCATCCTCGTTGAAGGAGGGAAGCACCACGACGGTGTTCTCCAGGTTCGCCAAGATCGTCTCGCGGACGAACTCCGCCCCGCCCGTCCACGCCCGGGGCTGCGACGGGGGGGGGTTGTGGTAGTGGTGGCCGGTCAACTGGACGAGGTAAAGCTCTTCCTCATCATCGGCGGCGCCCGTGGTGGCCGCCGTGCCCGCACCGGCCAGGGAAAGACCGCTCATCGCTCCGGCCTCTTCGGCGTCTTCCTCCTCCTCCAGCCAACCGTTGGAGCGGACGTGCTCGAGCCAGTTCTCCTTGGTCGCCGAATCGATGCGGGCGACGTCGAAACTCTCGACGTGGAGTTCGCGCCGCCTGGAGATGTCCTCGGGACGCTCCCCCTCGTCGCTGGGCAGACAGGCGTTGAGGGCATGAAGGAACTCGATCCAGAGGAGCCGCCCCTCCACGGTGCCCACCAGGTTGTCGCCGATCCTCTGGAACTCTTCCAACTGGCTGGCCGCCTGGCTGGCCTGGCTGACCAGACTGGACGACTGCTGGGCGATCTGCTCCGCTTGGCTGGCCTCGGCGTGAAGGGGCTCGGCCGAGACGGAGCGGAGGTAGATGCCCTGCCCGATGACCGAGAGCGCCCCGCCGAGCAGCAGCACGGCGGCGGCCGCGGCGGCCCACGGCTTCTTCTCCCGGACGAGCCGGTCGCGGACGATCTCCTTGGGGAGGAGGTTCGTCTTCAGATCGGCCTTCCTCGACGCCTGCAACACCAGGCCGTAGCAGACGCCGAAGGCGAGCTGGTTCTCGCGGAAGATCGGCGAGGAGACCACTTCCGGTCCCTGCAGTCCGCGGAAACCCTCGGCACGCACCACCTCGAAGCCCAGGCTCTGCTGCAGGTAGCGGCGGAGGCCGGGGAGCTTCATAGCGTTACCCAGGGCCACCACCCGCTCGATCTTCGCGCCGCGGTGGATGCTGCTGAAGTAGCCGATGGACCGCTGGATCTCCGTGAGCAGGTCGTTGAAGACGGGACGCATCGCCTGGAAGACGGCCTTGGGATCCTGCGCCGCGCCGGCGTTCCGCTTGAGGTGCTCGGCCTTGGCGAAAGTGAGCTTCAGCTCCTTGGTCAGGGCCTTCGTGAAGTGGCTGCCGCCGATGGGGATGCTCCGCTGCCACACCCGGTAGCCGTTGGTCACCACCAGGTCGGTCGAATCGGTCCCCAGCGAGAGAATGACCGTGAAGGGCGGCGGGCTGTCCGGATCGTATTCGTCGACGGCGGGACGGTCGCGGAACTGGTCGAAGGAGAGGTAATTGTAGAGGGCCAGCGGCGTGAGCTGGATGAAGTCCACCTCGATGCCCGCCTCGCGGAAGGGCGCCAGGGCGCGGTAGACCTGATCCCGCTTCATGGCGAAGAGCCCGATCTCCGTGTCGAGCGAGAAGCCTTCCTCTTCCGCGCCCACACCCATCCGCTGGTAATCCCAGACGACGTCTTGCAGGTCGAAGGGGATCTGCTGGCGGGCTTCGTAACGGACGATATCCGGGATCTTCTTCGACTCGACCGGCGGGAGCTTGATGAATCGCGCCAGTCCGTTCTGCCCGGCCACGGAGACCGCCACCTTGCAGCCGCGAACCGTGTTCCTGGAGAGGAACTGCTTGAGCGCCTCGCGAACCAGCTCCGCAGGGTCGGCCCCCGGCTGGCTGAGGATCTTCGGATACTCGATGAAGTCGAAGGCCTCGGCCACCAGGCCGTCGGAGTCCAAGCGGCACTTCAAAGCCTTCAGCGAACACTGCCCAATGTCGATACCCCACACGGCGTCATTGCGAGCCATGACGCGGCACCTCTTTCTCGATGGGTTCAACCTTCCACCGCGACGACCGGGCAAGCCTGCGGGCCGTGCGGGAAAAGACAAGCGCACCCCAGAATCCGTGGCCCCGGCTTCTCTGCTACCAATCTATCGCAGCGGACTATCTTTTGTCAACCAAAACTCCCTTGCAGAAACAAGATAGCCCTCGACGGCGCCGGCCCTCACACACGATCCGGCCGGGCGGGATTCCCGCCTCCCGCCGCACCCCAGCGGCCGGTCCCCCGCCGCTTCGGCACCGGCGCGGAAGGCTCGGCATTCCCTGCCGTCTCGAAATCCCCTTGCGGCGACCCGAGCAAGACACTTCCCCGCTGCCGCCCGTCACCGCTACGGTTTCTACGTTTCTGTGTCGTTCTTGGTTTTCGCGTGTGGCTCCCGGCCGACGAGGAGGGCACGACCCCTCCCCCTGCCGCTCGACGCCGCCCCGTAGAGCGACTATCGTGGAGATCGCGCGAGCGGCTCTCTACCTCGTTTTGAATTCCTTCTGACGAGCCGTATTATCCCCCGCTGCGGAATGGTCTTGTCGGCCCTGACGCCTCCACGACGCCGTGTGCGGCTACCGATGTTATTCCTGAATCCTGAATATTGATATTCAAGGCAACCGGCACTCTCGCTGCCCGCCACGGCACTCCCCCCAGCCTTGGTGGAACCCCCAGACCCCGCCGAATCCCTGATGAAGCTCGAAAAAGTCCTCGTCCTGCTCCCCTGTTACAGCCTCGAAAGCCTCTCGCTGGAGCGTTCCGCCGAGCACGCCAGCGGGCTTCTGGCTGCCTGGTCCGCGCTCTACCACCCCCGTTTGGTCGCCGCGGCCGGCGTGGTGCCCCGGTGGCAATCGGCCGAGGAGGTGCCCGGCCGCCTCGCCGGGGCGCTGGTGTGCGTTCCGCAGGTTTGCGAGGGCGCGTTGGCCGCCGAGTGGGACACCCGCGCCGAAAGCGAGGAGATGGCCGTGATCCGCGGCCTCGCCGATCGGGAGGCGATCGTGGCCGCGGCCCTGGCGTCGCTCGGCGGAGCAGACGGCCAGGCAGAGCCCCTGCGGACGGCCGACTTCCTCGCCCTCGGTTACTGCCGGCTGCAGGTGGAACTCCTTACGCGGCAGTTGCGCTACATGAGCAACCTCGACGAGCAGCAGTTCGAGAAGGAGACCGTGGCGGCCGCCCGGGCCTCCGTCGCGGGCGACGACGCCGAGTCGCAGAAACGGCTGCAGAAGGCCTTCGACCTCCTCACCGAGGCCCGCGAGTACTTCTACCCGGTTGAGCCGCACCTCGTCGACCTGACCCTCGTCGCCCCCACGACGATGGGCCAGGCCCTCATCGATCAGCTCGCCGGCAGCTCCCCTTCGAACCTGCTGCTCAGCGCCGCAGACCTCGAGATCATGGCCGCCGAGCACCCCGCCACCCTGGCCGCCCTCCGCGAGGCGCTCGAGGCGGGGCGAGCCACCGTCGTCGGCGGCGAATATCGCCCCGCACGGCTGCCGCTGCTGCCGGTGGAGGCGGTGCGCGAGAATCTCGAGCGGGGCCTGGCCGTCTACGAGCACCACCTCGGGCAGCGCCCTCGAGTCTTCGCCCGCCGGCCTTTCGGCCTCTCGCCCCTACTCCCCCAGGTGCTCGCGCGGACCGGCTTCCGCGGCGCCCTCCACTTCACGCTCGACGACGGTCGCTTCCCCACCGGAAACCAGAGCAAGGTCCGCTGGCGGGGGCTCGACGGTACGCAGATCGACGCCCTGACCCGTCTTCCCATCGAGGCGCATCGCCCCGAGCTGTTCCTCAAGCTCTGCACCCGGCTCGGCGACGTCATGGACCTGGACCACGTGGCCACCGCGGTCTTTGCGCATTGGCCCGGCCAGACGACCTGCTGGTACGAGGATCTCCGGCGGATGGACGCCTACTCGCCGGTCCTGGGCCGTTTCGCCTCGATGCAGAAGTACTTCGAGAGCACCCAGCACGCCGGCCAGCAGGTCGACTACGGACCCGACGGCTACCGCTCGCCCTACCTGGGTCAGATGGTGAACGCCGCCGAGACCGACCCCGTCTCCCGCCATGTCCGCTACTACCAGCGCCGCGCCAAGCTCGATGCCGCCCGCGCACTCTTCACCCTCGCCGCCGCAGCGGCTACGGCAGGCGGCCTGGGCGGCACGGACCTGCGCGAGCCGGCACTGCGGACCCTGGCGACGGAAATCGAGGACCAGCTGGCAGCCGCAAGCGGCGAGGAGAGCGACCTCGATACCCGCCTCGACGCTGCAGTGTCCGACGCGGAGGGGGCCCTCGCCGCCGCCGTAGCCGGTGCGGGCCGGGCACCGGCGCCGGGGCACCTGCTGCTCAACGCCACCGCGCAGCCCCGCCGGACCTGGATCGACGTGAGCGACCTGGCGGGCGTACCCGACACGGCGGGCGCGGTCCGCGTGGCCGCGGGCGATGGTGCCGCCAAGGAAGCGGTCGTCGAGATCCCTCCCTTCGGCTTCGCCTGGGTCGGTGCCGGTGCGGGGGAGCGGCCCCGCCGGCGAAGCTGGTTCTCGCGCAAGCCGCCCGAGGAGCCGCCGCTCGTCGAGGGCCCACGGATGCGCAACGAGTTCCTCGAAGTCCGCTTCTGCGAGACGACCGGAGCCATCCGCAACGTCACCGCCTACTCGAGCCGCGGCGCCCGCATCGCCCAACAGCTCGCCCTGCGGATGCCCCGGCCGGGGCGCCGCCGGTCCGAGGACGAGGAAGAGCTCGAGAAGGATTACTCGGTGATGGCCCTCGACGAGATGCAGTCCGCCGCCGGCCCCGCTTCGGCCGCCGTGACCTGCCGGGGAAGGATCCTCGACCGCAACGGCAGCGTCGTGGCTCGCTACACCCAGACGACCACGCTGCCGCGGCAGAGCCCGATCGTCGATATCGACGTGACGCTCGACGTCGACCGCCCGCCGGTCGGACCCCCCTGGGACCACTACTATGCGGCCCGCTTCGCCTGGAGCGACGAGACGGTCGACTTCACGCGGAACCTGGGCGGGGTGGTCACGGCGACGGAGAACCACCGGATCGAGTCGCCGCTCTTCATCGACCTGCGCCGCGAGAAGACCGCCACCACGATCCTCTGCGGCGGTCTCCCTTTCCACCGCCGCTACGGCCTGCGGAAGCTCGATACCCTGCTGGTGACGGCCGGTGAGCGGCAGCGGCGGTTCCGCCTGGGGATCGGCATCGACCTGGCCAACCCCGCCGCCGCCGCCGTGCAATGGCTGGCCCCGGCGAGCCATTTGGCCAAGGCCACCCGCCCCCCGGCGGACCACGGCTGGCTCTTCCACGTCGGCGCCCGCAACGTGCTGGCCACGCACACCGAGCCGCTGCTGGCCGAGGACCGCGTCGCGGGCGTCCGCATGCGGCTTTTGGAGACGCAGGGCCGCGAGGTCCGCACGGCGCTCCGATGCCTCTACCCGCTGAAGGCCGCGCGCCGCTTCCGCGCGCCCGACGAGGCCCCCGGCGAGCTGGCCATCGACGGCGACAAGCTCTCCGTTGCGATACCCGCCTACGGCTGGATCGACGTCGAGGCCCACTTCGCCCGCTGAACTGCCGGCCGCTCCCGCTCTTCGACCGTGGCCCATCCATGTCGCAGTGGAGGATGCTCGACGGCAGGCAGAGTAACGGTCATGGAGAGGGCTCCGTTGTCGCCTAGCCTTCGCCGGCACGAGAGCGCCCCAGGGAAATCGGGAGTCTCCCCGCGTCCGGAGTCCGTGCTCCGCCGGCGCTCCGGGCGCCCCGCAGAATACTCCTCTGCCGGCTCGATGGGTAGCCCCGGTGGCCGCCGATCGACCCGCGTTCGTGCGAGGACCTCACCTGCCGGCTACGGCGTTGGTGGGCGGAGGGCGGCGCGGCGGGCGCGGAGGTAATCGTCATGGTCGAAGATGGAGAGGAGAGGCACTTCGACCGCCCACGGGCCCCAGCCGCTGCGGAGCGTCTTCTGGAAGGCTGGTTCCGCGTGGGCGAGGAGGAGGCGGTCCAGCGGCTGCCAGCCGCTGGGGCGGTGCTGGATGACGTACCAGCGGAAGGGGACGTCGTCGGCCGTCCTCCGCGGCGGCAGGGCGCGACTGGCGCCGGCGGCGAACCTGCGGTCGAGCAGTCCCCAGCGATGCATCAAGAGGAGGTTCTCCGCCGACGGCGAGCCGAAGCGAATGGCCTCCTCGTCGGTGGTGTGGGCGTGCAGCCAGCCGAGGACTTCGTCGTCGAGCGCGTCCCAGTAGTAGGTCGGCTCCATGCCCGCCGCCGTCGCCCCGCGGAGCCCGCCGATTGCGAGACTGTAATAAGAGAGCCATTGCGGCGCGAAGGCGACCAGGTTCCAGCCCGTGCCCGCCACCAGCACGAGCAGCAAGGCCCGCACGAGAACGCGGCGACCGCCAGGCGGTGCGCCGCCCGACGATAAGGCCCCGCTCGCAACCCCCGGCGGGAGCCGGTCCCAGAGGGTGCGGAAGCCGATGCCGGCGAGGATCGCCAGGAAGGCGAAGCTGGGGAGAAAGAGCCTCTCGGCGTCGTGGGGCGGCGTTCCCGGCAAGGCGCGGACGACGACGAGGACCAGCCAGTTCAGCGCCACTAGAATGCCCGCGGGCTCGCTCCGCCACCGCCGGACGACGCGCCCCAGGCCCACGGCGAAGCAGCCGAGCACCGGCAGGGGGACGGTCACCGCCGTCCACACGAGCGTGTTGTACCAGGGGAGCGGGTGGTCGAGGTTGTACAGCCGCCCGAAGAACTGGGTGGCGATGTTCAGCTCGGGTTGGGCGGCACGGTGGAAGTTCAGAGCGAAGAAGCGGACCACCCCCGCCAGCGGCGCGTGCCAGAGGGGCGGGTTGACGAGCCAGAAGACGGCAGCCGCTGCGGGCAGCCCCACCGCCAGCGCCCGGATCGCCGGCCGGTCGCGGTACAGCAAGGTCCAGACGATCAGCGGCACCATTGCGAACCAGCCGGTCGCCTTGCAGCCGAGAAGGAGCCCCAACAGCACCCCCCAGCCGGCCGCGGCCGGGATCCCGGAACGTGCCGCGGCAAAGGCGGCCCAGACGATGAGCCAAAAGGCCACCAGAGGGCCGTCGAAGGAAGCGAAGTGGGCATGGGCGAAGAGCCGCGGCAGCAGGAGCATCGCTGCGGCCGCGGAGACCGCCGCCATGGCCGCCTCTTCGCGGGCCAGGCGGTAGACCACCGCGCCGACGGCCACCGCGAAGAGGAGCATGGGTCCGAAGCGCGCCCGATCCCGCGGGTTCAGCCGGTGCGGCGCCGCCCATCGCCCCGCGGCGATGACGATCCCGTAGACCGCCGGGTGACCCTCGAGCTGCGTCGTATACTGCCAGTCTTCGGCGATCACGTCCCGATCGAGCGGGCTCCTCGCTTCCCGAAGGGGCCGCGGTGCAGCCGCGGCGTCCTTGGCGTCCGACCAACGGGTTGCCCAGCGGGCGATCCCCTCGGCGCGCAGGACGGCGTTCCCTTCGTCCCAGGCCATGGGGGTGATCGGCGCGGTGGCCAGGAGCACCGCCGCCCACGCCGTCGCAGCCGCAACCGCCCACGCCGCAGCGCGGCCCGGCGGCGTAGGCAGCACCTCGGCGGCAGGAGGATCGGCGTGGGGATGGTGGGTCATCAACGCGGCGGCGTCTTCGGCTGGCAGGGACCGGAGCGGCACCAGGCCGGGCGCCGCCCCCCCTCTATCCACAGTAGTGCAGCACCGTCGCCATGCAAGCGGCTCCACAAAACGGCCTAGAATGGGGATTCAGCCCCCCATGGGGGTCGATCGAGTTCCATCTCCTCATGCTAACGGCACGCTAACGGCGTATTTCGGCCGTCAAGGTGCCCGCCGCGTGCCGGGGTGCTGTTGGCCATACCGCTTGGTCCACCATGGGCCACGAACCGCTCATCTCGCGAGAGGGCTGTGTCAGGACGTCTGAGGTTATAATTGTCAAGCCATGTCCCCCCTCCTCCAGGTAGTGGGTTTAATCGGCCTTCGCGCAGCGCCTCGCCGCAACGGTCAATCGAGCGACGGCCAGACGACCTCGCCGCGGCGCTGGGCCTCGACCTCCTCGTAGGCGCTGAGGAAATCCGAGTTCGCGTCCAGCCAGACGATGATGCGGCGGAGTTCCCCGTCGCTGAGCTGGACGCCGTAATGGTCCTCACCGAGGTAGTCGGTCAGCCTGGCGGCGCGGGCACCGAAGCGGCCGGCCTCCGTACGGGCGCCGCCGCGGCCCGCCCGGTGCAGCGAGCCGTTGGTCGAGTCGTAGTAGAAGCCGAAGTCGCTCGCCAGGTTGTTGTACGAGCGGCTGAAGCCGTGGGTCCCCTCGATCACACCGCTCAAGTCGAGCGCCCCCTCCTGACGGTGGCACTCCACGCAGTGGCGGTCGAGCACCGGCTGCACCAGCCGCACGTAGCTGAACGGCCGTGACCCCTCCGGTTCCGGCTCGATTGGTGAAGGGGGCCGCAACAGGGCCAACGGCATCCTCTGCGGGCCGTGCGGCGGCGTGTGCTTCCGCTCGTGGCACCCCTGGCAGGTGAGCCGCTCGCCGGGGTGGACGTAGGTCGAAGAGCGCATCGACTGCACGGCCATCCCCGCATCGTCCAAGCCTTGGAAGTAGATCGACTTACCCACCGGGGCCTCGAAGAAGGCGCTGCCGTCGGCCTCGACCGGCACCGTGCCGAGCACCGCGCGGGCGTTGGCCGCGTCGGCCGCGCCGACGCGCGGCTGGTTGGCCGGCGAGGTGGTCTTCGGCAGCACGTGGACGATCCGCAGGGCGCGGATCTCCGTCCCCTCGGGCCACTCGAAGTCGCTGTCGTAGACGTTCATCACGGCAATCGTCGCCGGGGGGACCGCGCCGCCGGCCGCCTCCACATCGCGGGCTGCCTGGACGGTCTGCCGTGGGATCACCGGCGGGCGAGGCCGGGGCCGCAACGGCATGGGGGCGTAACAGGAAATCTCCGGGTCGCGGTAGATCAGCTCGCGATTGCCGTCCCGGTCGATCCAGTAGATCCCCCGGTTGTAGGTGCCCGCGTTCTGGGCGTGCGCCCCGTCGAGGGCCAGCCGATGCGCGGCGTCCGGATCGTAAACCACCAGATAGTCGTCCTCGCTCAACGGCCAGGGGGTGCCGTAGATCATGAATTCCGTGGCGGGCCTCCCTTCCGCCTCGGGAAAAGGAATCTCGGGCGTCAGCCGCGTAAGCTGCGACATTGCTCCGTCGTCCTCCAGCCGCAGGTCGATGATCACCAGCGAGCCGAACTCGTGTCCGTGGTGGGACGACGCCACCGCCACGTAGCGGTGCGAGCCGGGGATGGCGCGGATCTGATTCTCCATCCAGGGCCGTTCGCGGCGGCGGCCGCTCGGGTAGTTGCCGTGGAAGGCCCGGGGGTCGCGGCCGTCGGGAAAGCAGATCCACTTGTGGTGGGCCACGTTCGTGTCGCGGTCGACGTAGTCCCAGCGGGTGTAGACGAGCATGCCGTCGTGGTTGACGCTGGGATTCCACTCCTGCGTCTCGTGGTAGCTCAGGGTGATAACATCGCTGCCGTCCGGCTCCATCGAGTGCAGGGTGTAGGTGGGCGAGGGCCACCGGGGCGCGGAGGCGCCGCAACGGAGGTAGCCGCCCCGCCGCTCGGAGATGAAGGCGATCCGCCCGTCGGGGAGGAAGCAGGGATCGAAGTCGTTCCAGGAGCCGTCGGTGAGCTGCACAAGGCCCGTGCCGTCGGCGTGGACGCGGTAGATGTGGTAACACGCCCGCGGCGACCACTCCGGCTTCTCGCCCAGCGCCTGCGTGTAAGGGAAGAGGATCGACTCGCCGTCGAAGGCGACCTCCGGTCGGAAGAAGGCCCCCGGCTCGAGCCGGCGGCCGGCCAGCCGGCCGTTCTCGACCACGGCGTCGGCCAGCAGGTTACTCAGCTTGGGTACTTCGGAGAAGGGAGCGGACAAAACGTACAGCCCGCCCCCCGGCTTGGCGCCGAAGCCGTAGCATTGGTGCACCATGTGGACCAGCGCCCCGGGGATGTGGTAGCCGGGGTCGTGACGCTTGACGAACAGCAACCGGTCAATCTCCCGCAGCCGCGGATTCGTCCAGGCGATGTCGCGGAGGAGCCGGCGGGCCTTAAGGTAAAGGTCCCATCGCTCGGCCTCAAGCAGCTCGTTCGCCTCGGCAGCCTGGTCGACGCGTCCGGTCAGCGTTGCCAGCCGTTCGGCCAGGGGGGCAAGCCGTGCCGGGTCGGCCTGGCCGTCGAGCCGCGCGGCGAGCCGCGCCGCCCGGCCGAGCACTTCGCGGGTGTGCTCGAGCGAGAAACGTGTCTCCGCTTCTTTCTTCTTACCCGCGAGCGATTCCGGCAGCGGATGCCCCTTGGTACCCGGGTGCGAGGCGGTGGGGTGGACGCTCTTCTGATCCGCCGGCTTGCCCAGGGCGACGTTCGTCTCCGGGTCGCCGGCCGCGTAGACCTCGACCTCCACCAGGGCGAAGGAGCACTCGCCGGGGACCATGAGGCGGACGACGCGGGCCTCGACCGGCTCGTCGAACGTGACCACCAGCGGCTTCTCTTCCGCGGCCCCGTAGAAGACCGAACCGTCGTGCTGGTAAACGAGGCGGAAGTCTTGCGGCCTGCACTCCTCGGCGCCTTCTTCGGCAACGAGCACCTGGATGTGGCGGGTCCGCGGCGCGGTGCTGCCGTCGGTGCGGTTGTAAACCACCACCCGCTCGATCGGCGTGACCCGCGTCAGGTCGACCTGCCACCAGGGGTCGGTCTCGGCGCTGGCGGTGTGGAAGCCCAGGCGGCTGGACTTCACCCCATCGACCGCCCCGGCCGCGTCCTGGGCGGTGGTCACCGCACCATCACCGACGAGGTCCCCGGCGGCCAAGCCGAAGCGGCGGTCCTCGGCGATCCACTCCGCCTCGGCAAGGGCCGCCACGCGGTCGGCCACCGCCACCAGCCTCGCCCGCCCCGGCCGCTCCGGCAACGACTCCGCCACGACCGGCCCTGCCAGCCGAGCGAGTGCACCAGCCACGAGCATACCGACCGCAACGAACGAGAAGACCGGTTTCATCACCTTGCCCTCCCTCAATGCAGGAACACGCTAACCTGGATTCGCATGCCCCGTGCTCGGGCTAACATTTTACGGGCGGAGCCGTTAGTTTGACACTGGATTCCACGATTTGCCGTAACAGTTCACGGGCCGGGCGGGGACTGGTCCATTTTTCGGCCAATAGACGGCCAATAGACCCTGTCTTCAGCGACCGCCGGTGCCCGAAAAATGCGACCGTCCCCCGTGAACGGTTACGCCCGTCGAAAGCCGGAACCGAGGGGTCCTTCAGCGCGAACATGGCGAAGGTCGGCATCGGCGCGTCGGCCGGAGGTGCGAAACTACCCAGCGAGCCCCCTGCTTGTGGGGTTTTTCGCCATCATCGGGAATCGCTGGCCGGTCGTCGCCGCGCACCTCAAGCACCGTCCGCGACCGGCGCTACGCTGGTCCATGCTTGTTCATGCGGTAAAATACACAGAACAAGCTCCCTCCGAATGGGGTTGGCTCGCTTCGGAAAACGTTGCCGAACGAGCGGAGGGAAAAAGGAGCGTAGGGAGCGAGTTGGCCTGCTGTGTAAGTTGAGGGGTAAAGAAGGCACCCCCGCGGGGGGGTTGCCACGAAAGGGTAACCTGTAATGTCGAAGCCTGTTGAAGGGATAGCCATGCTGGAACATGTGGGAGGGACGCAATTGCATCCGGAGGGTGTGGATTACAAGGCGGAGCAAGAGGCGACGTTGTCGCGGCCCCGCATGAAGTACACCTTGTCGGCGAGGTTCTTCTTCTGGTTCATGAATTTCATCTACGGCAAGGCGCTGACGATACCCAAGATCAAGCTGATCGAGATCCTGGCGCGGATTCCTTACCAGGCATGGGAACTCAAGGCATATTGGCGGTTGACGTTCGGTTACTACGATGACCGGATTCGCGAAGAGGGAATTCGCCTGGCGCATATGGGGCGGCTTTCGCAGGACAACGAATTCTGGCATTTGGTGATTGCGGTGGAGAAGATCCGCGAGGACAACATCCAGGAAAGCGGCTTCTGGTACCGCTTCATGCCTAAGCTGATGGCCCTGTCCTACGCGGTCTTCGCACGAACTCTGGCTATCGTCAGTCTCCGTTCCGCCTTCTATTTCAATGCGATGTTCGAGGATCATGCCGAGCACGAGTACGCACAGTTCGTCAAGGACCACCCCGAGTTGGACGAGCAGCCGGTGACCAACGAACTGGTCAAGCAGTTCGGCAACCCCGCCACATGGGGCGACGTGTTCCGGCACATCGGGCTCGACGAGCGGGTGCATCGGAACGAGAGCCTCGAGGCGTGCGGCAGGGGCGAGGAGATCGCTCCTTATGTCAGCGTTAACGTTTCGCCTGAAGCATTAGGCTCCCCTCAATCCCCCGGCTCCCCTCAGCCAAGCGGCATGAACGACCTGTCGACCGCTTGACCTGCCACGCCGGCCCCGCCGAAAAGTCCTTGATTGGGGTCAGGGCTTGAAATTCAACTATTCTAGGCAGCTCCGGTTGCCAGCAGGCGTTCCGATAGCCTGGCCCGACGCCGATCCCAGGCGCGATCCTCTCCGCGTCGGTGCTCCGCCCGCGCTACCGTCTTGGAAACGGCCGCCATGCTCGCGCCGCCGAAGTACTCCCCAATCACAACCACTGCCTCATCCGTGACCCCGTGGGCCAAGTAGATCGCCGCCGTGCCGCGCGTCGTCCCCGTGACGCCGGCGGCGGCGGACTCACAACTCCGCATCGAACACGCGCCATCCGCATCGTCTGACAACGCCGTCCAACAGCTCGAACCGGCGCTGCCGGTCGCGGTCGTCGCGCACCATGACCCGCCGCTGCCAGCGGCGGCTGGCCCCATGATACAAGGCGTCCTCGATATCGGTCCGCAATGGTCGGGCCATACCCCAACCCTGCCGCACCCAAGGTTACAAGACCTGGCCCCGTCTCTCGCTGACCCCGTCGCGTCCGGGGGGACTGGCCGGGCAACTCGAGACCGCCTAGAATCTCGTCTTGCACAGAGAGGGCGTGTGTCGACTCTCGCGCCGCCCCGCCTGTTGGGAAGCTGAGCAGTACGAGGAAATCGCCATGACCGCAGCATACCGCTTCTCGTTCGGACCCTGGAACCTTCACGAGGGTGCCGATCCGTTCGGCCCCCCCGTCCGCCCGACGGTGGAGTTCGGCGACAAGCTCAAGCGTTACAAGGAGCTGGGCTTTGACGGCGTTCAGTTCCACGACGACGACGCCGTACCCGAGATGGAAAACCTTCCTGCGGCGGCGGTTGAGAAACAGGCCGCCGCGGTGCGGGCGATGCTCGACAGCGAGGGACTGACCGCCGAGTTCGTGGCGCCGCGGCTTTGGGAGGACCCCCGCGGCATCGACGGCGGCTTCACTTCCAACGATCCCGCCTGCCGCAAGTGGGCCGTGGAGCGGCTCCGGCGGTGCTGCGACATCGGCCGGGCGCTGGGCACCCGGCTCTGCGTCCTCTGGCTGGCCCGGGAGGGGACCTACATCCGCGAAGCGAAGAACGCCATCGAGGCCCACCGCCGCCTCCTCGAGGCGGTGAACGCCGGCCTGGAACACGACCGGGAGGTGGAGATCGCCATCGAGCCGAAGCCCAACGAGCCCATGGATCACGCGTACGTCCCCACGATCGGCCACGCCCTGGCCCTGGCCGAACAGGCCGCGGACCCCAACCGCGTCGGCGGCCTGATCGAGACGGCCCACGCCCTGCTCGCCGGCCTCGACCCCTCCGACGAGATGGCCTTCGCCCTCTCCATGGGCAAGCTCTGGAGCGTTCACCTCAACGATCAGAACGGCCTGAAGTTCGACCAGGACAAGACCTTCGGTGCGGCCAACCTCCGCGGCGCCTACAACCAGGTGCGGGTGCTCGAATTGGGCGGCTATCCCGAATCGGGCCGCTTCGTGGGGCTGGACGTCAAGGCCATGCGGTCCCAGAAGGCCGAGGCGGCGCACAAGCACCTCTCCAACAGCCGGGCCGTGTTCCTCAAGCTCGTGGAGAAGGTTCGCACCTTCCCCAAGGACGTCGAAGCCCGGTGCATCGCCGATCGCGACTACGAAGCCCTGGAGATGGCCGTGCTCGACCACTTGATGGGCGGCTGAGCGAACCGCCCGAGACGGGCGGGGCGAGTCGACGCGGCCGACGGGCAGGGCGGATCTCAGTCGTCCAGCGGATCGCGAGCCGGCCAGGGGGCCACGCCGCGAACCTGGGTGGGCAGAGCGAGGAACTTGTCCCACGAGGTGATGTAGAGCGTGGAGAAGTCTTCGCCGCCGAAGCAGAGGTTCGAAGCCGTGATAGGCAGGGTTCCTATCTTGCGGCCTTCGGGGGAGTAGATCTCGATGCCGGCCTTGTTGCAGCCGATGTAGAGGTTGCCGTGCTCGTCGAGGGTCATGCCGTCCGGGTGGCCGTCGAGCTCGAGCCAGAGGGTCTCGTTGGCCAGTTCGCCGGGGCCGAGGACGTCGTAGCGGTAGATCTGCCGCGTGCGGTTGTCGGCCAGGTAGAGGACCTTGTCGTCGGGCGTGAGGAGCACGCCGTTGGGCTTCTCGCATACCGTGGAGACGCGCGTGATCTCGCCGTCGGCGGAGACGTAGTAGGTGTCTTCCTTGCGGACGGTTTCCTGCCCGCGGTGGCGGTAGTTGGGGTCGGTGAAGTAGAAGCCCCCGGTGGCGTCGATGGCCAGATCGTTGGGCTCGTTGAAGCGCAGGCCCTCGAAGTTCTCGGCGAGCACCCGCTTCTCCTTGGTTTCCACGTCGAAGGCCACGATGCGGTAGGCGGCGCCTTCGCAGACGTAGAGCTCCCCGCGGCGGTTGAACATCATCCCATTGGCGTCGGTGCTGTCGTCGACGAAGAGCCGAACGGGTTGGCCGAGCTCGTAGAAGTGGATGGAGTCGTTCTGGCCGTCGGAGAAGTAGATGTTCCCCCGGGCGTCGGCCGCGGGCCCCTCGCTGAAGCCGTAGCCGGTGCCGAGAACGATCGGCTCGGTGCCCGGTGCCACGATGTCGTCCAGGGTCATCTCCCCGGCGGCGGTCGCCTGAACCGCAACGGCCAACAGGAAGAGCATTCCCCAACAGAGGAATCCGGGAAGGTAACCTGCGATGCGCATCGTCGTTCTCCTCGTGCGGGCGTCCTCGAAAGCCTTGGGGGCGTTCCCCGATGGGAGCCTACCACGCGGCCGGCCGCGCTTCAAGCGGCAGCCGGTCGAGGCTGGGGGATGAAGGGTACCGGCACTACGCGGATGGGGCCGCGGTGTTGTGTGGCGCTCGCAGGGCTGACATAATCGAAGGGGACATCGACGCGGCCGGAAATGGGGGGGTGGCGCGCGAAGGAGCGACGCCGCTGCGGGCCGCCACGCGACACATTCATGGGAGACTTCCCGGTGATGAACGCTCCGCAAAGACTCCTGATCGGGCCGGCAATGCTCCTCGTACTGGCCGCGGGGGACGCGCGCGGCGAGGCTGCGCGCACGGCGCTCGCCGGCACCGACGCGATCCTCTTCGCCGTCCGCGAGACGTACGACGACACCCACTGGTACGCCAACATCGGCTACTTCTGCGACGACGAATCGCACATGGCCCACTCGGGCAACGGCGGCCCGGCCCACGGGCGGCTGGTGAAGCTCGACCCGGCCACCGGCGAGACGACCGTCCTGCTGGACGCGGGAAGCGGCGCCATCCGCGATCCCCAGGTGCACTACGACGGCACCAAGGCGATCTTCTCCTATCTCAAGGCCGGCACGCACCACTACCACCTCTACGAAATCCAGCTCGACGGCAGCGGGCTGCGGCAGATCACCGACGGGCCCTACGACGACTACGAGCCGACCTACCTGCCCGACGGCGGCATCGCCTTCGTCTCCACCCGCTGCCGGAGCTGGGTGGCCTGCTGGATGACGCAGGTGGGCACCGTGTACCGCTGCGAGGCCGACGGCAGCGGCATCCGCCGCCTCTCCTTCAACACGGCCCACGACAACACCCCCTGGGTGCTCCCGGACGGCCGCATCCTCTTCACCCGCTGGGAGTACATCGACCGCAGCCAGGTGGAGTTCCACCACCTCTGGACGATGAACCCCGACGGCACCAACCAGCTCCCCTTCTACGGCAACATGCATCCGGGCATCGTGATGATCGCCGCCAAGCCGATCCCCGGCACGGAAGAGATTCTCGCCGCCTTCTCGCCGGGGCACGGGGTTACCGACCACCGCGGCTTCACTACCATCATCAATCCCAAGGCCGGGCCGGACGACCTGGGAGCAGCCCGGTCGCTCCACCAGGGCTGGAATACGCTGATCAAAGATCCCTACCCGGTCTCGGAAGACGTCTTCCTCGTGGCCCAGGGCAAGGATATCCGCGTCATGAACCGGGCGGGGGAGATGGAAACCATCTACACGTGGCCGGGCGAGGGCGAGGTCTACGAGCCGCGCGTCATCCGGCCGCGCTCCCGGGAACCGGTGATTCCGCCGCGCGTCGACTGGGAGCAGCCCACGGGGGAGTTGATCCTGGCCGACGTGAACCGCAGCCGCCACCTCGAGGGCGTGGAACGGGGTGAGATTCGCCGGCTGCTGGTGATGGAGGACCTGCCCAAGCAGGTGAACTTCAGCGGCGGGCCGGACCTCGTCTCCTGGCTGGGGACGTTCACGCTCAACCGCGTCCTGGGAACGGTGCCCGTCGAGGAGGACGGCTCGGCCTACTTCGAGGTCCCCGCCGGGCGGCCGGTCTTCTTCGTGGCCCTCGACGAGGACGACCTCTCGGTGAAACGGATGCACAGCTTCACCACGGTGATGCCCGGGGAGGTAACCGGCTGCGTGGGCTGTCACGAACCGCGGACGGGCGCACCCGAATTCGGCGAGCTGGCCGATCTCGAGGCGTTTCGCCGCTCGCCCAGCCCCATCGAGCCGTTCGACGGCTTCCCCGACGTGCTCGATTTCACCCGCGACATCCAGCCGATCCTCGACCGCCACTGCGTGGAGTGCCACGACCACGGGCAGCGCGAGGGTGGGGTGGTCCTCTCCGGCGACCTGGGGCCGGCCTGGTCGCACAGCTATTTCAGCCTCCTGGCGCACTTGCAGGTTTCCGATGGCCGTAACGGCTTGGGCAACTACGCCCCCCGCAGCATCGGCAGCTCGGCCAGCCCTCTCTTGGACAAGCTCAGCGGCGGCCACCACGACGTCACCGTTTCTCCCGAGGAATGGCGGACCGTTTGGCTCTGGATCGAGAGCAGTGCGCCGTTTGCGGGCAGTTACGCGGGGCTGCGGAACGCTGAGGACCAGGCGGTCGCGGGGCGGGCTGCCGGTCGGGTCTTTTCCCAGAACCAAAGCCTGCTGGCGCGGCGGTGCGGTGAATGCCACGTGCTTGACGATCGCCAGAACGAAGGGGGCCGGGCCCTGCCCTTCCAGCCCCTGGTGGCCCGGCCCGACCGCGGCGTCGACCGGGCCGTGGGGATCCACGAGCGGGTGATCATCGAGAACGATCCCCTGGCCCGCTTCGGCAGCCATATCCTGCTCAACTTCAGCCGCCCCCATCTCTCCCCGCTGCTCCTGGGCCCGCTGGCCGCGGAGGCGGGAGGGTACGAGAGCTGCGGGGCCGTCTTCGCCGATACCGACGACCCCGACTACCGGCAGCTCCTAGCCACCATCGAGCTGGGCAAAGAGGAGCTCGATGCCAAGCCCCGCTACGGCACGCCGGGCTTCCGCCCCAACCGGCAGTACATCCGCGAGCTGGTACGGTTCGGCGTCCTCCCCGCCTCCTTCGATCCGGCGGGCGAGCCGCTCGACGTCTTCGAAGCCGACCAGGCCTACTGGCGGTCGCTCTGGCTCCAGCCCGGCGGGCACGACGGGCATTGAGCGGGTTGGGGGCGTACTTCGGGGGCGGCCCCCCTACGGCCGGGCTGCGGTGCGGTCGTGGGGATGGGACGGGGGCAGGCCGCGGAGGTCGTCGAGGTGCTCGAGGAGGATGCGGCGGATCTCGAGCACGGCGCGGGGGTGGGAATGGACCGACATGTGATCGGCAGGGACGATCAGCTCGCTGGCCACGTCGTCCACCTGCGCGCTGCTCGCCTCGACCACGCCATCGGTGCCGGCGGCCAGCCGGCCGAAGACACCCTGCCCGGGCACGATGCCCACGATGTTGTGGTACGTCACCCACGCGGGCCGCCGCTCGGCTGCGGAGAGCATCACGGGGAAGACCGGCGAACGGGGCGAGAGCGACTCGATGCTGGTCTCGATCCGCAGCAGGCGGTCGTCGCGGATCAGGTCGCGGTTCTCGGCCAGGAGCGTCCCCTTGCCCTGCACCAGCCACTTCGGCAGCGTGATCAGGCGGGCGGAAAGCCACTGGGTGGCCTGGTTGGAAAAGGGGCTGCCGCGGTGCGGGGTGCCGATGGTTACCACGCGGCGGACCGAGGGGTTGGGCTCGAAGAAGAAGAGCTCCGCCAGCTCGCGGCGGAAAGCCTCGTCGCCGCGGACCTCGTGGAAGGGGCGGTCGCTGACCACCCGCCAGAAGTCGTCGCGGCTGTGGAGCGTCTGCCAGCGGGAAACGAGCCCTCCCATGCTGTGGCCGACGAGGACCATCTGATCCAGGGCCGGCTCGCGGCCGGTCGGATCGAGCACCTCGCGGGCCTCGACCAGATCGCGGCGCATCTGCGTGGCACTGATCCAGAAGGGCTGGCCCGTCGGGTAGAGATAGAACCAGAATTGGTAGTGCTCGCGGATCTCGGGCGAGCTGCGGAGGTCGTTGAACATCTCCATCCAGGTCATGGGGCTCGACCAGAGGCCGTGGACGAAGATCACCGGGATCTTCCCCGGCTGGTAGGGCTGGACCATGTAGAGCCCGGTGATCCGGGCCTCGTCGCGTCCGGGCTGCAGGGCGTCGAAGGACTCGGGGTTGAGCAGCCCCAGGGTATTGATGTGCCCCATTTGGGGATTGGCGAGGAAGAAGGCCAGGGGCGTGGAAAGATCGCTCTCCAGCGGCACCCGGCGGTCGCCAATCGCCAGGTAGGTGGTCTCCAGGGGATCGTAGAGCTCGAGCACCGCCGCTCGCCGCGCGGGATCGCCGCCGGCGCGCGGCGGCACCGGGCGGAGGAAGGCCGTGACGGGAAAGCTCAGCTCGGGCGGATAGTAGGCCGCCGCCCGCGGTTCACCGGGAAAGTTGCGGCGGACGGCAATGAGCGGCACGCCCAGCCCGTAGGTCTGGTAGTGGTTCTTGAGCCCGCGGACCTCGTAATCGGAGACGAACTCGAAGCGCTCGAACTCCTCGGTCCGCCAGCCGGTGCCGCGGAGCGTGCAGGTGATGTCCCAGCGGCCGGCGGTGGTCTCGATGGTGTACGTCTCTCCGGGCTGCAGGCCGCCGTCGCCGGCCACCAGGCGGAGGGCCGATTCCAGGGCGCCGTTGTAGAGGTCGCAGGCCAGGCGGAACTGGGGGTCGTAAGGATTGCGTCCTGCGGCGAACCGCTCGTCGAAGAGATACTCGTACGACTTGAGCACCGAGGCCCCGTAGAGGTCCAGGGCAATCTCGGGATTCCGCCGCTCGAGGTGCTTCGCGGCCAGGAAGCTCAGCTCGGCAAAGGCGTAGACCTTCTCGGCGGTGGGCTCGCGGTCGATCTCCTCCTGCAGGTGCGCCAGCAGCACGCGGGGATCGCCGCGGAGATACTCGGCCAGGTCGTGGACCCGGGCGAGTTGGAGGGCCCGATCGCTGACCCGGGGCCCCTCGCGGGCGGTGAGCTGGAAGGTCTCGGCCAGGGGGCTCCGGGGGACGGCGCGGAGCGTCACCCCGCGGCCCGAGGCACATCCTGAGCCGGCCGCAACCGACAGGACCAGCACCACCACAACGAGCGGTGTTGCCATCCGCCGGTTCTCACGCTGCCAATGCCTGCAACCGAGAGCCATCCTTGGCTTCCCGCGAATCGATCGCCCCGGTAATCCCGAGACACTACCGCGCCCCACCCGATTTGGGGGCTATACGGTACTCGCTACCCAGCCGTTGCGTCAATGTCGGTTTTATTTTCGCCGGAGCTTGATGAAAAGTGGGGGATCGGTAGGATCGGACGTTACGAAGCAGAGCTTCGCGGAGGGGCGTTCCCAAGCTAGAGCTCGGGAACGAGGATACGGTCCACAAGAAGCTCCGGCCTGGTAACGCGGAGATCCCCCGGGAGGAGACACGAGGCACGATGCTGGTACGCATTCGCCACTTCTTCGAGTTGGTTCGCTTCAGCCATACCGTCTTCGCGCTTCCCTTCGCCCTTCTGGCGGCGCTGATGGCGTGGCGGCTGAATGCGGCCGCCGACCCGCCGCTCCCCTTCCGCTGGCAGGACGCTGCGGGCATCCTCCTGGCGATGGTCTTCGCCCGCACGGCCGCGATGGCCTTCAACCGCCTGGCCGACCGCCGGTTCGACGCCGCGAATCCCCGCACGCGGACCCGCCACCTGCCGGCGGGCATCCTGGGGACCCGCAGCGTGGCGCTCTTCACCGCCGTGGCCGCCGCGGGCTTTGTCGCCTCGACGCTCCTCTTCCTGCCCCGCAATCCCTTACCGCTGGTCGCTGCCCTCCCCGTACTGCTCTTCCTCTTCGCTTACAGCTTCACCAAGCGGTTCACCGCCCTCTCCCATTTCTGGCTGGGCGGGGCGCTCATGCTGGCGCCGCTGGCGGCATGGGGGGCGCTGCGGCCCGAGGTGGCGTTGGCCCCGCTCGTGCTCGGCGGCGCCGTCCTCTTCTGGGTCGCCGGCTTCGACGTCATCTATGCCTGCCAGGACGTCGATTTCGACCGCCGGCAGGGGCTGCAGAGCCTCCCCGGGCGGTTGGGTGTAAGCGGCGCGCTCCGCCTGGCGGCGGCCTGCCACGCCGTGATGCTGGCTCTGCTCCTCCTGCTGCCGCAGGTCTACGCCGGATTCGGCTGGCTCTACTACGGTGGCGTGGCGGCCATCGCCGCCCTGCTCGTCTACGAGCACCGCCTCGTCCGTCCCGACGACCTGACGCGCGCCAACGAGGCCTTCTTCCACGTCAATGCCTTGGTGAGCATCGGTCTTACGGCCGTGGCCGCGGCCGACCTCGTCTGGCTCTAAAAGGATACGCGGTATAGGCCTCTGTGCCGCGCGCCTTTGAGGGGGGGTCTCCTACGCAAGGGATCTACACGATCGGGTGCGGTCACTCCGGCGCGTCGCCGCACAAGGCGTGGGCGGCGGGCCCTGCCCCCGGCGACCGCGACGCCGGTCACTCGGCCGACGCTCCCCCGCCGCGGCTCTTGCTCCGTTCGATCGATTGGAGCGCCAGGTACTTGTCGCCGAACTTGCCCATGTTCTCCAGCTCGTTGTCGTACTGGTCGTAGTGGCGTTCCTCGTCGGCCACGAGGTCCTCGAAGAGCTTCTTGGACACGCTGTCGGCGTTGACACCGCACTCGTTCGCCCAGCGGTTGTAGTCCATGGCGCTGGCCTCCTCCATCTTGCTCGCCAGCTTGAGCATGGCGTCCACCTCGTGGATCTTCTGGACGGTGCCCGATGCAGCAAGCTCCACCGTGCCCTTGAGGAAAAGGATCCGCTCGGCGAGCCGCTCGATGTGGAGCATCTCCTCGATGGCCGTCCGGCGGAAGAGATCGGCGAGCAGGTCGTATCCCTGGTCGTCGCAGTGGAAGTGGAAGTACATGTACTGGTGGACGGCGGACAATTCATCGGCAACGGCCTTGTTCAGCAGCTCGACGCTCTTGTCATGCATCGTGGAACTCCATGAAAAAAGTCTTGGCGCGTGGAGAGGCCGGGGGGGCAGGCCCGGCGAAGGCCACGGGGGGCACAGTACCCCACGGGGAACGAAGCGTCAATCCACCCCCTCACCACCCTGTCAGTAGCGCGGAGCGTAGGCGGCCGGGTCTCGGACGAGGGTCTGCGGGGCGCCGCCGCCGGCGGCGGAGGGGCGGCCTTCGAGAAAGACCAAGAGGTCGGCCCGCGGGGGGCCGGTGGGGATGGGCAAGGGCAACCCGGGAACGGGCCCGCGGTTGTCGGCGGGAATGGGCAGCGCGACCACGCCCAGCCCCAGCAGGAGCACCTGGTCGGCGGGCCAGCGGAAGCGCTCGTGGAAGCGGTAATGGGCCATCTGCGGGACCTCGATCTTGGCCCGCTGCCGGGGCGCGACCGGGGTGGGAACGTCGAGCATCACCGGGACCATCTTCTCGACCTGATCGACGTGGCACTTGACCGTCGCGTCGATGATCTGCCCGTCTGCGGAGAGCAGAGGGCTGAATTCCAGGGAGAAGCCCTCGTCGACCTGGCCCATGTCCGACTCGAACCCGGGCCAGGCGTTGGGCTTGAGCTGGACGTTGCGGACGTAGCTCTGGGCCCGCGTCGAGGCGACCACGGTGCTCTGCCCGTTGTTCACGGTCAGATGGGGCGTGCTGTGCTCGCGGAAGTCGCTCCGCCGCCTCAAGTCGGCCAGAAGCATGGCGGCGTCCTCGCGGGCCAGCAGCCAACATTGCACGCCCGGTGTCTGCACGGCGACGGGGCGGAGCATTCCCTGGGCGCGGGCGCGCCATCCCGGGCTGTCGACGGTCACCACGCGGAGGCTGAAATGCCACGTCTGTCCTTCGGTGCGGACGAAGCGGTCCACCAGGCCGGCGACCCTCTCGTGCATCTCGGGCGTGTGGTAGACCCGCAGCGTGCGCTTCGTCGCCGAGAGGATGGCCAGGGGCTCCCCGTGCCAGGCCTCGTAGCCGGTCTCGCGGAGGATCCAGTCGACGACCGCCTGTTCGGGGCGGTTCGTGTTCGTCACCCGCATCGTGTACGGGCCGATGTCGTACTCGCGCCAGATCTGGCCGTGCTCGTTGGGGAGCGTGGCCGGGCCTGCCGAAGCAGCCGATGACCGATCGTTCTGCGCAGTGCCCGCAGGGCCATCTTGCGAAGGCGCATCGGCAAAGGAGGTGCCCTGGACCCGTTCGCCGACGGAGCGCCACGCGGTGCCGCCATCCTGGCCGCGTGCCCCTTCCGAAAGGGGCAGAGCCATGGCCGTTGCCGCCATCAGTCCCGCGAAAAGCCGTCGATCCATCACTCTCGAAGCCTCCATGCCCAGCCAGGCAGGGGAACCTTGCTTCCGTATCCACCCCGGGGCGGCATACTATAGAGCGAGGAGTCGGCGGCGGCAAGGCCAATCTAGCTGGTCTCGGAGAAATGGGTAGTTTGAGAGTGACCGGGCGGGCTGCTGCCCGGCCGGGCGCCGCAAGAGATAGGCACTGACGGAAAACGGAGTCCCTCGATGTCGGATGCGCTGGACGTGCTGGTCGTCGCCCCCCATCCCGACGATGCCGAGCTCGGGTTGGCCGGGACCATCATGCGGATGCAGGACGAGGGATTCCGTGTGGGAGTGCTCGACCTGACCGACGGCGAGCCAACGCCCTTCGGCTCGATCGAGACCCGCCTCGGCGAGACCGCCGCCGCCACGGAGATTCTGGGGCTTGCCTGGCGGGAGAACCTGGGGCTGCCCAACCGGAGCCTCGAGCCGACCCTCGCAGCCCGCGAACGGCTCACCGAGGTCATCCGCCGGGTGCGCCCCCGATGGCTCTTCGCCCCCTACTGGGTCGACGCCCATCCAGACCACGCGGCAGCCACCAAGCTCGTCGAGGACGCCCGCTTCTGGGCGAAATTCGTGAAGACGAAGATGGCGGGCAGGCCGCATTATCCCGAGCGGGTGCTCTACTACTACTGCGTCCACCTACGGATCGTCCCCCAGCCGGCTTTTGTCGTGGATATCAGCCCCTACTGGGAGCGGAAGCAGGCCGCCATCGCCTCTTACCACAGCCAGTTCATCGAGGGTCGCAGCCCCGAGCCGCCAACCTTCCTCGACCGCCTCCGCGACCAGGCGGCCACCTGGGGCTGGTCGATCGGGGCAGCCTACGGCGAACCGATCGCCAGCCGCGAGCCCATCGGCCTCGCCTCGCTCCGCGGGCTGGTCTGAGGGAGGGGCGAGGGGCGAGGGATTAGGGTTGAGTGGGCTCGTGGATGGTTCCAGCCACCAGGCACTACAACAGGTGACGGGAGGGCGCGGGCGTCGTATACTGGCACGCATCCGGGGAGAGTACGCCGTACAGGTGCTGTGCGGCGCAGCGCCCGGGAGGACGAGTCAGGGATGCGGGTCTGGCGTGCCCGGGTCCGCGGGATGGGGCATCGACTCGGAAACGCACGGCACAGGGGCCTGTGCCGCGTACCATGCCGAATACGCAGGCGAGAGGCGGCGGCCTCGCGGGCTGCCGAGGGACGGTTACCGAACAGGTTGGCCAGGAAGCGACCAATGGACCCCAATCCGCACGAACAAGACATCCTCCGCGCCGTTGAAGAGGATCACAAGGCCCTGCTGGCCCTGCTCACGGAACTGCACCGGGCGGCCGGCGAACGGAACACGCCCCCCGAAGAGGTCTGCCGGATGCTCGGCCAACTGGCCGACCACCTGCTGAGCCACTTCGAGCTCGAGGAGCGGGGCGGCTACTTCAGCGACGCCGTGGCCCACGCACCGCAGCTCGCCGATCGTGCCGACGGCCTCCTCGAAGAGCACCCACGCATGGCCGAGGCGGCCCGCGAACTGGCCGACTGGGCGAGCGCCGCCATGGGAAGCGACACCTGGTGGGACGAGCTCGCCGAGCGCTTCGGCGCGTTCCGCGAGAAGCTGCTCGCCCACGAGCGGAACGAGGACCGCCTCATTCAGGAGGCCTACACGCGGGACCTGGGGGCCAAGGACTGAAACCGGAGAGGACAATACCATGATCGCTCGAACACGGACTCCGCTGTCGGCCTTCGCGTTGCTGGCTGCCCTCTTGACCGCCCCGCTGGCGGCCGCCGCGGAGACGGTCCGCGAGTCGGGGCGCGAGCTCCCGCTGGCCTACGACGTCGACGTGGTGGTGGTCGGCGGCAGCACCGGGGCGGTCTCGGCGGCCCTGGCGGCCGCCGAGGGGGGCGCCCGCGTCTTTCTCGCCGCGCCGCATCCGTACCTTGGCGACGACATGACCGCCACGCTGCGCCTCTGGCTCGAGGAGGACGAGGCGCCGGCCTCGCCGCTGGCGCAGGCGATCTACGATGACCCGGTGGTCTTTGAAGTGGGATCGCACCCGGACCGTATCGCGCTCACCTACGCGGCGAGCCGCCCCACAGGCTCTCCCCACCACGACACCGATCCACCCGGCCGGCTCACGAACGGCACATGGGGGAACGCCGCCTCCCAGAGCGTCCAGTACGACGGCAGTGTCACCATCGATGCCGACCTCGGCGAGAGCCAGGCAATCGATGGCGTGCGGATCGTGGTCTACCACCGCGACCATGACGACGTGGAGAGGGACTTCAAGGTCGCGCGCGTGACGGTGCTGACCAGCGAAGACGGTGCTGCCTGGAGTGAGGCGGCCGTGCTCGAGAACGACGGGATCCCCGCAGGCGTTGCCGGTCCGGTGGGGGCTCCCATTCTCCTCTCGGCCCCGGTCCAGGGAGAGGCCCGCTACGTCCGCTTCGACGTCGAGAAGGCCGACGACGCCCGCCGCGTGCTTTTGGGCGAGATCGAGGTAATCCGTGCCCGCACGGGCAGCGAGGAACCGGCTGCTCCCCCTCCGCCCCGCCCCCTGCACGTGAAGAAGACGCTGGAGAGGGTGCTGATCGACGCCGGCGTGGAGTTCCTCTTCAGTTGCTACCCGACCGATGTGCTCCGCGACGCCGCCGGGGCCCCGGCGGGCATCGTCATGGCCAACCGCGCCGGCCGCCAGGCGATCCGCGCGCGGACGATCATCGATGCCACCGACCGCGGCGCCGTGGCCCGCATGGCCGGCGCCCGCTTCCGGCCTTACCCCGCCGGCACACACACCTTCCGCCGCGTGGTCGTCGGTGGTGAGCCGGTGGAGGTCGAGAACGGCTCCGTGCGCATCATCGAACCCCGCTTTGGCGGTTCCTGCACCTGCGACTTCCCCGGGCAGTGCCCTACCTGCCGGGAAGATGCCCCGACGGGCATGGCGACGAGCGCATTCAAGACGATCGAGTACACGCTCGAGCTCCCCATGGCCGACGGCAGCTACCGCGCCTGGGCGGCCGCGGACCAGTTGGCCCGCACGGCGACCTACCACCCCGATCAACAGGTCACCGCCGACCGGCTCTTTCAGGTCCCCCCCGACGCCGTGCATGGCCGCCGGGCCGTTGCCGACGACGCCATGGACGCCGAGGATCTGCCGCTCGACGCCTTCCGGCCGGACGGCGTGGACCGCCTGTACGTCCTCAGCGGCGTGGCCGATGTGAGTCGCGCCCGCGCGGAGCAGTTGCTGCGGCCGCTGGAGCAGATCGAGCTCGGCGCGCGGGTGGGCGCCGCGGCGGCTGAAGAGGCGGCAGACGTCGGCGAGCTTTCCGGCGTGCGGCTGGTTGCGGGCGGCGGGGAGAGCGCCGGGCGGGACGCGCCGGACAGGAATGCCCGGCCTGCCGCAGAGGTCCGCGAGCTGCTCACCGGGGTGCGGCCGAACCAGCAGTTGCCCACGATTCCCCAGGAGGTTCGCGACCTCCCCGTCCTGGGCCGCTACGATGTGGTGGTCATCGGCGGCGGCACGGGGGGAGCCCCGGCGGGCATCGCTACGGCCCGCGAGGGGGCCGAGGTGCTCGTGGTCGAGTACCTGCACACGCTCGGCGGCGTGGGGACGGCGGGCCTGATCACCCGCTACTACTGGGGCAACCGTGCGGGCTTCACCTCGACGGTTCCCGGCGGCGCCGCCTGGCAGCCGGAGCAGAAGGCCGAGTGGTGGCGGCGGACGCTCCTCGACGAAGGCGCCGAAGTCTGGTTCGGCACCATCGGCTGCGGCGCCCTGGTCGACGGCGACCGGGTGGTGGGGGCCGTGGTGGCCACGCCCGAGGGCCGAGGCGTGGTGCTGGCCGACGTGGTGATCGACTCCACCGGCAATGCCGATATCGCTGCGGCCGCCGGCGCGGAGCTCGACTACACCGATGCCCGCGAGTTCGGCATGCAGGGCACGGGGCTCCCCCCGCGGCGCCTCGGCTCCAGCTACACGAACACCGACTTCACCATCGTCGACGAGACCGACATGGTCGACGTCTGGCACGTCTTCGTCTACGCCAAGCAGAAGTACCCCGAGGCCTTCGACCAGGCGCAGCTCATCGATACCCGCGAGCGGCGGCGGATCGTGGGCGATTTCTACATGACGATCCTCGACCAGATGGTCGGCCGCACCTATCCGGACACCATCGGCCAGGCGTACAGCGACTTCGACTCGCACGGCTTCACGGTCGATCCCTACCTGATGCTCGAGACCCCGCCGCACCGCCAGGGCTTCACGGTCAACATCCCCTACCGCTGCCTGCTGCCGCGGGGGATGGAGGGGCTGCTGGTCACCGGCCTGGGGATCAGCGTCCACCGCGACGCCGTGCCCCTGACCCGCATGCAGCCCTGCATCCAGAACCAGGGCTACGCCGCCGGCCTGGCCGCGGCCATGGCCTCGCGCGAGGGAGCGTTGCTCCGCGCCATCGACGTGAAGGCGCTGCAGGAGAAGCTCGTCGAGATCGGCAACCTGCCGGAAGAGGCCCTCGAGCACGAGGACTCGCTCCCCATGTCGGCCGAAAAGATCGCCGAGGCGGTCCGCGAGGCCCCGGACGACTACCGCGCCGCGGCGATCGTCTTCCTCCACCGCGAACAGGCGCTGCCGCTGCTTCGCGAGGCCTTCGCGTCGAGCGAGGGTGAGCGGCAGTATGCCTATGCCCAGAAGCTGGCCATGCTCGGCGACGCCGCCGGGGCCGACCTGCTCATCGGGCGCATCCGGGCCGCCGATGCCTGGGATCAGGGCTGGAACTACCGCGGCATGGGCCAGTACGGCGACGCCCTGAGCCCCCTGGACACCGATATCGTGGCCCTCGGCATGGCCGGCGCCCGCGAGGCGGTGCCGGCGATCCTCGAGATGGTGGCGCTGCTCGACGCCGAGGCCGACTTCTCCCACCACCGCGCCGTGGCGATGGCCCTCGAGCGGCTGGAGGATCCCTCTGCCGCGGCCGCGCTCGCCGAACTGCTCGCCAGGCCGGGGATGTCGGGCTACGTCCACGACACGATCCATGCCGCCAAGGCGCACGACGCCGTGGAGGCCCGCTACCTGAACGCCGTCCACACCCGCCGCGAGTCGCTCCGCGAGCTGCTCCTGGCCCGCGCCCTCTACCGGCTCGGCGATCACGAGGGGCTCGGCGAGGACACGCTCCGCGCCTACGCCACCGACCTCCGCGGCCACCTCGCCCGCCACGCCCAGGCGGTGCTCGGCGAATAGCCGGCAGGCACGGGAAGCGTCCTTCCCGATGCATAGCGCCAGCCTGGGATGAGATCGTCCGCAAAGCGGAAGCCTCCGAAACCTCCCTCGTCGGGACCATCACGATGAAACGCATCTTGGTCGTGGTGTTGGCGGGACTGCTTGCGGTCCTCGCCGAATCTTCCCACGGCGCCGAGCGGGGTGCCGGTCCGCCGGAACACAAGCAGTGGCGGCTCGTCTTCAGCGACGACTTCGAGGGCGACGAGCTGGACGAGTCCAAGTGGACGCGGCGCCGCTCGAGCATGCCGGCCTTCGCCTGGGACGGTGCCCAGGGCGTGCTCTGCGACGACCATGCCGACGTCGACGGCCGGGGGCACTTCGTCGTCAAGGTGACCCGCGACGAGGAGGGGACCTACCGCTATCACCACGGCATCGAGACCAAGGGCAATTTCCACTTCACGTACGGCTACGTCGAAACCCGTGCCCGGTTCACGCGGGAGCCGGGCTGGTGGGGCGCCGTGTGGCTTCACGGCGTCGAGCCGGGGCCCAACCCCTTCGTGATGGGCCAGGAGATCGACATCTTCGAGGATTTCTTCAAGCCGAAAGAGCAGCTCGATTACGCGCAGTGCCTGCATTTCGACGCGCAGCTCGAGCCCGCTCCCGCCGACCGCAGTCCGCAGGAGAGGCTCGCGGGCAACAGGCTCTACCGGGTCTCCCACCGTTCCACGGTGCTCGTGGACGACTGGGACGCCTTCCACGTGATCGGCGTGGAGTGGACGCCGCTGGAGTACATCTTCTACCACAACGGCGAGGAGACGTTCCGCCTCGACCACACCGAGGTGCCGGTGACGAACCAGCCGATGCACCTGCTCATTTCCGGCTGCTTCCGCGAGCCGCGCAGGGGCGGTTTTTTCGGCCACTACGACGATGCCCAGTGGCCCGACCAGCTCGCGGTCGACTATGTGCGGGTCTACGAAGAAGACTTGGGCGGGCGGCAGAGGCCCGCCGTGGCGATGCGGATGCGTGAGCCGGCCCGCGTCGTTCCCGCCGGCCGCGGCGTGACCCTCGAGGTCACCGCCGAGAAGTCCGGCGGTTCGGTGACCGAAGTGCTGCTCTTCATCAACGGCCGGATCCGCGGCGCGGAGGGGGCGGCCGCGGCCGCCTTCACCCTGCCCGCCGACCAGCTCTACACCGGCGAGAACGTCCTCGTCGCCATGGCCCGCGACTCCGACGGGCTGATCGGCGTCTCCGAGTCGCTCAGCTTCCTGGTTCAGAATCCGTCGGGGGAGCCGAGCAGGCCCTTCGAGGGCCGGCCGCAGGACGTTCCCGGCCGCATCGTCGCCGGCCACTACGACGAAGGGGGGCAGGGCACCGCGTACGGAAGCTACCTGAACGACAACCTCTACGGAAGGCCTCCGTGGAACCTCGACTTCCGGAGGGAGGAGGGGATCTCCTCGCCCAACGCCAGCGGCATCGGTGCCAGCCATCGCGGCCTGTGGGTCCTCTACACGGTCCAGGTGAGGGAGACCGGCGACTACCAAGTAACCCCCTTCATCGCCCGTCCCGACGCCATGCAGGGTTACTCGGAGAAGCCGGACCGCATCCTCTTGGAAGTCGACGATGAGCCGCTCGCCGAGTTCTCGTTCGACCACCGCTTCACCACGGGCACCCAGTATTGGGGCAACTACCAGCCACTGCCGCCGCAGAGAGTGCGCCTCGCCGAGGGCACGCGCGTCTTGCGGGTGCGGTTCGACGCCACGCCGCTGAACTTCGGCGGCTTGGAGTTCGCCCCCGTGGCCGACTGACGCCGCAACCGATGGCAGGATGGGCCCGCCCCACAGCCCCGCAATCTCATGGCAACGGCCGCCGCCGGGTGACGAGGCCTGCCGCCTCGGCCAGGGACATCCCTTGCAGCCAGTGGAGATAGGCCGCCACGCTGCTCGGGGAGCGGTTGATCCCCCCCTGCAATGGACGTAGACCGTGTGCCCCTCGCGCAGCAGCGCATCGAGGACCCGCACGCAGTCGGGGAGCCGGCGGCGAAGCTCGCCGGGATTGAAATCGGGCACCGGAACCCGGAATGCGCAGGTTGGCAACCGCCTGGTGGCGGACTTACAATGCTGCTATCCGCAGCAGTCGAGCGGGAGCCCGAGCCGGCGGGCAGGTGAGGCCGGCGTGATGGCCCCCACGCGCGCGGGTGGCCGAGCGATAGCTCCCGGCTCGCCCGCGCAAGGTTGCCGTGGAGGGTGGCTCCGTAGATTAGGGGAGATTCCCAGGCAGAGCGGCGACAGCCCGTGCTGCCGCCGTAGTTCGAAAGGAAGACGGCGAGGTCCGCCATGATCAGGTTCGCGCGCGGTTTCCTGTGGGCAACGGTTCTCCTCACCCTGGCGGCCCGTGGTGCCGCGGTGAACGGGGCCGATTCGTGGCCGCAGTTGCAGGGAGACGCACTCCGCTCCGGCAACGCGCCGCAGGCTTCGTTGGAGCTTCCCCTGGGGCTGATCGCCGCCGTGCCCTGCACCGATGCCCTCTTCGCGGCGCCGGTGGTCAGCGACGGACAGGTGTTCGTCGTCGACGGCTCGGGCGTCGTGCTGGCGATCGACGCTGCCACCCACCAAGTGAGCTGGAGCTTCGCCACCCGGGGAGGGCCGGGAAACTGCAACAACGTCGCCACACCCGCGGTCATCGGCCCCTACCTGCACGTGGGCACGATGGCCGGCTACTACTACGTCCTCGATCGGGAGAGCGGGGCCGTCGTCGCCGAGATCGACTGCCGGGAACCGATCTTCTCGGCTCCCGCCGTGGGGGACGACCGTGTCTATTTCGCCACGCTGGGGGCGCGGGTCTACGCCGTCGAGCCGGCCGGCGAGGTCGTCTGGACCTGGGACTTCGTCGAGGAGATCGTCGGCTTCCGGGGCGACCGCTGGTGCGGGGCGGATTGGCTCGAGCACGGTCAGGACCGGGTGACCTGGCGCGATCACTTCGTCTGCTCGCGCGACATCGCCCTGATCGACCGGACGGTGGTCATGCCGGCCGGCGGGCGGACCGTCTTCCTCGAGGATGGCGGGGAGGCTCCCCTGCTGCGGGCCGTGGGCGAGATTCCGGCCCACGTCGGCTCCGAGTATCCGGCCACCTTCGGACAGAGTGCCGACGCGGCGGGCAACGTCTACGTCCAGTGGCACCGCCGCGACAATGTCGGCCGCGTCGACGTCCTGC
>SKOZ01000031.1 GCA_007119795.1 Planctomycetales bacterium | reverse complement strand
GCCTTCACCAGGCAGTGTATCGAGGCCCGCGGGCACCGCGTGCTGCTCGTTGATGTCGGAGTACTCGCAGGGCCTGCGGTTCCTGCCGACGTCTCTAGCGAGGAGGTGGCGCGGGCCGGCGGCACCGAATTGGCGGTGCTCCGCGAACGGGGCGACCGGGGCGAGGCGGTGGCGGTGATGAGCCGCGGGGCGGCGACGCTGATTCCCGAACTGTTCGCTCGAGGACGTTTCGACGCCATCCTGGCCCTGGGCGGCGGGGGAGGGACCTCGGTGGCCTGCGCGGCGATGCGCGGTCTGCCCGTGGGGGTGCCCAAGGTGATGGTCTCCACGGTGGCCGGCAGCGACACGTCGGGCTACGTGGGCGTCGCCGACATCGTCATGGTCCCCAGCATCGTGGACGTCGCCGGGGTCAACCGCATCAGCCGCGAGGTCTTCGCCCGCGCCGCCGGCGCCGTCTGCGGGATGGTCGAGACCGAGGTGCCCGCGGGCGACGACAAGCCCCTCTTGGCGGCCTCGATGTTCGGCAATACCACCGACTGCGTGGAGGCCGCCCGCCGCGTTCTGGAAGCCGCCGGTTTCGAGGTCCTCGTCTTCCACGCCACCGGGACCGGGGGGCGGACCATGGAGAAGCTGATCGAGGCGGGGCGGATCGCCGGGGTGCTCGACGTGACCACGACCGAGTGGGCCGACGAGCTGGTCGGCGGCGTCTTCGCCGCCGGTCCCGACCGGCTGCGGGCGGCCGCCCGCAGTGGGGTTCCCGCCGTCGTAGCCCCGGGGTGCCTCGACATGGTCAACTTCTGGGCCCCGGAGACGGTCCCTTCACGATTCCAGGGACGGACCTTCTACCAGCACAACCCGAACATCACCCTGATGCGGACCACGCCCGAGGAGTGCACCGCCCTGGGCCGGGCCATCGCCGAGCGCCTCAACGAGAGCGCCGGACCGGTCACCGTGCTGCTGCCGCTGAAGGGGCTGAGCATGATCGATGCCCCCGGCGGGCCCTTCTGGTCTCCGGAGGCCGACGGCGCGCTCTTCGCCGCCCTGCGGCAGAACCTGCGGGGCGACATTCCCGTCGAGGAGCTCGACTGCAACATCAACGACGAGGCCTTCGCCCACCGCGCGACCGAGTGCCTGCTCGAGCGGGTGCGGGCCGCCGGGGGCGCGTAGGACGCGCGCGGGAACCATTCTCAGAACCAAGGAGCCAGGCAATGGCCGAGACACGCGAAGAGATCCTCCAGCGCTTCCGCGCCAAGGTCGCCCGCGGCGAGCCGATCATCGGCGGCGGGGCGGGGACAGGCATCAGCGCCAAGTTCGAGGAGGCGGGGGGCATCGACCTGATCGTGATCTACAACTCGGGCCGTTTCCGCATGGCCGGGCACGGCTCGCTGGCCGGCCTCATGCCCTTCGGCGACGCCAACGCCATCGTCCTCGAGATGGCCGCCGAGGTGCTCCCCGTGGTCGAGCGGACCCCCGTCCTGGCGGGCGTGTGCGGCACCGACCCCATGCGCCGCATGGACCGCTTCCTCCGCCGTATCCGCGAGGAGGGCTTCGCCGGGGTGCAGAACTTCCCCACCGTGGGGCTCATCGACGGAGTCTTCCGCGCCAATCTCGAGGAGACGCGATTCGGCTACGACCGCGAGGTGGAGATGGTCGCCCTGGCGCGGGAGCTCGACCTGCTGACGACGCCCTACGTCTTCTCCCCGGAAGACGCCGAGAAGATGGCCGGGGCGGGCGCGGACCTGCTCGTGGCCCACATGGGGCTGACCACCTCGGGCTCGATCGGGGCGCAGACGGCGAAATCGCTCGACGCGTGCGTGGCGCTCATTGCCGATATCGTGGCCGCGGCGCGGGCGGTGCGCGAGGAGGTCCTCGTCCTCTGCCACGGCGGTCCCATCGCCGAGCCCGACGACGCCGCCTACGTGCTCCGCCAGTGCCCGGCGGTCGACGGCTTCTATGGAGCCAGCTCGATGGAGCGGCTCCCCACGGAGCGGGCCATCCGCGAGCAGACGGCCCGCTTCGCCGCCATCCGCAAGGGGTGAGACAGGCGATACGGCTATCACCGGTAACCGGCAACCCGAAAGGCCTTCCCCCGGGAGGTAAACACCATGCACCTGCTCACGATCCGCTTCCCCCTCGTGCTGGCCCTCGCCCTCGTCGCCGCAACGGCGAGCCAGGCGGCCGATCCGGTTGGGGAGGCCACCGCACGAGGCGATGCCGACGCCGCCTTGGCCGATTATTTCGCCGATCAAACGCAGCGGCTGGCCGCGGCCTGCCTGGCCGAGGTCCCCTCGCAGGAAGCCTGGGAGGAGCGGCGCGAGGAGTACCGCTGGCAGCTCCTCGAGATGCTCGGCCTCGACCCGCTCCCGGAACGGACACCGCTGGAAGCCCAGGTCACCGGCACGGTGGAGCGCGCGGCGTTCACCGTGGAGAACCTCCACTTCCAGTCGCTCCCCGGGCTCTACGTGACGGGGAACCTTTACGTGCCCAAGGGGCTGGAGGGGCCCGCACCGGCGATCCTCTATGTCTGCGGCCACGGGGCCACGCGCCGCGACGGCGTCAGTTACGGCAGCAAGGTGAACTACCACCATCACGGCGTCTGGTTTGCGGAAAACGGCTACGTCTGCCTGATCATCGATACTTTGCAGCTCGGCGAGATCGAGGGCATCCACCACGGCACCTACCGCTACGACATGTGGTGGTGGAAGAACCGCGGCTACACGCCCGCGGGCGTCGAGGCCTGGAACAGCGTGCGGGCGCTCGATTACCTCGAGACCCGGCCGGAGGTCGATGCGCAGCGGATGGGCGTCACCGGCCGCAGCGGGGGCGGGGCCTATAGCTGGTGGCTCGCCGCCATCGACGACCGCGTCGCCGCCGCCGCGCCGGTGGCGGGGATCACCGACATGACGAACCACGTCGTCGACGGCGTCGTCGAGGGGCACTGCGACTGCATGTTCATGGTGAACACCTACGAGTGGGACTATCCGATGGTCGCCGCGCTCGTGGCGCCGCGGCCGCTGCTGATCATCAACACGGACAACGACCGCATCTTTCCCTTGGACGGTGTGGTCCGAACCTACGAGAAGGTCCGCCCGCTCTACGCCGCCTTCGGGGCCCGCGACCATCTCGGCTTGACCATTGCTCCCGGTCCCCACCGCGACCTCACGCCGCTCCGCGAGGCCGCCTTCCGCTGGTTCGACCAGCACCTGATGGATCGGGAGCAGGAGGTGATCGCCCCGGCCGAGCGGCGTTTCGAGCCCGAGGAGCTCAAGGTCTTCGCCGAGCTGCCGGCCGATGAGCGGAACACCTCGATCCACGAGAGCTTCGTCCCCGCAGCCGAGCCGCCGGAGGTGCCCGATTCGGCCGCCACGTGGGAGGCGCTCCGGGACGGGTTGCGCGAGGCCCTTTCGGAAAAGGTGTTCCGCGGCTGGCCCGAGGAGGCCGAGCCGCCGGCGGTGACCTTGGACCATTCCACCGAGGAGCACGGCTATTTGTTCCGGCGTTTCGTCTTCGAGAGCCAGGAGCACGTCCCCCTGGCCTTCTTCGCGATCACGCCGCTCGGCGGTAACGCGATCGAGCGGATCGTCGTCCACCTGCTCGATGCGGAAGCGTGGGACGAGCTGGCCCCCTTGGCCGAGGCCGCCTTCATGGCGGGAGATGAAACGGCTGCGGAACAACTGGCACCCCACCAACCCGAGCCGGGCACGGCGGCGGTCTTCTTCCCGCCCCGGGGCATTGGGCCGACCGCCTGGGACGAGGACCCGCGGAAGCAGGTCCAGATCCGCCGCCGCTTCATGCTCCTCGGGCAGACCCGCGACGGCATGCGGGTCTACGACGTGTGCCGGGCCGTGGAGGCGATTCGCCGGATCGAAGGCCTTGCCGAGGCGCCGCTCGCGCTGCGGGCCCGCGGGCCCATGGCGGGGGTGGCGGTCTACGCGGCGATCTTCGGGACCGGCATCGAGGGCCTCGAACTGGCGGAACTGCCCGCCACGCACCGGGAGGGGCCTTTCCTTCTCAACGTCCGCCGCTACCTGGACATGCCCCAAGCCCTGGCCTTGGCTGCCGAGCGGGCGAAGGTGACGCTGCAGGCCGGCGAGCCGCAGGCCTGGACCTGGCCCGCGCAGCTCGCCGAGCGGCTCGGGTGGGAAGGGGATCGCCTTGCGTTCGAGGCCCTGCCCTGAGCGACACGGCACGCGGGGTGAAAGCGGCGCGGGAGCTGCCGGGAGACGGTGCCGGGGCCGCCGTCATGCCGTCGGCGGAACGGTCTGCTCGGGAGCCAGCTCGGCGAGGCAGTAGGGACCCCTGGGGATGGCGGCCAGGGTGGCCGCCGGACCGGCCTCGGCGAGTGCCTCGGCCACGGCCGATTCGACTTCACCGACTGGTAGAATGTCGTGGCGAGCGGATGGCCGGCCACGCTGGTGACCGCCACGTCGACCGGCTCAACGGGCCTGCTGCTGAAACGTAGGAGGGGGGCCTTCGCCCTCCGGCTCGAAATCCGAATCTTGGGTGAGGAGGATGCGATCGAGGAGGAAGCCGTCTTCGCGCATCCAGACGTTCACGGTATGCACGCCCGGCTGTCCCACTTCGAGCGCGGCCCGCTGGCCCTGGCGGTTGGTGTTCGCCCAGACCCACTGATCGAAAGGCTCGAAGGGGTAAATGTGCTGGGCACTGGCTGGCGCCGCACCGTTGAGCCCCACGTGGACCGAATCCTCGTCGCCGCTCCCGGCGAGTCCGCGGACCCAGACGTAGTAGGTCCCCGGCTCGTCGAGGCGGACGTGGTAGTCCATCCGCGGGCTGGCGCGGTCGGGGCCGAGGATCTGCTGGACGCTGGGCACGGCCTGCATCACCGGTCCGGGCGCGGCGGGATGCTCCGTCTCCACCCATTGATGCCTGGCGCCATCGGTGAGGTCGTAGTAGTCGGCGGCCGGCAGCACGACGGGGCCCGGCTCGTCGGGCACGAAGACGCGGCCGGGCTCCTCGAGCACCATCAGCGTCCCGTAGGGCGATTCGACGGTCACCTCCCTCTCGCCGGTAGGATACGTCGTCCGCGCCCGCAACATGGGCTCGCCGGCGGGCAGGTCTTCCAGGCGGAACGTGAAGGGCGCCCCCTCCACCTCGGCCACCACAGCGTTGTTCACCAGCAGCTCGACCCGCTCGATGGGCGCATCCTCCCGCGCGTTCTCGACCTTCACTTCCACATCCACGCCCTCGCCGGCGCGGAGCACGGCCGCCTCGGGCAGCACCAGCTCCAGCCGCGGCGTGCCGGGGCTGCCGGTGATCTCCGCCAGCAGGTCGAAGAAGGCCCGCTTCCGCGGCGAGCTGATCTGCCAGTTGGCCGGCACCGTCTGGAAACCCTCGTTGAAGTCGCCCAGCTCATCGTCCAGGCGGAAGTCGAAATAGCCCCACGAGGCGTAGTTCTCCACGCAGGCCATGAAGTTGTTGCCCGTGTAGCCGAATCCCTGCTCGGCCACCCGCCAGGGCTGGTCGTCCTCGTTGTTGACGATCGGCTGGCCGCGGTACGACTCCCTGGCGCGGGTCTGGTGGATCATCTGCACCATGCGCTGCGGGTCGCGTACGCCGTTGCCGTGGAGGAGCAGGAAGTCCGAGACCGCCACCACGTTCTCCCGCGGCACCGTGCCGCCGCCGTAGCTGGTGCTCACGTAGAGGCGGCGGCCGTCGCGGGTGATCCCCTGGGCGAACTCGATGAGCTCGTGGACCCGCTCCGGCTGGAGGATGGGGTGGTCGTAGCGGACGTTGCACTCGTTGTTGATCTCGATGAGGACGTTGCGGTAGCCCTTCTCGAGCACCCAGTTCACGGCGTTCTCCACGCCGCGGATCACCGCCGCCTCGTCCTCGAGCCGCTGGTCCTGGCCGAAGTAGTAGATGCCCAGCATGGGAGCCATCCCCAGCTCGTCGGCCTTATCGAGGATCTGCTCCAGGCGGCCCATGTAGTCTTCGCGGAGCGAGCCGTCGGGGCGCAGCGCCGAGTTGTGCCATGGCTGTTCGCGGGAATAGCCTTCCGGGCTGCCGCCCTGGAGGTTGATCGTGAAGGAGAGCAGGCCGTGCTCCCGCCAGGCGGGCATGGCGGCGACGAACTCGCGGGTGTTGCGGTCCGGGTCCCACGCGCCGGTATCGGGATAGGTCCAGCGACCGATGGTCTCCGGGTTGAGGTCGTCGAAGATGCCCTGGACCATGCGGCTGTTCATCAAGAGCCCCTCGATCTTCATCCCGCGGAACTCGCGCCCCTCGTAGGTGGGCCGGCCGTTGATGAAGAACTGCTCTCCGCGGATCGTGACTTCCGTATGCCGCGCGGACTCGGCGCGAACTGCGCGGGGACTCCACCAACCGCTCCCCGCAATCATCACCACTGCCAGTGCCGTTGCCAGCCGCTTCATCGGTATTCCTCCCAAAGAGAGAAGGATGGCCCCCCGCCTCCGCGACTACTATGGTGTGCAGCGGGCCGGACAGCGTCAATCCGCCCCCCTCGGAACCCCCTCGGAATGGCCACGAAAGACACCCCAATGCAGTGCGCGGCGGGGGCGGCGGGGTCTGGACAAGAGCGGCGCGTCTGCCACAATGGTGCGCTTTGCCGCCAGGGCACCCGCGAGCGGCTGCCGGAAGCCGCTGCCGCGGACTTGCGCCTCGGGGCGCTGGCGCCATGGCGGGTGTGCCGGGGCAGGCGGAAGGATTCGGGCGCTTCGCCTCGGGTGGGCGGTGTTCGCGCTTCGCCGATGGAGATGGCTGAGGATTGGCTTGCGAAGCGGGGCACGGCAGACGATGCTAGGGGTTGGGGGCGAGAGAAGGGGGCCGTCGGCACTTGGGATGCATTCCAGAATCTGGTTCATCGAGCGGGATCGGCTATCTATGGGGTCCGTCACTTTCGACAGCGGATGTACGGTGGTTATCTTTCCCAGCGAGCTGGGCTGGATGGGGCTGGTCGGGTCGCCGCGCGGCGTGCGGTACTTGACCTTCGGCCACTCCTCGGCCCAGCGCGCTGCGAATCGGCTTGCCGAGAGCTTGGGCTGCGACACGAAGACGGGCGTGTGGAGGCCCGATCTGGTGGCCCGCCTGCAGGCCTTTGCGCGCGGCGCGGCGGACGACTTTGCCGACGTACCGGTCGACCTGCCTCACCTGACGCCCTTCCAGCAGAGCGTGGTCCGCGCCTGCCGGCAGATTCCGCCGGGGGAGACGCAGACCTACGCGCAGCTCGCCGCCGCCGCCGGCCGCCCGGCTGCCGCCCGCGCCGTGGGTAACTGCATGGCGGCGAATCCCGTTCCCCTCATCGTCCCCTGCCACCGCGTCGTGCCCTCTTCGGGCGGTTTGGGCGGCTATTCGGCCCCCGGCGGCATCCGCACCAAGCGCCGCCTCCTGGAGAAGGAGGCCTCCTGGGCGTTGGCGGGGGCACGGTGAACGTCTACTGCGCCGCCGAGCGGCTGCCGCTCGGCGAGCCGGTGATGGGCAGGCCCTCGGGCAGAGGGCGGGCCGCCATGGCGAAACCTCGCTCGTGGAGGAGGCGCCGCAGTTCGCGGAACTCGCGGAAGCTGTCGGGATAGACCCAGAGCGTCACCGTGCTGCGGCCGGGACGCGTTCTTTCGAGGATCGTCCGGAACTGCGAGCCCTCCGCCAAGGCCGCGCCGAGAGGCTCTCCCAGATTGGGGTCGAGGGGGGCGAGCGTCCACTGCCGCAGCCGCGCATAGCTCCCGGAGAGGCCGGTGTCGATCACGTCGTCCATGGCGACGTCGAACCGCTCCAGCTCGTAGTCCATCCGCCAACCTTCCAAGGGCCCCACCGATCCGGAGATCTCCGAAGCCCCGCGGAGCTGCGGGACCTTGCGGCGGAACTCCTCCTTGAGCAAGTCCACAAGGGGCTCGAGGGGAATGGCGGCGATTCGTCCGCGGCGGAGCTGGAAGTGGAGCTCGCCCTCGTCCACCGGGCGGCTCAGCGGCGTGGGGTAGTTGACCAGCACCTCGGGCGGCACCTCCTGTTCGGCAATCTCCGTGCGGCGGCGGAGGAGGGCCTCGAGCTGGCGGGTCCGGCGGTCGACCTCGTCGCGGAGGTCGAGCGCTTCGCGGACCTCCGCGTCGAGCTGGTCGCGGTGCGCGTCGAGCTGGCGGCCCAGTGCCGTCGCCGCCAGCCCGAGCCGTTCGCGGCGGAGGGCGGCGCGGAGGGTCTCGGCCTGCACGGACTCGAGGCGTTCGACCAGCCGGTGGTTGTCGCCCTGGAGGACCTGCTCGGTCTCCAGGGCCTCGCGGAACTCGACGGCCAGGGCCGTCTCCTCATCCCCGATGGCGGCGACCTCCACCGGGGCGTTCCGCGCCCGCACCCCCACCACCATCACCAGGATGATGAGGATGCCCACGATGTTGGCCACCACGTCGAGGAACGAATCCTGGCCCTCGCCCGCGGTCTCCGCTCGGTAGCCGCGCATGGTTCCTACCTTTGTTCCAGCCGGTCCACCGCCGCCTTGAGCTCGGCAAACCGCCCCCGGGCCTGCGGATCGACCCACACCTCGACCACAGGCTGCCAGTACATGCCCCTTCCCGCGTCACCCCAGGTCTCATAGTCGGCCGCCAATGCGGTCAGCAGCGGCTCGATGGCATCCGCCGTCGACGCCCCGAAGGGGATTACCACCGCATCGAGCCGCGTGCCCTGCCGGGGGAGCACGAGGCGATCCTCGTAGCACTCGACGCGGATCGGCCTGGTGATCCCCACCGCACCGACCGGTGGCTCGGGGAGGTCGACGTTGAGGGAGTGGCGCTCCATCGGACGCGAGGCCCCCGCGCCCCCGCCCGGCGCGTGGGACGGCTGTGATGGTCCGGAGCCCTGTGCGCCCGCGGTGGGCGGTCGCTCGATGCCGGCAGCCGTGGCCGCCGGCACCCCCGAGGCCTCCGCAGCGTCGCTCGATTCCTCATGCGGCGACGCCGAATGGCGCTGGATTCCCTGCGGCATGGGGCTGTCGGCGAGGCGTTCCCCTTCGCCGACAGCGGGGAAGTCCACGTCGGAACCGTGAGGCACGTCACGACCGGGAGCTGGAGGCCCGTTTTCCGGACCTTCGCTATTGGGAATCGCCATTGCGGACGGAGGCGCAGGATCGCTGTTGCCGTCGCTCGGAGAACCACCCGCCCGGCTCGGCACTGGCCCGCCGGACAGGGCGTCGCGGCCGTGGGGCCCTACCGGCGAAGCGAAGGCAGGGCTCCGCGGGGCGGTCTGCCAAGGGCTTGCGCTTTCGCCGCCGCCCGGCGGCGCCCCCGCACCGGCGCCGCCGTCGCCCAGTCCCGCGGCGGCCTCGTTGCCCGCGTCGCCCGCTGTGGTCCCGCCGCGGTCGACGTTGGCCAGCAGATCGGCATAGGGATTGGATTCAGGATGATCGCGGGCAGGGGCCGCCCGGCTCGAGAAGGAGCCGCGGCTCCGCCCCGGTGTCCCGCTGCCGCCGATCGGGACCAGTCCCCCGCCCGGCGCTGCGCGAAACTCCCGCCGCTGTCCACCGCCCGCATAACCCCGGGGCGCGGCACTGGCCAGCAATCGCTGTCGCTGCCGGGCCGCCAGCACGGCCTGTTCGACCACCTCAGGCCGTTGCTTGTGGATCGGCGGATAGGCGATCTCCATCTCGCTGTCGATCAGCTCGTAGCCGTACTCGGAACCCCACGAATCCATGGCGGCCCGTGCCGCATAGTAGGCAACGATGCCGTCCGGGCGCACGAGGAGCAGAGGGTAGGGTTCCTCGTCCTCGGCAAGCCCGCCGTTGACGAGCATGTGCTCGCGCGCGGCACGGATCGCGGCGGCGAGGGGGTTGCCCGGTCCGAGGGGGCCGAGGAAGTCGCTGGCTGCCAGCGGTATCCCGTCGGGCTGGATCACCACCGCATCGCCGCGGCACTCGATGTAGATCGGTCGCCGGCGGGTCCCATGTTGCCCCTCGTAGGGAATCACCGCATAGGAGGGCTTCCTGTTGCCGGCGGCCCGTTCCGCCGCTTCCAGGCCGCGTTCGGCCTCGGCCAGGTCGGAGGCGAGGCGATCCAAATCAGCGCGTAGCACTTCGCGGCTGCGCCCTTCGCTTTCGTCGTCGCGGTCCAGCGCGGCGGCCATCGCCTGGAGCCGTTCGAGATCGCCGACGAGGCGGCGGGTGTGGTCTTCGATGTGCCCCAGGCGGAGCCGCGCCTCGGCAAGCTCGCGCTCGGTCTTCTCCCGCGACCGCTTCAATTCATCGATCCGCCACTCGACGAGATCGAGCTCCAGCTCGAAATCGATGTCCGGAACCTCCCCGGCCTCGGTGGCGGCGGCGGCCCGTTCCGCCTCGATCCGCGCCTGGCGGGCAATGACCACCAGCAGCAGAATCAGCGAGCCCATCGTACAGACGAGGACCGCCAGGAAGGGGAAGAGCGCCGTCGCCGCTTCCTCTCCCCGCCGCTTCCTGCGTCGGCTCGACGAAGCCGGTCTCATGCCGCCTGACCTGTCTTGCGCGGAGGTTCCAGGTGGACGCGTGGAGGCTCGCCGGGAAGCTGGCCCAGCTTGCCGGTCAATAGGTGGATGGCCGCCGCCAGGCTGTTGACCGTCTGCTCGAAATGCGCCGCCCCGGCCAGGGCGGCGAGATTCCGATTCAGGGCCTCTTCGAGACGCATCACCTGGCCGGTCGCCTCCACGGCGCGCCCCAGAACCTCGGCCTGGGACGCCAATTCGGCTTGGAGCCCGACGACCCCTTCGGTGCCCGCCGCCAGGCTCCGCTGTACCTGGTCCCAGTGCTTGCGGTTGGCGTCGGCAGCCTCTGCCTCGGCGGCCGAGACCGCCTGGGCGTGTGCCTTGAGGCTCTTCTCCAGGGCGCCCGCCAGGGCGGAGTGCAACTGCGTGCCGGCCGTCTCCGCCAGTCGGGCGAACCGCTGCTGCGAGGCCTCCATCGTCGCCTGCCAGAGCTCCGCCTGGCGGCGGACGAGGTCCTCGCCCATCGCCACCACGGCATCGGCCATGCGGCGGACGGCCCGGATCTGCCCGTCGTCTCCGGCGGCGGCCTGCTCGAAGCGGCCCACGAGCTCCTCTTCCGCTCGCTGGTCCACTCGCTCCAGGAGCCGCGCCGTGACCCGCGTGGTGAAGAACTGCGCGAACATGAGGATCATCGACAACCCCAGGGCGAGCGCCGTGGTGTCGAAGGCCACGCCCAGTCCGGCCGTCACTTCGGGAAGCGACTGCTCCAGTGCCTCGGGCGAGAGCTGCGCGATGGCCAGGGTGATGCCGATGACGGTCCCCAGGAAGCCGAGGATCGGGATCGCCCAAATGATCACCCGCACCAGTGCGAAGGCGGCGTGCTGACGCTCGGCGTCGAGGTCGGCCAGGTGATGGAGGTGTTCCTCGAAGCGCTCGGCGCTGCGGCGGCGGGCCACGTGGGTGAGGGCCTCGCGGAGACGGCGGACGAGGATATCCCCCTGCCGCTCGGCGGGCAGCCGCTTGAGGCGGTCGAGAAGCACGGCGGCGTCGCCCACCGGCTGTCCCCCCCCTGGTATCGGGCCGAGCAGATTCTCGCCCAGCCGCCGGAACTGGCCCAGCGTCTCGGCCAGGATCAGGCAGAGCGCCGCCATACCGACGAAGAAGAGCGAGGTCTCGACGTACTCGACCGGGTGGCTGGCAAAGAGCCGCACCACCAACCCCGAGCCAAAGACCCCCGCATGGACCAGGGCATAGAAGCTCGCCGTCGCCACAAATCCCCAAACGACCGGCGATTTCCAGAACGACTGCGCGACGCGACTGATCGGATTCACAAGGGCGGTCCCTCTCGGGCTAGCGGACGAGATGGAGTCTTTATCCCACGTGGCGTACGAGGCGACGTCGTGCCTCGTACGGGCGGTTGGGGAGGGCGGGGGGATGGGGCAATCTCGCCGCCCGCCCGGCCATCGCAACCGAATGCGGGGAGGGAGGATATCTTGCCCGCGCGGAAGCGGCAAGGTGGATTGTGCGATGCGGCCCCCATCTTCGAGGGAGACGGCCTCGCCGCTTCAGCCCGGTGAAGATGAGCGTCGGCGTGCTTGATGTGGGCCCCCAATGTGCTTCCGGTGGGGGCTCGGCAGATTTGCACAACGATTGGGGGGGCTGGCGACGGTGCCGCGGGATCGCGATAATGGCTGCCGGCGCCGCGGTGCGAACCGAACGACGCCGCTATCCGCAGGAATTGCTCGATCACCATGCAGCTCGCCTATAGCTCGAACGCCTACCTGAACTACCCGGTCGAAGAGGCGATCCGCCGCATTGCTGGGCTCGGCTACCGCGGCCTCGAGTTGCTGGCCGATGCCCCCCACGCCTGGCCGGCGGGCCTGCTGCCGGTGCAGAGGGAGGCCATCCGCGCGGCCCTCGACCGCCACGGGCTGCGTATCGCCAACATGAACGCCTTCATGATGAACGCGGTGGCCGATCCCCGGCAGCCCTACTGGCATCCCTCCTGGATCGAGCCCGATCCCCATTATCGCGCCATCCGCCGCGAGCACACGAAGCGAGCCCTCCGCCTGGCGGCGGAGCTCGGTGCGCCGAGCATTCAGACCGAGCCGGGCGGTCCCCTCCAGCCGGGGCAGCAGTGGGACGCCGCCGCGGCGACGTTCTACGATGCCCTGATGCCCTGCGTCGAGGTGGCCGAAGAGGTCGGCGTGGATCTGCTCATCGAGCCCGAGCCGGAGTTGCTCATCGAGCGCTTCGACCAGTACCTGGAATTCACCGCGCGGATCAATTCACCGCGGGTGGGGCTGAACTTCGACGTGGGCCATGCCTTCTGCGTCGGCGAGGAGCCGCAGGACTGGATCCCCAAGATGGCCCCCCACACCCGCCACTACCACGTCGAGGACATCGCCGCCGACCGCGTCCACGCCCACCGCATCCCCGGCCGCGGAGCCATCGACTTTTCCGCCGTGCTCACGGCCATCGCCGCCACCGGCTACGACGGCTTCGTGACCGTCGAACTCTACCCCTACATCGACGATCCCGACGCCGCCGGCCGCGAAGCCAAGGAGCATCTCGAGCAGATCGCCGCCGCTGTGGGGCTATAAACCGCCCGAGATGGGGGCGGCGGAGCAATTCGCGCGCTCCTGCCTTCTGTTTCCTCTCCCCTGCCACCTTTGCTCTTACTCTTTCGTCTTTTCCCGCTCCTCGATGATCCGGATCTCATACAGATGGGGCCAGTTCTTGCCGGTGACGAAGAGGCGGTCGTTCTCCTCGTCGTAGGCGATGCCGTTGAGCACTTCCTCGTGGGTGCGGAGGTGGCGGGGGTAGAGATCGCTCAGATCGATCCAGGCGGTGACGTCCCCGGTGGTCAGGCAGAGGCGGGCGATGCGTTCGGAGTGGAAGATATTGGCCAAGAGCTCGCCGCGGACGTACTGCAGCTCGTTGATGTTCCGCAGGGGCCTGCCGCGGTCGCGTACGGTCAGCCGGCCGATGAGCCGGAAGGTCGCGGGGTCGAAGAAGCGGAGCGTCGAGGAGCCGTCGCTGACGATCAGCCGCTCGCCGTCGTTGGTCAGTCCCCAGCCCTCTCCGGAATAGCGGAAGCTGCGGCGGTGGGCGAACGTCGTGCGGTCGTAGACGAAAGCCACCTGCTCGCGCCAGGTCAACTGGATGATCTCGTCATTCCAGGCGGTGATCCCTTCGCCGAAGAAGCGGCGGTCCAGGTCGACGCGCTGGAGGACCCGCCCCGTCTCGAGGTCCACGCGGCGGAGCGAGGATCGGCCGTACAGGCCGGTGCTCTCGTAGAGCTCGCCGTCGACGAACAGCAGCCCCTGGCAGAAGGCCTCGGGATCGTGGGGGAAGGTGTTGACGAGCCGATAGCCGAGCGCGGGGACCTCGGGGAGGCGGCGATCCTGCCGCTGCGCGAGCGTGAGGCCCCAGATTGCCCCCCCCATCATGAGCAGGAGCAGGCCGACCGCCAGGGGCCACTTCCAGCGCGGACGCTGGGGCCGACCGGCCGCCACAGGGGGCTCGACTGCCGATGGGGAGCGGTGCCGGCGGCTGCGGCGGGCGAAGCCGGCCGAGATGCCTGCGGGCCGCCCGCCGCGCTCCGGCCACTGCGTTGTCGAGGGGAAGGTCGTCATGGGCACCGCCGTGGGCAGGCCGGTTGCCGTCCAAGTTCAAGGGATAAGCTCTTCACCTGACCCCTCCCCCTTGTCCCCTCTCAATCAATGATCTTCGTCAGCGGGTACTCGACAATCCCCCGGGCGCCGGCCACCTTGAGGCGGGGGATGATCGAGCGGACCACGGACTCGTCGAGGATGGTGGTCACGTCGACCCAATCCTTGTCGGCCAGGTCGGCGACCGTGGGCTGCTGCAAGGCGGGGAGGATGGCCAATACCTCGCCGAGCCGAGGGCGGGGGACGTTCATCATCAGGCCGACTTTCCCCTCGGCGGCCATGGCACCGCGGAGCATCAGGGCGACGTCGTCGATCTTGGCCCGCCGCCAGGGGTCCTCGTAGGCGCGGCGGTTGGCGATGAACCGGGTGGTGCTTTGCAGGACCTCGTCGACGATCCGCAGGTTGTTGGCCTTCAGCGAGCTGCCCGTCTCGGTGACCTCGACGATGGCGTCGGCCAGCCGCGGGGGTTTCACCTCGGTAGCCCCCCAACTGAACTCGACCTTTGCCGTGACGCCGTGGCGGGCCAGGTACTGCATGGTCAGCCCCACGGCCTCGGTGGCGATCCGCTTCCCCTGCAGGTCGGCAACGGTTCGCACCGGCGAGTCCTCAGGGACGCAGAGGACCCAGCGGACGGGCCGGCGGCTCACCTTGGAGAAGACCAGCTCGGCCACTTCGTGCACGTCGGCCCGGGTCTCCACAATCCAGTCGTAGCCGGTCAGGCCGGCGTCGAGGACGCCGTCGGCGACGTAGCGGGCCATCTCCTGGGCGCGGATCAGCAGGCACTCGATCTCCTCGTCGTCGATCGAGGGGTAATAGCTGCGGCTGCTGAAGGTGATCTTGTAGCCGGCGCGCCCGAAGAGATCGGCCGTGGCTTCCTGGAGGCTGCCCGCGGGAATTCCCAGTTTGAGGATGTTGTTCATGCGCGTGGTTCGTCCGTGGTGGCTTGTCCGTGGTCCGTTGGAGGTGGCCGAGACGCGTGGCGAAGTGCTCCCGACAACTGATCGACGCGTGCCGAAAGTCGATCCTCCTCAACCCTACGATCAGCCGGGCTTCTTGCCGTAGACCGCCGCAGGGTCGAAAAGCCGCTCGCCGACGACGCGGGCCTCGGGCCAGACCTGGCGGTGGAAGCAGCTCCGGTAACCTTCGTGGCAGGCGGCGCCGCCGACCTGCTCGACCGTAAGGAGGATCGTGTCGCAGTCGCAGTCGACGTAGACGGCCCGGACAATCTGCACGTTGCCGCTCTCCTCTCCTTTGCGCCAGAGGCGGCGGCGGCTGCGGCTGTAGTAGACGGCGCGGCCGGTGGCCAGGGTTTCGGCGTAGGCTGCGGCGTCCATGTAGGCCATCATGAGGACGGCGCCGGAGGCGGCGTCCTGGGCGATGGCGGGCAGGAGTCCGTCGCCCCGGGAGAAGTCGGGCTCGATAGCGGGTTGGTCCGGCATGATGGACGGGGATAATGGATAACGGCGGGTACCTTGAAGAAAGCCTACACCATACCCTAAACCCGCGGCCGTCGGCCAGGGGGGCGGCCGCGGCGTGCCCGCGAACGGCCCATGCTGCGGTGGGGTCCGTGTGGCGCGATCCTGCGGGCTGAGGTCGCCCCTGGGCTGCCTTCGCCGCTACGTCGCGCACCGCACCTGCGACCGGCGGCCTCGACACGAAAGGCGCAACTGGCGCTGCGGAAGCTGCGCTTTAGTGGCCGCCGGGCCGAAACCGAAGCGGAGAATGCGTCTGGGGCTTCTCTCCCTCCGCGAGGAAACTCTGGTGAACGCCTCTCTTTCCGTCCTCCTCCCGGTCCGCAACGCCGAGTCGTCGCTGGCGGCGATGGTCCACGAGATGCTCGACGTGCTTCCCGAGTTGACGCCGCAGTTCGAGCTGATCATCGTCGACGACGCCTCCAGCGACAGTACCATCGAGGTGGCCGACGAGCTGGCGCGGCATTTCCCCCAGCTCCGCGTCGTCCGCCACGGCACACCCGCGGGCCGGGCAACGGCCGTGCGGACCGCGCTGGCCGCCAGCGGCGGACAGATCCTCTTTCTGCGCGACGAGGACTGCCGCCTGCCGATCGACGAAGTGCCGCGGCTCTGGCGGGCGATGGCCGGGCACGAGACGGTCCTGGGGGTCCCGCCCGGCGAACCGGAGACTCCCGGGGTGCGGGGGCCGCACAGCGGCACCTGCCAGATGTTCCGCCGCCGCGCCGTACGTCGCGTCGAGCGGTCGCTCAGCGATTCGACCTCGCTGGTGGTGGAGCTCGCCCGTCTCGGCTACCAATGGCACGAAGTGCCGCTTCGCAACCGCGCCGAGGGCCGCCATCCCGTCGCTCTGCAGTCGGGGTGCAGTCGGCCGCGCCGGCCGAACTACCTGGCGCGGATCAAGGAGTTCGCCTTGGGCGAGTAAGGAGTTCGCCTTGGGCGAGTAGCGGCGTCCGCCTGGGTAGCGGTGGTATCGCCCCCAGGCGTCGAGCTGGCAGGAGCAGGAGGCAGCGCCGGCGGTTTGGTGCTGCTGCCGGCAAGAGAGGAACTGCGGAAGCGGCGGGACAACCTCAAGGGCAGGAATGCGTTGACCCGCTGCGCGGCGCCGAGTAGACTCGCCCAAGGGGTCGGCGGAACGTCCGGCAGGCGATTGCCCTCCGCGCGCTCCTTCCTCCACTTCGCACCGTACTGCCGCCATGTCGATCGCCGCTCTCCCTCCCCTGCGTCTCTGCGTTCTGCTCGTCGCCGTTCTGGGCACACTCTCGGGCACCGCCGCGGGTGCAAAGGGGCGGCCGAACGTGCTCTTCATCGCCATCGACGATCTGCGGAACGACCTCGGCTGCCTGGGCGCAGCCCACGCGAAAACCCCCCACCTCGACACCCTGGCTGCCGAGGGGCGGCTCTTCTCCCACCACTACGTGCAGGTGCCCACCTGCGGCGCCTCGCGATACGCGCTGATCCGCGGCCGCTATCCCGTTCGCCCCGTCCACGTGGGCAACAATGCGATCCTGGCCACGCACCGGGAATGGGGAGATGAGAGCCTGCCGGCGTGGTTCCGCCGCCACGGCTACCGCACCCTGGCCCTGGGCAAGGTCACGCACTATCCCGGCGGGCTGACGGGCAAGGATTGGGCCGAAGGGCCCGAAGAGCTGCCCGGGGCCTGGGACCGCTGCTGGATTCCCGAGTCGCCCTGGAAGACCGCCGAGGCCATGATGCACGGCTACGCCAACGGAGTGCCGCGGAGGCGCGGTGAATCGCCGCCGTGGGAGGCCTTCGACGGCCCGGATACCGCCTACCCCGACGCCTACGTGGCTGCCGAGGCCGTGTCCATGCTCCGCGAACTGGCCGCCTCGCCCGAGCCGTGGTTCTTTGCCGTCGGCTTCTTCAAGCCGCACCTCCCCTTTGCGGCGCCCAAACGGTGGTTCGACCTCCACGACCCCGACGCCATCCCGCCGCCGGCCAACCCCGCGCGGCCGCCCGAGCCGTCGGGCTGGCACCGCAGCGGTGAGTTCCGCAACAACTACGGCCACGCGGGACGCGATCCCGAGGATGATCCCGAATATGCCGCCCTCCTCCGCCACGCCTACGCCGCCTCGGTGAGCTACGTCGACGCCCAGGTGGGCCGCGTGCTCGATGCCTTCCGCGAGTTGGAGTTGATGGAGAACACGGTGCTCGTCGTCTGGAGCGACCACGGGTTTCTCCTCGGCGACCATGCTATCTGGGGGAAGCACTGCCTCTACGAACACGCTCTCCGCTGTCCGCTGATCGTCCGCACGCCCGGCATGGAGGCTCCCGGGGTCACGAGCGCCGCCATCGTCGAGACGGTCGATATTTTCCCGACGCTTGCGGATCTGTGCGGGATTCCATCCCCTGCCGGTCTGGACGGCCGGAGCCTGCGACCCCAGCTCGACGACCCCGCCGCGGGCAGCGCCAAGCCCGCCCGCGGCTGGTGGGGGGAGCAGCGCACGCTCCGCACCGACCGCTGGCGGCTGATTCACCACCCGGCCCGCGGCTCGTCACCCGAAGGAGTCGAGCTCTTCGACCTGGTCAACGATCCCCACGAGACCTGCAACCTGGCGGCGGAGCACCCGGGGGTTGTCAGGCGACTCATGACGGAGCACTAGTCGTCAGGGATCGCGGTGCCGTGGGGATCGCTCCGCGGCTGGTCGAGCTCGGCGGCCAGGGAATCGCGGAGCACCGGGTCGATGAAGTGCTCGACCCGTTCGGCCGTGGCGTGCAGGTGGTCGTCGGGCAGGGGGAAGTGGCGGGCCATGTAGGTCTCGAAGAGGCGATGGCTGCGGACGAGCGAACGGGCGACGGTCCGTCCCGGCTCGGTGAGCTGGTATCGTCCCTGAGCGGCGACGATCAATCCCGCACGGCGCAGCCGCCACTCGATCCAGCGCCGCGACAGCCTCCCCGTTCCGTATACCGTATCGAGGATGTGGCGGACGGCCGCAGGTTCGGCGATGCCGCGCTCTTCGGCGCGGTGCAGAATGCCGAGGAAGTCCTCGCCGGCGATCCGCCAGGAGAGCAGCCGGCGAACGAGGGCGCGGCTCACCAGCCCGTCGCCGGGGGCGAGGAGAACGGCGGCCACGAGGAAGAGTCCCGCCGCCACCGCCGTCATCCCCGCCGTGCTCGCGTCGACCACCGTAGGATACCCCAAGCGCCCGAAGATGAGCGGGGGCGCTACGATCGCCAGGACGTGGCCCAAGGGGGCACTGGCCGCGGCCGCGGCGAGGCTCACGAGGATCATGGGCCCCAGCCGCTGCGTGAGCAGCGCCGCCGTGACCGCGGGCACGATGAGCATGGCGATCACGAGGATGCTCCCCACCGACTCGAAGGCCGCCACGAGGGTGGCCGCCGTCACGGCCAGGAGCGCGTAGTGGACCGCCTGGGCAGGGATGCCCAGGGTGGTCGCTAGGGCCGGGTCGAAGGTCACGATGCGGAGCTCTTTGAAGAAGATCGCCACGAGCAGGAGGTTCACGGTGAGCATGGCGCCGACGACGACAGCCGCCCGGGGAATCGCCGTGCCCGCCACGGTATCCAGGACGGCGGACTCGAGGTTGCCGTAGAGCACCCAGTCGGGATCGAGGTGGACGTGGTCCGCCGCCAGCCGCACCAGGAGCAGCCCCAGGGCGAAGAGGGAGCTGAAGACGACTCCCAGGGCGGCATTGTCCTCGACCCGCCCGAGCCTCCGCACCGCCTGCGTGAGCACGGCCGTGAGCATTCCGAGCACCACCGCCCCCGCGAAGAGCGCCGTGTGCCGCGTGGCCAGGTACCCTTCCGCCGAGATCCAGCCCGCGGACTGCGCCGCGTGGGTGGCCAAGTACGCAAGGACGATTCCCGGGAGCACGGCGTGGCTCAGGGCGTCGCCCATCATGCTCTGCCGCCGGAGGACGAGGAACACCCCCGGCACCGCGCAGGCCATGGCCGCGACCGCCGCGGTGAGGATGATCGCCGTATCGAGCCGGCTCCAGCCGGCGAGGATCTCCAGGGCTTCTCCTATCAACGCCGCCTCTCCTGTAACCGTCGCCTACGGCTCGCGCACGGCGGGTGCGTCCGCGCCGGGGAAGTCGGCGGGGACCTCCTGCGTGACCTCTCCCGTGGCCGCCCACTCCGCGCCGCGCTGGAACGTGGCGATGAAGGCCACGCTGCGGAGCTGCTGGCCGGCATGCCCCAGGGCGGTGTGGAAGACGCGGCCCTCGCCGTAGCGGATGGTCATCAGCAGCGGCTCGTGCCGGCCGGTGCCGCTGTGGGCGGGGTCGTCGTAGGCGGTGGCCAGGACGGTCATGTTCTCCGCCGGTCCGCGGAGGCGGTTGTAGAGCTCGTCGGCCGAGTGCATGAATTCCTCGGGGAGACCCGCGGCGACCGGGTGATCGGGTTCGCGGACCACGAGCAGGAACGGGTGCTGCGCCCCGTGGCCGCCGCCGTGGCCGGGGGAGTCGTCGCGAACGAAGCGGCCGTCCTCCCAGTAGACGTAGGGGCCGTGCCGCTCGTCGCGCCCACCCCAGCCTCCCAGACCGATCATGAGATTGTACTCCGGCCAGTCGGGGAAGGCGTTGCTGGCAGCGTGGTAGATCACCAAGCCGCCTCCTCCGGCCACGTACTGCTCGAAGGCCTCATCGGTCGCCTCCGGCCAGCGGTCGCCGGTGTAGTTCATCACCACCACGTCGTAGGCGGTGAAGTCCGGGGCGAAGCCGCTCATGTCCTCGCCGGGACCGGGGGTGGTGGCTACATCTACCGTAAAGAGGTTCGTCTCTTCCAGGAGCTGCAGCAGCAGGGGCGTCGTCTCGCGCCAGGGGTGGTTGTTCTGGCCGTCGACGATCAGCGCCCGCAGCGGCTCGGCGGCGGCGCATCCGCAGAAAAGCCCCCATAGCCCCAAGGCAAGCAGCAGGCGACGGCACGACATGGCGAGTCCTCCGTTGGGTTCTGTGATGGTGCGGGACCGGCCGGTCCCTCACCATCAGCCTACCACACCCGCCGCTCCGCCCGACAGCCCGCCGGCGCCGCGCCTCAGATGCTCTCCTCGGTGACCGTCTCCTCGAGCGCCTTGCCGTTGCGGAGGTTCTCGCCCAGTGCGACCAGGTAGTGCCGCCCGTCGATCTCCATCAGGACGTGCCGCCGCTCGATCCGCACCACCGTCACCGAGACGTCGCCCACCGAGCACGTCTCCCCCTCCCGGAGCCGGTGGCTCTCGCCGCTGGTTCGCGTCAGCAGCCAGGCCTCGAGGTGGCCGTTGACCTCGGTGGTGCCGTTGAGGAACGTGAACTGCAGGTGGTCGAGCGACGGGGGTTCCGGTCGAGGCGGGGGGCCCTCGTCGGCTACCGCGGGAGGGTCCGTCGGTGGCGGCGGCCGGTAGGGCGTGAAGAAGCTGCGCCCCGCGATGGCATCGCGATACTCGGAGACCTCGGCGAGATCGTGCGGCGACGGGGCGTCGCTCAGCGTATCCTCGCGGTCGGCACCGAAGAGCGCCAAGGCCTCGATGGTGAGAACCATGTCCAACTGCCGGTGATCGTCGGCCGGGTTGAGCACCATGCGACGGATCTGGTGCAAGTGGCCGGCGGAGTAGATGCGGTGCATCAGCTCCACGAGCTGCTCCAGCGATCCCCGCCCGCGGATCGTGAAGGTGAAGTTGCGGAAGATTCCCTGTTGCTCGGAGCCCTCACCCGAAACGACGGAGGCGCGGGCCAGCTCGACGCTGTCGACTTGCTCCGTGAGCCAGAACTGGTAGCGTGTGCGGGCGTCTTGGCGGTTGGTGGGCAGGGAGCGGGCCTCCCAGTCGGCCAGCAGGGGGGCGACCCGCGACTGGATGGCGCTAAGCTGTTCCTCCTTCTGGACCACATCGGCCCGGAGCCGGTCGCGCTGCGCCCGCAGCGAAGCATAGGGCAGCAGACTCCCCGGCAGGACCGACCGGCCAAGGAAGACCAGGATTGCCACACCGGTGGCCGCCACGAGGATTCGTTCCCGCTTGTTGAGCGTCATTCGGGAGCCTTCCGGTCGATGAACCACGAAGCGTTGTACCGCCAGGCATAGGGGCTCTGTGAGGAGTCCTGAGACCCTTGCCTCACCTCGACGCGGTAGCCCTCTCCGCGGAGGTTCCGGGCCATGGTGGTAATCGTTCCCGGATCCCGGGCCAGGACGTCGAGGCGCATCTCGCCGCCGCGGTCGGTGGGGCCGGTGTTGAGCTGGGTGAGCATGGCCTCTTCGGCAGGGGGAAAGTCGCGCGCCAGCCGCGCCAGCTCGCCGAGCCACAGCACCTCGACGTCCGCCCAGCGCCCGATCACTTCCGCATCGCGGGCCATCTCGTTGACCGCTGTCTCGCGGCGCTGCAGGTCCTGCAATTCCTGGGCCAGCCGCTCGACGTCGCCCCGCAGCGAATTGCCGTACTGGGTGACGACAGCGGCCGTCACTGCCGCGAGGACCGCCGCCGCGGCCCCCGCCATGAGCCACTGCCGCCGCCGGCTGGGCGGCGGCGGCGTACGCCGGGGGTTGAAGAAATCGATGGCGTGCGGTGCGGCCGAGGCCTCGTCGAGCAGCATGCCCAGCAGGGGCGCAAACCGCGCCGGCTGCTCGGGCAGGTTCCGGGCCAGGTCGGCCTCCAGATTCAGCGAGGCGAGCGGATTGAAGACCTCCACCGCCAGCGCCATCCGCTCGCGGATCTGCGCCGCCAGGGTGGCGTGCGCCTCCTCGCTGCCGAAGACCACCACGGCCTCGATCCGACGTCCGATCTGGCTCTGCGCCGCCGCCACCGTCCGCCGCAACTGGGCGATGAGGCCCTCGGCGTGCTCGTCGCCCGTGAGGGGGTCGCCGCTCAGGCGCGTGGTCCGCAGGAAGACCACCGTGCCGCCGTCGAGGACCGTGAGGTCCACCTCGTTACCGACCAGGTCCACCAGGAGCCGCGCCTGGCCCGCCTCGATCACCGTGCAGCGCGCAAAGAGCGAGGCCGCCGCGCAAGGCCGCAGCACCAGCCGCCGCGACCGCAGCCCCGCCGCCGAACAGACCGCCCGCGCCTGGTCGAGCGATTCCGGATCGATGGCCGCCGCCAGCACGCTCCACGGCTCCTCCGCCGAACCCTCCAGAGGCAGGTAGTCCAGCGCCCAGTCGTCGTCCAGCGTGTTGAAGTCGCGCATCGCCTGGAAGCGGACCGCCTCGGGCAGCTCCGCGTCCGGCATGGGCGGCAGCGCGAGCCGCCGGAGCTCGATGTTCGTCCGCCCCACCGCCACCAAGGCGTCGAGCCGGCCCAGCCGCTTCGCCGCCAATGCCGCCGCCAACCGCTTTCCCAACGCAGCCCCGTCCGGCGCTGCTTCCTTTGCTCCACCTGCGGGGGATGGAAGTCCTGCCGAGTCGTCTCCCAGCGGCACACAGAAGGCCTGTTCGAAGGTCACCCGCTCACCGCGGGAAGAGCCCACGACCACGCGGGCCTCCTCGTCGTTCCATTCCAGGGCGATCAATCGTGACATAGGTAGTGGCTGGTGGCTGGTGGCTAGTGGCTGGTTGTTGAAGGGGGCGTGTCGAGCGCCTCGGGCGCGTCCAACTGACTACGGACAACTGACTACGGACCAAGACCCAATCACCATTCCACCCCCAGGAAGTCTGGCGGATAGCCGGGCCCCAAGTGGCTGATCTCCCTCCAGAATACCACCCGCGGGTACGATTCGGTAGCGTCAATCACAACCTCGATCCGCGCTATCGGTCCCCCCTCGTCGAAAAAGCCCACGAACTGCCCCCGGTAGACGTCTCCCCGCACCGTTACGAAGGGGATCAGGGCCTTCATCTCCTCCAGCGACACCAGCCCCTCGGAGAGTATCCAGGTCTCGTGATCGCGGCCCACGGTATCCTGCACCGGGTCCTGCACCCGGTTCGCGATAATGGCGTCGACCAGGTCGATACGCATCCCCGGGATACCCTCCAGGATGACCCGCGGCGCCTGGTTGATATTGATCCGCCCGGGGATGACCGGTTCGGCAACGGCCGTCAGGGCATCCATCATCGCCGGCAGGTAGGCGGGCATCAGGGCGGTATCTTCGATGAAGGGCGAATCGACCACGACCGGCTCCTGCTGTCCCTCCACGTTCACGCGCGTTCGCGCGCCGACGAGGTCGAGCACGGTGTCGATCCGCGTCCGGGCCCGCCCCGAGAAGTCGATCACCAGTTCCGCCGAGGGGGTCTCCTCCGACTCGACGAGCGGCGAGAGGAAGGCCCGTACCGATCCTTCCGCCGGTGATTCTCCCTCGCCGATCGTCCATCCCGCCTCGGCGCCGCTATAGGGCCCGTTCTGCCGGTAGGCGATGATGAAGGCCGCGGCCTGCGGCCCCAGAATCTCCTCTACCTCCAGGTAGAGGGTTTCGAGATCCTGCTGGTTGACGTCGATCCGCGGCGAACCGTCGGCCTGCCGGTTGCGCTCCTTGCTGAAGAGCGTCAGGTAGGCGGACCAGCCGCGGTCCATGGAAGCGAGCGATCCGCTGGCCGTGGCCATAGGCTCGACGATCGGCTCGCCGGGGTCGAGCAGGAAGTTGCGGTTGGCGTCGCCGCCGAAGAGGAGCCAGGGCGTCACGCCGCGGACCAACAGCAGCTCTTCGACAGTTTCCAAGGGTCCGTTCTTCGGCGCATAGGGCGGCACTTGCACGGCGTAGTAGTCCAGTTCCGCGCCGAACTCGCGAGGCTCGTCGTCGAGGTCCATCCAGTCGAGGATGGCGTCGGCGATGTCGACCGTCATCCCGGGGAGCCCCAGGAGCAGTTCCCGCCCCGCACCGGGTACCGTCTGCTCGAGCAGCAACAGGGCGTTGAGGTTCAGCCGCGTGGACTCGTCTTCGAGACCGAAACGCAGTCCCGCGTATTCCCCCGCCTCGACCCCCGGTGAGACGACGGTGAACCGTCCGGGGCCTGCCGGGCCGGTGGGATCCAAGACCAGTACGCCACGGAACTGCGCCGCGTTCTCGTGGATGCCGCCGAGGTCGTCTTGCCACTGAGGGCCTCGGGCGAGGAGCTGCCGTGTGAAGGCGATGCCCGACTCCGCCAGGAGGCGGGCCTGCACCCGCTCGGCAGCCACCTGGGCGGCGGCGCGCTCGGTCCGCATCAGTTCGGCGAAGGCGAGCGACACCAGGGCCAGGATCGCCACCACCACGAGGACGAGGACGAGTACGAGGCCGCGGCGGGCGGCACGACTGGGTCGAAGGTCTGTGCGGCAGTCGGTCATGGCGCACCCTCGGTTTCCGGCGTTTCCCCCGTGGACCAGTCTTCCTCGTCCCACTGCCCCGTGAGATCGGTGACGGCCGCCGCGACGGCGTCGGCAGCGGGCAGGTCGACGAGGAGGCGGTGCACGGCCACCTCCTCGTAATCGCCTCCTCCCCCCAATCCCCAGAAGTTGGACCAGCCGCCGTCACGGGGCGTCACGCGGACCGTAAGGGCAATCTCCACCGCGGTGGGCAGGCCGCCGTACAGCGCCGAGTCCCACGACTCGTGGGCCGTCATCCCGTCATAATAGAGGAACTCGATGGCCACCACCTCGGGCGCCATCGGTTCCGCCGCGAGGCTCATGGCGTCGAGCGTCCCCTGCTGGCTGGCCCAAAGGGTGACGGCCCGGTCGAGCTCCCGCCGCACCAATCCGCCTTCGCCCCCGGCCTCCGCCGAGTAGAACAGCCCATCTTCGGGCGAGAGCACGTAGTAGGCCACCGTCTTCACGTCGCTGACCCGGTCCACCAGCAGACCGTCCGAGGCCAAGGCCAGCATCTGGTCGTACTGGTCCGCTCGCGGCAGCCGGCTCACGTCCACGGCGAGCTGCGTGCGGTTGCCGTAGAGCCCGGGAAGCGAGGAGGGGGCCACCGACACCGCCAGGTCGAGGGACGCCAAGTCGTCCAACAACGCCTCCTCTCCGAAGAAGTCGTCGTCTCCAAATACGTCGTCCTCTTCGAAGAGCCCGCCCCCTCCCGTCAGGCTGCTCAGCGAGCCGCCGGACGCCGCGTCCGCCGCCCGCAGCGGGTCGTAACGGACGGCGCTGCGCAGATCGGCGGCCACCTGGTGCAGAACCGCTCGCGCCAGCAGAGCGTCCTCCACCTCGGCCCGGCCGCGGTCGCCGAGCTTCAGATAGAGGTCGATGGCCACCGCGATTCCCAGCACGAGGGTTGCCGCCAGGGCCAGCGAGAGGAGCACCTCGAGGAGCGTGAAGCCGTGTGGTCGCTGGTGGCTGGTGGCTGGTGGCTGGTGAGTGGCGAGTGGTGAGTAGTGAGTGGCGAGTGGAGCCAGTAGTGGCTGGTCCGTGGTGGCTCGGGGCTGGTTTGCCACAGCAGGTCCACCTAACAGCCGACCTCTGCCTCCTATCTCCCGCATCCTCTCTCGCCCTAACATGGCGGCACCTCCCTACCACGGTTCCGTGGTCATTGCCACCGCGGCGGGATCGACCATCCAGCGGACGAGCGTCACGCTGACGGGGCGCTGTCCGGTCGGGTACTCGCGGGTCACGGTCACCTCCAGGGCCAACAGCCCCTCCTGGTCGATCGGCACGATGTCCAGCGAGTAGAACCAGGGCGGATCGCCCTCGACGTTGGCCGACTCGATCGGTGCCCCGTAGACCGGCTCCAGCGGGGCGATCCCTGCGACCACCTCGGCCAGTATGCTCTCGCAGAGGAGTTGCGCTTCGCAGGTCTCGCGCGTCATCCGCGCGTTATCCAACGCGGCGCGGCTGAGCTCCCCGATGACCGCCAAGGCGCCCAGGAAGATCCCCAGGGCGAGGATCACCTCGAGCAGCGTGAAACCGTGTGGTGGCTGGTTGGTGGTGGCTGGTGGCTGGTCAGGGGCGAGTGGTGCGTGGGGGAGGGACCGGCCCTCTGCGCTGTACGCCGCACAGGCCTCTGTGCGGTGCTGGGCACCGCAAGACATCCCACGGGGAGCCGGGGAGAGCGCACGACGGGGCCCTGGTTTGGAAGGGGTCTTCTCGGCCAAGCACGGCACAGGGGCCTGTGCCGCGTACCAAGGGCGCGGTCTCATGGAACCAGTTCCTCCATCGCCATCACGTCACTGACCGTCACCACGCCCGTCAGCCCCCGCAGGCGGATTTCCACCACTTGCTCGCGGTCGTTGCGGAGGTGCAGCTCGGCCGTCGATGTGGTGCCGTCCGGATGGAAGAGGATCGGCAGCGACCAGCCGAATTCCGCTTCCGCACCTCCGGTGGGAGCCGATGCACCGACGGTTTCGTAGGCGACGACCGTGGCCATTGCCGCCGGGTCCACGTGAAAGACCACCTCTTCGGGGAGCGTTCCCCGGCGCGGCGCCGTCCACGTCGTCTCCCCGCCGGTAGTCCCGGCAAAGTACGCGCCTCCGAAGGCCGCAGCCTCGGTCGGCTCACCGGTATCGAGGGGCGCCACACTGTACTGGGCCCCCTCGATGGCGAAGCGGAAGGCCATCGTCCGCCCCGCGGTCATGGCGGCGACCCGTGCCCGCCCCAGTTCGCTGCGGACCTGCTCGCCGGCCGTCCGCAGGCGGTGGGAGGCGAAGGAGCGTCCCAAGAAAGGCACGAGGAGGCCGGCGACCACCGCCAGGAGGGCTGCAGTCAACAGCACCTCGAGCAGGGTAAGTCCCCGCGCCTGCCGCGGGCATCGAGCTGGCCGCCGTCGGACCACGTCCTATCCCCGATCACCAATTGCCGATGTCGTCTTCCGTCCCGCTGACCCCGTCCGGCCCGAGCGACCAGAGGTCGAAGGAGTGGGGGTTGTAGCGCCCCGGGGACTCGTACTGATAAGGACGGTCCCAGGGATCCAGGGGGATCTCGTTCGTCCTCGCATAAGGCCCCCGCCACCGCGCGGGGTTGGGCAGGTCGGCCGGCGGGCTCAGGAGCGCCTCCAGGCCTTGCGAAGTGCTCGGGTAGCTCTTCATGTCGATGTGGTACTCTTCAACCTGGCTGGCAAGGGTCCGCACCTGCACCTGGGCCGCGTCGGTCAGCGCCCTGGTCTGGGCGCCGGAGTAGGTGCCCACCACCAGCGAGACGAGCACGACGAGGATCACCAGGACGAGGAGCACCTCGATCAGGGTGAAGCCCCCTCGGCGGCGGAGACTTGGATTGCGTCGTTTCATGGTTCGTTGGACCTCCACGTGGGTGGGATGTTGGCTAATAGTCTTGGAACGCGTTGCGATGGTCTACAGTGCCGAAGTCATCCGCAACAGGGGGACGAGCAGTGCCACCACCACCGCCAGAACCACGCTGGCGAGGACCAGCAGCAGCAGCGGCTCGATGAGCCGTACGGCAACGTCGAGCTGGCGCCACGTACGCCGCTCGAGCGAATCGGCTACGTCCAGGAGCACATTCTCCAGGTTGTTGGACTCTTCGGCCACCGCGATCATTTCCACGACGGCGTGCGGGAAGTGCCCGCAGGCGCCCAAGGGCTCTGCCAGCGCCTGGCCCGCGGAGATGTTCTCCGTGGCCTGGCGTACGGCATCGCCGAGCACCCGGTTGGCCGTGGCGTCGCTGGATATGTCCAGGGAGCGGAGGATGGGCACGCCGTTGCGCAGCAATGTTCCGAGCACCCGGCAGAAGCGCGCGACCGCAAAGCTCAGAAGCACGCTCCCCACCAGGGGCAGCCGGATCTTGATCCCGTCCCACCACCGCCTTCCCACGGCGGTAGCCATCCATTGATGGGCGGCCACCCCGCCCAGGGCCGCGGCCAGTGCCGCGAGGAGCCCATAGCGCTGGATGCCGTTGCTCACGGCCAGGAGCGCGTCGGTGACCCAGGGGAGCTCGCCGCGCTCCCGCAGGCGATCGAAGATCGACTCGAACATGGGAACGAAGTACCCCAGGAGCACCGCCACCACCGCGGTCCCCACCGTGGCCAGCACCATCGGGTAGGCCAGCGCCCCCACCACCCGTTTGCGGAGGTCGTCCTGGGCCTCGGTGAACTCGGCGACCCGCGTGAGCACCTCTTCGAGAAAACCGCCCTCTCCGCCGGCACGGACCATACTGATGGTCATCTCGTTGAAGACGCCCTTGTGGCGGGCCATGGCATCCGCCAGCGTGGCCCCTTCCTCGACGTCGCGGCGGACCTGTTCGAGGACCGCCACCAGGCCCTTGTGCGAGGTCTGCCGCTGGATGACCGCCAGGGCCCGCAACAGGGGCACGCCGCTGCGGAGCAGGTCGGCGAGTTGCCCAAAGCTCCGCGCCAGGAGCTGCCCCGGCACCCGCCGGACCCGCCCCCCCCGGGTGACGTCCCCGCGAACCTCGATGGGAAAGAGGTCCTTCTGGTCGAGCTGCGCAAGCACCTCCCGGCGGCTCTCGGCCGTGAGCGCTCCGGTGATCTTTTCTCCGGAGCCGTTTCGCGCGATGTACGTGAATTCAGGCATTGGAGAGACGGATGCTCGCTTTGGTAACCCGCTGCACCTCCTCGATGGTCGTCCGCCCATCGAGCACCTTCTGCCAGCCGTCCTCGCGCAGCGATCGCATTCCTCCGGCGGTGGCTGCCTTGGCAATCTCCCAGGAACTAGCCCGCGCGTGCGAGAGTTCGCGGATCCGCTCCGTAGTCACCAGCAGCTCGAAGAGCCCGAGCCGGCCTCGGTAACCCACGTGGCGGCAATCCCGGCAACCCACCGGCCGGTAAAGGGAGACATCGGCGAGGCGCTCGCTGGGGAAGTCGGGGGGCAACTCCTCGGGCGACGGCGCGTAGGGCTCCTTGCACTGGGAGCAGAGCGTGCGGACCAGCCGCTGTGCCATCACGGCCTCTACGGTGCTCGAAACCAGGAAGGGCTCGACGCCCATGTCCGAGAGCCGCGTGTAGGCGCCGGCCGCGTCGTTGGTGTGAAGCGTGCTGAAGACGAGATGCCCCGTCAGCGAGGCCTGAATGGCGTTCTCGGCCGTTTCCAGATCGCGGACCTCACCGACCAGGACGATGTCCGGGTCGTGCCGCAGAATGCTCCGCAGCGAATGGGCGAAGGTCAGGCCGATGCGCGAGTGGACCTGGATCTGATTGATCCCCTCCAACTGGTACTCCACCGGATCCTCGGTGGTGATGATCTTGGTTCCGGGCCTATTGATCTCCAGCAGCGCGCTGTAGAGCGTCGTCGTCTTACCCGAACCGGTCGGGCCGGTGACGAGGATGATGCCGTGAGGCAGTTGAATCAGTTCCTCGAACGTCTTGTAAAGCTCGCCCTCCATGCCCAGCTTGCGAAGGTTGAACTCCATGCCTCCCTTGTCCAGGAGGCGGAGCACGATGCCCTCGCCGTGGATCATGGGGATGATCGAGACACGAACGTCCACCTCGCGACCGGCGATCTTCAGTTGGATGCGGCCGTCCTGGGGAAGCCGCCTCTCGGCGATGTTCAGCCGCGCCATGATTTTCAGGCGGCTGATGATCGCGGCCTGGAAACGGTTGATTTCCGGGGGGACGGGCTGCGGGTGAAGGACGCCGTCGATGCGGTAGCGGATCCGCACGCCCGAGGGCTGCGATTCGACGTGGACGTCGCTGGCCCGCGACTCGAGTGCCTCGAGGAGGATCTCGTTCACCAGCCGGACCACCGACGGCTCCTGCGCCATCTCGGAAAGCTCCGAGCCGTCGGTTTCGATCTCCTCGAGCAGCTCGACGCGATCGTCGACTTGGGCCATGAGCCCCTCGATCGTCTCGCTGCCCACGCCCAGGTGGGATTTGATGAGCTTCGATATCTCCGCCCGTGAGGCGAGCACGGGGACCACGTTCTGCCCGGTGGCGGCACCCAGGTCGTCGAGGGGGTAAAGGTTGAACGGGTCGCTGGTGGCCACCACGAGAGTGCCGTTTTCCTGGCGGATGGGGAAGAGGTTCGAGCGGTGGATGTACTTCTGGGGGAATCGAGCGAGGAGTTGACGGTCGACATCGATCTCCGACAGGTCGATGAAGTCGATTCCCACCTCCTCGCCGAGGGCCTTCAGGGCCGCCTCTTCGCTGACCAGCCCCAATTCGACGACCACCTGGTCGAGCCGCACCCCGTCGTTCTGCGCGAGGCGCGCCCTCTCCAGTTGGCGCTCGTCGATCACGCCGCGCTTGAGCAGAATCTCGCCTGCTTCCATGGTCCCCTCAACTTCCTCGACGCACGCGGGTATCGTGCTGAGCCCAGCGGCCTTTCAAACAGGCAGGGCAACGTGAACCAACAGGGGGTCACTACCGGCCGCGGCCCCATTACCCGCACAACGGGAGCCGTTCCGGCAACTCGTCACCAACCTTTACCATACGCATTCGCCGGCCGCCCCGTCCAGCCAATGAACCGGCTGCCCCCTTCCGAAAAATCCTCCCTGACAAGAGGAAAACGCCCCGAGGCCACCCGCGTGCGAGCAACCTCGGGGCTCCCTCTTCGCTACGGCCCAGACAAAGCGGGCCCAAATCCGTCTCCTCCCGAAGGGAACCCCGCTCCCTTCCCGAATTGCTCATCCAAGGCGCCTGCGGGCAGACTCATTTGCCCGCAGGCGCCAAGGGTCAGCCTCTTCATTTACGCGCCAGGGCGGCGGCGTCCTCCACCCGCGCCAGGACCGAACTGCCCACCGGGACGCTGGCGTCCCTCTCCTGCTCCGGGACGCGGGCCTGCTGCGGCGCGGAGCCGCTCCTGCAAGTTCTCGACACGCTCGCCGAGCATTTCGTCCAACTTTTCTCGCTGCTCCTGGGTGAGCTCGTCCCTCACTGCCTCCTCGATCGCTGCCTGCCGCTCAGCCATGAGCGCCCGGAAGTCGGCCCCCTCGGCAGGGCGCTCCGTAGGGCCGCCACGAAGGGCGGTGCGAATTGCCGCCACCTGGCCGTCATCGAGGCCAAGCTCCTCGACCACCGCTGGGTTCAAGACGGCGCGAGGCCCTTGGGCCTGAAGGACCAGTTGTTCCAGCCTCTCGCCCGCGTCTTCGCCCAAGACTTCCTTAGCCTTCTCGAGAATCTCCTGCTGGCGTTGCTGGACGGCGGCCTGCAACTCCCCCATCCTTTCCGCCCGCTCTTGCGGCGTCAGGTCGCGGAGCGCCCCGAAGTCCAAACCCTCCGGACGATCTTGGGCCGCTTCGCGGACGATCGTACGAATCTCCATGATCTCGGCCGGGCCGGCGTCCAACTCGTCCGCAAACACCTGGACAATGACCGCAATATTGGCCTGCTGTCCAAAGGCCCCCGGCTGCATCCCACCGCGTTGTCCAGCACCGCGCCCAGGCGGCTGTGCCAGCGCCACCCCTACCGACAACGCAACCGCCAATGCCAAGACCGCTACACCGAAACGCTTCATGGCTCGAAACCCTCACAATAGAAGAGCAACCTGCACCCGATCCCAAGGGGCCGACAGGAGCCTCCTTTCCCGAGACCGGGCAGACCCAGCAAAACGAAGCACCTCGGTCATGAACCTTGACTTCAGGACGGACGCTGCCGCCAGAGAGCAGGGTGCGAAGAGCCTCCCTCTCAAGGGGGCCGTTCTTGTGCACACCCACCACGCGCTCGATCCACCTAACAACCGGGGGCACTCCGCTGCCGCCAGAGGATCCCCCCAGCCGGGAGGGCTTCTCAGCGGCCACCTTAATAAACCCCGGTCTCTTCGCTAAGTTTCGGTGTTTACAGGGTTAGTGACCGCGCGAGCCTTTCGGGGCGCAAGCGGAGATCAGCTGCTCATCGTTCTGCCGACGCAAGCCGTTTTGGTGGCACTCCAGGGCGACGCGGGTCACCCAGGGGGATTCGTACGTGCCGGGCGAATCTTGGACATTTTTTTGATACTCCGGCTCGTCTTGCCGGGAGCAAGGCCTTAGAATCACCAGCAGCGCAGGCGGCGTTTGCCTGGGAGCACCGCAATGCTCCCAGGATGGTGCGGTTGCAACAGATCGGACTTGCGTTCAGCAGGCTGCTTTGGAGGCGTGGGAGAGATGCAAAGTCGCCACATCACCGCTGGCACGGCCACAGCCTTTGTGTTGGCCCTCCTTGCTGTTGCTGTTCTCGCAGCGCCCGCCGAGGCCCAGCGCGGGGGAGATGGCGGCGGTGGCCGGGGGGGGGGTGAACGTCCCGGATGGGGAGGTGGTGGCTTCCCGGGCGGGCCGCCATTCCAAGGCGGCCCCGGACAAGCACCGGGTGCCGGGGAAGGCGCTCCCCGCGGCGGGCCTGGAATGCCGCGTGGCGGCCCTGGCGCACCCGGAGGCGGTGGTCCCGCGCCTGGCGGCGGAGATGGCGGTCGGAGAGGCGGCTGGGGGGGGATGTTTGGCGGTAGAGCTCCAGGGGGGGGCGATGCGGCCGAGGCCCCGGGGGGGAGTGGCGATGCGGCCGAGGCCCGCGCGGAGCGGATGGTGCAGTTTTTCCGCCGTTTCGATACCGACAACACAGGAACGATCGATCTGAGCCAGTTGGACGAGCGGGCTCAAGGTATGGCCCGCCGCCTTGCAGAGCGTGCGGGGATCGATCCCGATGAGCCCATCCGCATCAACCGGCTCCGCGAGCGGCTCGTGCAGGCCGAAGAAGAGCGCCGGCGAGGTCAGGAAGGAGACGAGGAGGGGGAGCGCCGAAGACGGCCCGATGAGGCCGAGGCCGATGATGAGCCGCTGGTGCCCGGGTTCGGATGGAACCGCGACCTGTCGATCCCCCCTGGCTTTAGCTCGGATGGGGAGCCTGGCGAAGAAGCGGCCCGGGATTCCCCCCCCCGCCGCGGCGGCAGGGGCGGAAGCGGGAATGAGGCAGCGAGCTCCGAACAAGATCAAGCGTCGGAAGAGCAGCCGCAGCGCGGCGGAGGCGACCGCCGCGGTCCTGAGAGACCCGGCCCGGGACAACCCCCGCCTCAGGTCGTTGCAACCTCTGCTGAGGACGATGTGAGGGATTTGGCCCGGCAGTTGATGGCGCAATACGACAGAAACGAAGACGGCGTGCTTCAGCCCGACGAGTGGCGCCGGATGCGAGGAAATCCCGAAGCGATGGTCCGCCGCTCGGATCAAACCATTACCGAGGAGTGTCTGGTCGTCTACCTCCGCCAGTACAGCGGCAATGGGGGTGGCGGTGGCGGCGCGAGGGCCGCCGGGCCCGGCGGCACCACCGCGGCCTCCATCCGCGTTCTCACCCCCACCGAGCGCCTCCCCGACGGGTTGCCCGAGTGGTTCACCCGCCTCGACAGGAACGGCGACGGCCAGGTTTCCATGGCCGAGTTCCTCGATGGCCCGCCCTACAGTGCGGAGCGCGCCGCCGAGTTCGCACGGTACGACCTCAACGGCGACGGGTTTATCACTCCCGAGGAATACCTCCGGGCACGCAATCTGCGCGCCGGCCGCTAGCTGGCACTGGAATGCCTGGTGGCCCTGCCGCTCCCGCACCCTCCGTTCCCTACAGGACGCCGTTGCCATTCCTTGTGCCCTACGGGTGCCGCCCTATTGGAGGGCGCGCTGCTTCGGTGAGACGCCAGCCGTCCGTTTTCGCGCCGATGCTGCTCCCAATCATCGCCGGCGGAAGGCCCGCACCACCCCTACGATCACCGCCAAGCGAACAGCCTTCTCATATTCTGCATTCCACCAAAAGCCTTCGCTTGAGCGATTCTGGTCAACTTTCCGATCTTCATGTCCAGGGGGTCAGGCCGACGGTCTTACTTGCCCCCCCGCCATCCTCCCGCCCCGGATCGGAACACCGACCATGCCGCACTTCGACCTCTCCTTGACCGATGTCCATTCGGCCCTTCAGCAGAGTCCCCACCTGGGACCGCGCCGCGATTTCCAACTCGATGCCGCCGAAGGGCGGATCACCCTTCGTGGTGTCGTCCGCTCCTTTTTCGAGAAGCAGATGGCCCAGGAGGCGATCCGCCATCTCCACGGCGTCGATCAGATCTGCAACGAGCTCGAGGTCGCGCGCGACTGAGGCGCGCGGGACTGAGGCGCCCGCCTACCGCGGCTTCTTCGGGTAGGGCAAGTAGGCCCCGCGCACCGCATCATTCCGGTCTTGGTAGGCAGGGAAGCGGTCCGCGAGGCGGGCAATCTTCAGGGCTTCATAATTTCGGGGCGAAAGGCCACAGAGGCGGAGCATGCCGTCGTGCTGGCAGATCCGCTTGTGGAGGAGCACCAGTTGCCCGATCAGGGAGCTCCGTAGGACTTCGACCTCATCCAGCTCCAGGACCAGGCGGTAGGTCAAGTGCTGGTCGAGCAGCTTCCAGAGGGTATCGGCCAGATTGGGCGCCTCGATGGTGTCGCTGAGCCCCGCGAGGCGGACGAAGAGGCAGTTGGGCCCCCGCTCTACGGCAATTGCATAGCCACCCGTGACGCTGGGCATTCCTTTCCACCTCCACACTGGGCAGGGCGTGCTGCGGGCATGAGAACTGCGCCCGGCATTTCATCATACCGCTTTCCGCCGCCCGCACAATCCTCTCTGCTCGCCTACTGCAAGGTGACGTTCCAATAGGCCTCGCTGACGAACTTGGCCCAGCTCTTGATGGGGACCTGGTCGGTGGCGTAGATCGGCGTCCAGTTAGGCCGCGCCGGCCGCCTGCGGAGCCGCATCCCCGCCTGATGGGGCGTCCGGTCGGCCTTCTTGCGGTTGCAGGCCACGCAGGCCAGTACGGAGTTTTCCCAGCTCAGTGTGCCGCCCTGCGAGCGGGGCACAACGTGGTCGATGGTCAGCTCCTCGGTTCCCGGCCGGGTGCCGCAGTACTGGCAGGTGAAGCGGTCGCGGCGGTAGAGGTTCCGCCTGGTCAGGGCGACGCGGGTGACGGGCACGCGATCGTAGTGCAGCAGGACGATCACCTCGGGAAGCCGCAGGCGGAAGCGGACCGCTTGGACAAAGGGTTCGCCGTCGCGCGGCGAGAGCTTTGCCCAATCCTCCCAGGTGTAGAGCTGGAAGTCGTCCGGGTCGACGACGCGAGCCGCTTCGCGGAAGAGCATGGCCAGCGCCCGCGCCACCGTGGCCACGCGGACCGGCTGCCAGTTTCGATTGAGCACCAACGTGGGTCGCGTGAGGACCTTCGTCGCCATGCCGTCTCTCCGCACTAACCGCGGCGGTAGGTACGATCCCCGGGGCCGCACCCCGACGGCTCCGGCCGCTCCGGTGAACTCGGGTTGCCGCCCCCGGCTCAAGTGGCATCGTACCACGCCCGCGGCAATTCTTCCACCATGGCGGTTGCGGCTGGCTATCCGCTGAGGTCGAGGAGATTGCCCGACTGCCCCGAGGCATCTCGGGAAACGCGTTCCTCCTGATCGTCGCGCTGCTGGTCGCCACGGACCTGGTGGCTTTTCTCCCAGAGACGGCGTCCATCGGCATCGCGGTCGGCGGCCTGGTGGTCTTCACCGTCGGTCTCACCGATGGCGGCGGCCGCCTCGGCCTTCAGATCATTCTGCACCCGCCGTTGCTGTCCGGCGGAGTCCTGCTGGGCCCGCTCCACCTCCGAGCCCTTGGCTTGTGCCAGGGGGGAACCCGCTGCGCTGCCCGCCAGTCCGCCGAGTGGTCCGACGCTCATGGTCGCCTCTCCCGTCGATTCGGGTCGTGCCGGTATCGCGGATATCCCGCTGGAAAGATTATAGCCCACACCGACGGCGGGAGTGATACCACTCTTTCCCGCCGCAGCAGCCATTCACCCGGGCCGCGCGTTGCGCGGGGCCGGCCTGGATGGTGGGCGACGGGTGATCCCCCCTTCGCTGCGAGAGGAGGGGGCGATTTGCACTCCTGGGTGTGGTCGATGCCCCACCCCCAGGGTTACCACCAGATGGTTGTTTTCTTGTCGGCGAGCAGCAACACCCTTGACAAGGGGGGCTGGGTGCGTTTATGGTGGTAAGTGGAATGGATCGTTTCCACGACCCCGTTCGATGTCTCTTTTTCGGGTGAGAGTGCCCGATAGGAGCGTCGCGGAATGGTTCCGCTCGGCGATCTCCGATGGGGGGCGTTGGGCCGCTGCGGTTCGCCGCAGGCCGGGGGGCGGTGCCCCAGACACGGGCCCTTCCGCCGACCGGAATCGTCTGCCGCACGGCCATCTTACTGCCTCGCCGGCCGCTATCTTTCCTATTCATCTTCTGAGCTCGCGGCCCCGTTCGGCGACATGCGCATTGCCGGTTTCGTGGTCTCGTTGCTGGGTCTGTCGGTCCACCTGGGGAGAGCCGCAGGTTCTCGCCGGACGTCTGCGGCAGACCACGGCCCCTACCTTGAACATCATCCGCGGGGTGCTTGCGCCGCAGCGCACTGCGGCGGCACCTGCGCGTCGCCGATCATCCGCCACCGCCCCCCCGGCTGACCTTGACGATAGCCGGGGTGCTTGGTGGTGGGGTGATGTCCGCAGCCGGCCTTGAAGACGCGTGCCGCCCGACGGCAGGTTGGCGTTTCGCGGTGCGGTTCGGCGCCGCGGGTGGACGAACAGGGACTTTGGCGAGGAGAGGCGTTGGGCTGGACACTGAATACCAATTGGCGGCGAGTCGCTCCGCGACTCGCCCCGGAGGAGTGGGAGTCGATCGCCGATGGAAGTCAAACTGAAGGTCTTAAGCGGCAAGAGCGCTGGCCGGCTGGTACCCGTGGCAGGGCCCAAGTGGTTCGTAGGGCGTTCTGAGGAGTGCCATCTGCGGCCGGACAGCGAGCTGGTCAGTCGCCACCACTGCGTACTCCTCGTGGATGAGGGTTACGTTGGCATCCGCGACCTGGGCAGCAAGAATGGCACGCTGGTCAACGGCGCGCGGATCCGCTCCGAGGTGGAGCTGCACGCCGGCGACAAGCTCACGGTCGGGCCGCTCGAGTTCGAAGTGCTATTCGAGGTCGGCCTCGGCGGACCGATGAAGCCCCGGGTCCACGGCGTCCACGAGGCCGTTCAGCGGGCGGCAGCGACGCCCTCCGCAGGCGAGGCCGATTTGGACATCAGCGAGTGGATCGGCGATGAGGTCGGCGCAGAGGGCGCAGCCCAGACCACCGCCCTCGATCCCTCGAACACCGTGAAGTCGCACCTCGACGACACGCATTCGGGCACCGAGCCCGACGAGGCCCCCGCCGAGCCCGAAGCGCCAAAACCATCCCATCCCCTGCCGCCGAAACCGGGCGAGGACACACCGACCCTGGCGGCCGACGTCTTGCGGCACTTTTTCGCCCGGCGGTAGACCCGCCTAGGCGAACCAGGCGCGCTGGCGATCGAGGTCGCTCTGGAGCACGTCCAAGAGGATGTTGACGTCCTCGACGACCTGGAAGTCGTACATGCCCACGCAAATGAAGTCCGCCCCATTCTCGAAGGCATAGCGGAAGCCGTCCTCGGGGCGGAGGGCGCCCGCGGCGAGCACCTTAAACGCCAGCCAGGGCTCTTCGCGTTCCTTCATGAAGGCGATGGTCGCTTCGGGCTCCATGCACCAGTTGTTACCGGCATACGGTTCGTCGGGGCGGGCGGACCAGTAATTGTGGTGGTGGAGGGTCTTCATCCAGAAGTCGGGGATGATCCCTCGATCGGCGCAGCCCTGCACGGTCGCTTGCGCGTGCGCGCCGATTCCCGCCGGCTGGCCGGCGCGGCGGATCCGCTCCAGGGCGTCGGCGATGGGGTCGAAATCGCCGCGGGCCGCCAGATTGTCGGCCAAGCCGCCGTGGACGTAACAGGCGACGGCGCCGTGATCGATCGAGTACTCGATCCGCTCCGGCAGCGGCCCGCTGCCGCCGAGATCGGAAATGAATTGGATCTTGCCGCCGCCGTGCTCCCAGTAGTCGGTGATCACGTCGCAGAGCGTGGGGCTGGTGAGGATCGTGTTGATGCCGCAGGCCTCGGCGAGGCGGAGCGTCTCGAACACCTTGTCGCGGTGGTGGTAGGCCTTGATCAGGTCGGAGGCGTAGATGAGGTCGCGGGCATGGGCCCAGCCGCCGATGAGGTTGCCCCCAAAGATCATCCGGCTCACTTCCAGGTTCCCCAGCTTCGTCTTGGGGACTTTGTCCTTGAGATCTTCCAGCCGCGCCCACGAGGGGTAGGTGTGGGTGGGCATCGTCAGGGCGTCGGCGGCATCGTTGCCATGCAGGCGCGCCGCGAGCTGGATTTCTTCGAGTCCATGGGCCTGAAACGCTGCCAACCCCATGGCCCCCGCCGCCGGTGCAGCACCGAGGCGGGCGAGCAACTGACGCCGCGAAATCTCGCTGGTCATCGACATCCTCTCCTATCAAGGATTACCCCCACGCGCGGTGGGAGGCTGCCGGCAGCCAATGGACAGATACCCCAATCCGGAAGCCAATGACGAGTATACCCGGCCGCCATTCCCTGTCAAATGACCGGGCGGGTGTCGCGGGCGAGGTAGCAGCGGATGCTGCGTGCTTCGACAATCGCCGAGCCCTCCTCCGGGAGCGGCGGTCCGTCCAAGTGCGGGTGGACGTCGGCGGGCGGTTCGGCGGCGGTGTCCACAAAGCATCGCCAGGAAAGGCCCCGCACCAACGGCGGGACCACGAAACGCCGCGGTTCGATCCCGGCGTGGAACCAGATCATCAGGTTATGGTTCCGCGCGTCGGCCAGACCCCGCGGCGGCACCGCGGCAAAGACCACCACCAGGCCGTTGTCCGCTGCGGCCCAGTTGACCGGTCCCCCCTCGGCCGAGAACCAGCTCACGTCGGGCAGCCCCCCCGGACGGAAGGGCTGGCCGCGGAGGAACGAGGCCTGGCGGACCGTCGGCTCGGCGCGGCGGAATGCCACCAGGGCCTGGAAGAACCGCAGCAGGTCCTGGTGCTTGTGGACCAGCCGCCAGTCGAAATAGGAAATGGCGTTGTCCTGGCAATAGGCGTTGTTGTTTCCCCGCTGGCTGCGGCGGCACTCGTCGCCGAAGAGGATCATGGGCACGCCCTGGCTGAGCAGCAGGGTGGCCATCATGTTGCGGATCTGCCGGGCGCGGACGCGCTCGATGCCCCGCCGCCGCGTGGGCCCCTCGACGCCGAAGTTGAAGCTGTAGTTGTTGTTCTCCCCGTCGCGGTTCTCCTCGCCGTTGGCCTCGTTGTGCTTCTCGTTGTAGCTTACCAGGTCGTTGAGCGTGAAGCCGTCGTGCGAGGTGACGAAGTTGATGCTGTGGTAGGGCCGGCGGCCGCCGCGCTGATAGAGGTCGCTGGAACCGGCGAGCCGGGTGGCGAGCGGGCCGGTCATGTGCGCGTCACAGCGCCAGTAGCGGCGGACGTCGTCGCGGAAGTGGCCGTTCCATTCGGCCCAGCGCAGATCGGCGAACGTACCCACCTGGTAGGCGCCGGCGGCGTCCCAGGCCTCGGCGATGATCTTCGTATCGGCCAGCAGGGGGTCTTCGGCGGTCGTCTCCACGACCGGTGGATTGGGGATCAGATTGCCGTTGCGGTCGCGGGAGAGGATCGAGGCCAGATCGAAGCGGAAGCCGTCCACGTGGTAGTTATGGACCCAGTACCTCAAGCAATGGAAGATCAGCTCGCGGACGATGGGGTGGTTGCCGTTGAGGGTGTTGCCGCACCCGGAGTAGTTGCGGTACACGGCCCGATCCCGCTCGAGCATATAGTAGACGCGGTTCTCCAGCCCCTTGAAAGAGAGCGTAGGCCCCTGGTGGTTCCCTTCGGCGGTATGGTTGAAGACCACGTCCAGGATCACCTCGATCCCCGCCTCGTGCAGGGCTCGGACCATCTGTTTGAACTCGCGCACCTGCCCTCCGGGCTCGCCGCTGACGGCGTAGCCGCGATGGGGCGAGAAGAAGACGAGCGGGTCGTATCCCCAGTAGTTGGGCCGCGCGGGGCGTTGGCCGATGCAGTCGTTGAGGGGGAACTCGTGTACCGGCATCAGCTCGACGGCGGTGACCCCGAGCGACTTGAGGTAGGGGATCTTCTCGATCACTCCCAAGTACGTTCCCGGGTGCCTCACCCCGCTGGACCGCGATTGGGTGAAGCCCTTCACGTGCATCTCGTAAATCACCGTCTCCGCCAGGCTCCGCCGCAAGTGGCGGTCGCCCTGCCAATCGAAGTCGTCGTCGGCGACGACCACGCACTTCGGTGGCCGCACAATGCCGTCGTCGGCGGGGAGGAAGTGTCCGGCCAGGGCCTTGGCATAGGGGTCGATGAGCCGCGCCGCGGGGTCGAAGCGGTGCCCCTTTTCGGGTTCGTACGGTCCTGAGGCCTGGAAGTGGTAGAGCTGTCCCGCCTGCAGTCCGGGAACGAAGATGCTCCAGATGTCACCCCAGCGGTTCAAGTCGGGATCGAAGTCGAGGGTCTCGTTGGGCTCCCGGTCCTGCACCCCCCCGTAGAGGAGCACCCGCATCGCGGTGGCCGAACGGCTGAAGACGACGAACTGGACGCCATCATCATGGCATATCGCCCCGTAGGGGAGCGGGTAGGTGAATTTCAGGGAGGGTGGCCGCTCGACCATCTCGGTGGGCTCGAGGGATTGCCCCGGGAAGAATGCGTTGATGCCGGTCGTGTTCCACGGTTTGGTTTCGAAGGCCATGCTGCGAGCGTGGGGGTGACTATTGCCGGGATGCGTTATCGACGGGGGGGCCCGGGTATGCCGATGCGGCCCGCGGGCACGTCTATTCTTCGGTCGATATGCACGGGCAATGCACCGCAACCGCCCTGCCCTGCCGCGAACGACAACCCCTGTAAGGCTTGCCCACGCCGAGCATTCCGCGCCACGTAACCGTTCCGCCGGCACGAAGGGCGGCCGCCCCCACCATGGCGATAATCAAGAAAAACGGCCGGGCCCAATCCGGCCCGGCCGCGCGCATCGCTCGGTTTGACTAGCCGGCAGGCTAGGGGGCCTCGGCCGGATGGAAGACGGCGTGGCAGTCGTCGCAGCTCTGCTGCAGCCGTTGGAGGGCCGCCTCGGCGGCATCCCGGTCCAGGGCGTGGTAGGCCGTATTCACGTCTCCGGCGGCGTCCCGCATCATGGCACAGTAGTCATACCACTGCTGCACCTCCTCGGGAGTCGTGGCCTCGCTGGTATCGGCCATACTGCCCTGGGCGATCGCGGCCAGCACGGCCGCCAGTTGGGCCCCTTCCGTCGCCTGGGTTTCGAAACGCCGCAGCGTCCGCCCCAGGCGCGTATCGACCAGGGGGACCGCCTTCATCAGTTCCTCGAGCGAGGCCACCGGCTCCCACGCCAACTCGGCTTCCAGCTCCGACTCGCCGGCCATCGCCCGCTGCACCTCGGCAAAGGCCTCCTGGGCGGCCGCGTAGTCCTCGGCCGCCGCCAGCTTCTGCGCCGCCCGCATAACCGCCGCTTCCGTCTCGCTCATGGCGTGTGGCTCGTCATGCATTCCCAAGCAGAGGGCGATCACCACGAGGGTGTTCACGTCGCGGGGCAGGCGGGTGGAATCCTCGTACTCCTCCTCGGAGGCGAGGGTTGAGGCGATCTCCTCGACGTAGGCCTCTAACTGGGCCACCAGGTCGGCCGCCGGGGCAAACTGCGAAACCGGGGGCGTCGTCTCGGGACTGGCGGGGCCCTCCGGAGTTGGTGCCTCGGCCACCGGCTCCTCCACCGGCTCCGGCTCGTCCACCGGCTCCGGCTCCTCCACCGGCTCCGGCTCCTCCACCGGCTCCGGCTCCACGACCGGTTCTTCATCGGCAGGCACGTGCGGGACCGTTACCGTAGGGGGGGGAGGTTCGTCGTCGGGCGCGTCCACCTCTCGCGGACAGCCCGCGAAAAACGTCATCAGCCCGATGGCCAGAAAAGCCGCCAAATGCCACTGCCTTACCGCTTTCATCGCTTCCTCTCTCCTTTGTCTGGATTCCCCGAGATGTCTGGTCCACCGACGCTGGGCGGGCATTCCCGGCCACTCGGTTCAGGGTCTGCGGCGCGCAAAGTGATGTTGCGGCGCCGATGCAGTCCGCGTGCAGCCTCCCTACCCGAAGCCATCCGCCCGCGCTTCCCCTCATTTGAGTGTGGCAGCCCGCCAACAGGCTGTCAAGAACACCCCATCCTTGTCACAATGAAACCGTGGACCTGCCAACGAGGCGTCCTATACTTGCGGGAATACGCGGGCGCTCCCCGCGGAACGAACCACCCCCATCTCACTTCCTTTGCCCCCCGTGCCATGCTCGAAATCTTCGTACTCGCCATCGTTCAAGGCATTACCGAGTTCCTCCCCGTCAGCTCCTCGGGCCACCTGGCGGTTGGCGGGGCGATCTTCGATACCTTGGAAAGGGTTGTTGAGGAGAAGCTCACGGTCAGTATCGTGCTCCATGTGGGGACACTGCTGAGCATTCTCGTCTTCTTTCGTCAAAGAATCATAGCGCTCCTGGGGGAAGATCGTCGCGTCATCGGGCTGATTCTCGTCGGCTCCATACCTGCGGGCATCATTGGCGTAGGACTGAAGCGTTTTCTGCCCGGGTCGGAGGTCTTTCTGGCGAGCGCCTTGCTGTCGGGGTTCATGTTCCTGGTAACCGGCAGCCTGCTCATCTGGGGCAACCGACACCCCACTTCCACTGGGATCTGCCGCCATCTCTCGTTCAAGGCAGCGCTGCTCATCGGCGGCTTTCAGGCCTTGGCGATCCTCCCGGGCGTCTCCCGGAGCGGAGCGACCATCACTGCCGGGTTGGCAATGCGGTTGCGGCGCGACGAGGCGGCAACCTTCTCCTTCCTGCTTGCCATCCCCGCCATGGCGGGAGCCGGCTTTCTCGAGGCACTCGAACTTCTCGAGGATACCCCCGAAACCGCTTCCCTCGCGGCGCTGGGCGTGGGCTTGGTGGTGAGCTTCTTGGTGGGGCTAATGGCGTTGGCGTGGCTGATCCGTTGGCTCCGAGAGGGGCACCTCCATTGGTTCGCACTCTGGGTCTTCCCCCTAGGCGTCGTCGTGATCCTCTGGCAGCTCGGCAGCCGCTTGATGTCGTGAGCCGGGCGTATGCTTCCCACGCGGCGGCCTCTGGGGGGGTACTTGAGGTTGGCCGATCCCAAGGAGTAGGAATCCACCACTCCGACCTCCCTGACGGCATAAAGGCGCGCCCTGCAGCGGCCCCCTCCGTGCGAGGGCTGGGAATACTATAATGGGCTGCTGCGGGGCGTTTGATCAGAGGCTCGTTTTCCGAGGGGAGACCATGTTCGCGAATGCGGCAGCCGTGGCCGGGGCGTCGTTTGCCGTGCTGCTGGCGGCCTACCTGATCTACGGCCGCTTCCTGGCACGGCGGATCTTCCAGCTCGACGACCGCCGCTTGACCTGCGCCCACACGATGAAAGACGGCGTCGACTACCTGCCCACGCGAACCCCAATCCTCTTCGGCCATCACTTCGCCTCGATCGCCGGGCTCGGGCCCATACTCGGTCCGGCGGTAGCCGTCATCTGGGGGTGGCTCCCCGCGCTCGCCTGGGTCCTCTTGGGAAGCGTCTTCATCGGCGCCGTACACGACCTGGGCGCGCTCACACTGAGCCTCCGCTTCAAGGGCCGCTCGGTGGGCGATGTCTGCCGCGAGCTCATCGGTCCCCGCGCCCGGCTCCTGGCCCTGCTGATCATCTACTTCCTCCTCGCGCTGGCGATGGGCATCTTCGTCAACGCCATCTCGAATCTCTTCCTCCAATACAATCCCGACGCCGTCATTCCTTCCCTCGGCCTCATGCTGGTGGCGGTGATCTTCGGAGTGACGATGTACAAGTCCCGCCTGCCGCTTTGGGCGGCCACGGTGGTGGCCCTGGCGGCATTTGGGGGCTTCATTCTCTGGGGAGTGGAGCGGCCGGTGACGACCTACCATTGGTTTGCCGCACCGGAGACCCGCGCCGCCCTGGAGGCCGCCCGCGACGCGCCGCCGGCCGCGGACGGCTCCGCCTACGAGGTCCCCTACGGCGCGGCGGCCGCGGCAAGCTATCTGGCCGCCGTCGGCAACGAGGCGGCCGTCGACGACCTGAACCAGGCCGTGGACCACGCCCGCCTCGCCTGGATCGGCTTGCTGCTGGGCTACGCCTTCATCGCGTCGGTCCTTCCCGTCTGGCTGCTCTTGCAGCCGCGGGACTATATCAACAGCTTCCAGCTCTACTTCGCGCTGGTGACGATGCTTGTCGGGTTGGGAATCGCTGCGGCCTACGGGCACGAGTCGGCGCACTTCCACGCCGAGGCGGTACGGACCGGCATCCCCGGGGCGCCGCCGATGATTCCGCTGCTGTTCGTGACCGTCGCCTGCGGGGCGATCAGCGGCTTCCACTCCCTGGTCTCCAGCGGCACCACCGTCCGCCAGCTCAACCGCGAGAGGGACGCGCTGCCGATCGGTTACGGGGCGATGCTCACCGAGGGGGCCCTCGCGGTGCTGGTCATCCTCGCCTGCACGGCGGGCCTGGGCGCGGCGGCCTGGACCGCGGACGGCGTCTACGCCCAGTGGCAGACCGCCGGCAGCCTCGCGGCCCAGCTCAGCGCGGTGGTCCGCGGCGGGGCCGCCTTCCTCGCCCAGCTCGGCATCCCGCCGCGCATCGGCCAGACGCTCTTGGCGGTAACCATCGTCGCCTTCGCCCTGACGACGCTCGACTCGGGCACGCGGCTCTTGCGGTTCAACGTCGAGGAGATCTGCCGTTCGCTGAACCTGACGCTGCTGGCCAACCGCTATTTCGGCTCGATCGTGGCGGTGGCGGGGGTGGCCTTCTTCGGCCTCGTGGCCAGCCCGGCGGTGTGGACCCTCTTCGGCGCCACCAACCAGCTCCTCGCCGGCCTGGCGCTGTTGGCCGTGAGCCTCTTTCTCTACAGGCTCAGCCGCCCGGTCGTATACACCCTGGTGCCGATGGTGCTCATGCTCGCGGTCTCCATCTGGGCGATGGCGATCAACCTCCGCGGCTTCGTCGCCAGCGAAACGCTCGAACCGGCCGTGCGGCTCTCGCTGATCGGCGTCTGCCTGGCGGTGATGGCGATGGCCTTCTGGCTGATCGCTGAGGGGCTCGTGGCCTTCGCCCGCGGCCGCGGCGGCCTGGACCTCGCCGACGACGCCTTGCCTGCTGCCGTCGAGGAACTGGCCGAGCCCGCCGAGGTCGGCTGATCGGTCCCGGCGGGCGCCCTTGCCACCGGCGAGTCGCCTCCGATAATGGGGGGCTTACGGCCTGCGGCAAGCGGACCGCGACGCCCCTTCTGCAGGCTGGATTCGGCGCCGTCATGCACGGGGTGGACCCCCTTGAGGATCACCATGGCTTTACGCGAATACCTGGACGAGCTGGAACATCTTTCTCAGGAAGCCCTTGAGGCCTTCGAAACCGCCGTTCGCGAGGGGAGTGCGGAATCGCTCGAGGCCGCCCGCGTCAAGTTCCTCGGCGCCAAGAGTGGGCGGATCAAGGAAGTGCAGAAGAAACTCGGCCGCGTCGATCGAACCGACAAGCCCACCGCGGGGAAGCGCTTCAACGAAGTCAAGCAGGCCCTCGAGGCGGCCCTGACCGCCGCCAGCGAGCGTCTCAAAGCTGCCCCCCAAGCGGCGGCTGCGGCTCCCTTCGATCCCACGGTCCCCGGCATCCGCCCCCGCCTGGGGCGGCTCCATCCCATCACCCAGACCATCGATGAGCTCATCGACACCATGGGCCGGCTCGGCTTTTCCGTCGCCGACGGCCCCGAGGTCGAGGACCCCTGGCACAACTTCGACGCCCTGAACATTCCACCCGAGCACCCCGCACGCGATCCCTTGGAGAACTTCTACCTCGCCACAGCAGCCGCGGCCGGGGGCCAAGATGCCGGCGCCTGCCTGCTCCGCAGTCAGACGAGCACCGTGCAGATTCGCGTCATGGAGCAGACTCGCCCCCCGGTCCGCATCATCTCCTGCGGGCGCGTGTACCGGCCCGACACGGCCGATGCCACCCATTACCCGATGTTCCACCAGATCGAGGGATTGCTGGTTGACACTCACGTTACCATGGCGGACCTGAAGAGCATGCTGAGGCTCTTCGCCCAGAGTCTCTTTGCCGACGACGTCCACATCCGCTTCCGCCCCTCCTTTTTCCCGTTCACCGAGCCGAGCGTGGAGGTGGACATGAGCTGGCAGGGAGGCTGGATCGAAATGGGCGGGGCAGGAATGGTCGATCCCAATGTACTGGCGGCCGTGGGCTACGACCCGGAGGAGTTCAGCGGTTTCGCCTTCGGACTGGGCATCGAGCGAATCTGCGCCCGCCGCCACGGCCTGAACGACATCCGCGAGCTTTACCGCAACGACGTGCGTTTCCTCCGCCAGTTCTAGCTATTTCCTGGCGCCCCCGGCGCATCCCCCTGACAACGGACAACGGATAACTGACCAACCGCTCCATCCGCCTCGGGCGCGGCCTGTAGGACGGATCGCCGATCCGTCCCGACGTGGTGATGACGGCGTCGACAAATAGTCCGTCACCACTGTTTGCAATTTCCTCGCGCCCCCGGCGCGTCCCACTGACAACGGACAACGGACAACGGATCGTTCATGATCGTCTCCTGGAACTGGCTCAAGCAGTACGTCCCCCTCGATATGCCTATCGAGGAAGCCGAACGGCGGCTGATGATGGCGGGGCTGAACCACGAATCGACCGCCGAGGTCGGCGGCGATCTGGCCATCGACCTGGAGGTCACCAGCAACCGTCCCGACTGCCTGGGGCACATCGGCGTGGCCCGCGAGATTGCCGTTCTCTTCGGCCGGCCGCTCTCGATCCCCAAGGCCCTGCCCGACGAGACGGGCCCCGCGGTCGAGAGCCTCCTCGACGTAGCCATTGAGTGCCCCCGGCTCTGCACCCGTTATACGGCCCGCCTCGTCCAGGGCGTGAAGATCGGCCCCAGCCCGGAGTGGATGCGGCAGCGGCTGGCCGCGATCGGCGTGACGGCGATCAACAACGTGGTCGACGTGACGAACTACGTCCTCTTCGAATGCGGGCAGCCGCTGCACGCCTTCGACTTCGCCGGTCTGCGCGGCCGGCGGATCGTGGTCCGCGAGCCCCGCCCCGGTGAAACCATTGAGGCCATCGATCACAAGGAGTACGCCCTTTCGGCGGGCATGTGCGTGATTGCCGACGGCGAGCGGACGGTGGCCATCGGCGGGGTCATGGGAGGAGCGGCCACGGAGATCGGTCCGGAGACGACGGACGTGCTGGTCGAGGCCGCCGAGTTCGATCCGGTCTCCATCCGCAGCACCTCGCGGACGCTGGGCCTTGCCAGCGACTCCTCGTATCGCTTCGAGCGCGGCGTCGATTCTCACGGCATCGACTGGGCCAGCCGCCGCTGTTGCGAACTGATCCTCGAGGCCGCCGGCGGCGTCCTCTGCCAGGGTGTGGTCGATGTGGGCCCCCGGCCCAAGCCCCGTGAAGCGGTGGTCCTCCGCTTCGCCCAACTGAAGCGCATCCTGGGCATCGAGGTGCCACCCGAACGGGTCCGCGACATCCTTTCCTCCCTGGGTAACGCCGTGCAGCGGCAGGAAGCCCGCCGCATCGAGGTAATCTCCCCCACCTGGCGGCGCGATCTGACGCGCGAGGCCGATCTCATCGAAGAGGTAGCCCGCATCCACGGCTACGAGGAGATCCCCGAAGACGTCAGCGTTCCCATGGCGCCTTCGTCGCGGCGGCTCGAGGATCGGGTCCTCGCCAAGGTCCGGCAGACGCTCTGCGCCCTGGGATTCGACGAAGCGGTGACCCCCAGCGTCGTCGACGCGGCCGCCTCGGAGGCCTTCAGCCCTTGGACCGACGTCGCTCCGCTGGCGACACGCATCACCATCCTCCGTGGTGCCGATCGCCTCCGGCGCAGCCTGGTCCCCAGCCTGCTTGCCGCCCGCAAGATCAACGAGGCCCTCTCGAATCCCGACATCGAGCTCTTCGAGATCGCCCGCGTCTACCTTCCTCACGAAGGGCCGCTCCCCCGCGAACCGGTGATGCTCGCCGTCACCAGCGGGCGAGGTTTCCGCGAGGTCAAAGGCGCCGTGGAAGCCCTGCTCGATGCACTGGGGATCACGGCCGAGCTTCAAGCCGCCCCCTGCGGCCAGCCGCCGCTCGACCCGGCGGCCTCCTGCCACCTTGCACTCCACGGCGAGACTCTGGGATACCTCGGCGAAATACAGGCCGAGGGACTCAAGCAGTTCGATCTCCGCAGCCGCACCTGCGTCGCCGAACTGAAAATCGAGCCGCTCATCGAGGCGGCCTGCCTGGTCCCCCGCTACACTCCCCTGACAGCCTATCCGGCGGTATCGCGCGATCTGAACCTCGTGGTCGACGAGGCGGTCCGCTGGGCCGACGTGGCCGCTACGGTCCGCGCAGCCAGCGGCGAGCCGTTCGAAGGGCTTGATTACCTCGACACGTACCGCGATCTGCAACGGATCGGCGCGGGTAGGAAGAGCCTGCTGATGAGCTTGACGCTCCGTTCGCGGGAAGGCACGATGACCAACCAACAGGCCGACGCGATTCGCGACCGCATCGTCGCCGCCTGCCGCCAGGCCCACAATGCCGAACTGCGCTGAGGCCGCGCTCGAACGGGAACCCATGCCATGCCGATCGAATTCACCTGCACTCACTGCGGCGCCCTGCTCCGCGTGCCCGACGGTACCGCCGGGCAGGCCAGCCGCTGCGGCCACTGCGGAGCGACGCTCACCATCCCCGCCCCGCCACCCCCCGGGCAGGAAGCAAGTCCCGGCGGAACGCCCTTCGGCACCTCCGCCGAACGGCCACCCCTGACCGCCGCCGCCTCTCTGACTCGCGAACAGATCCGCGAGCAGTTGGTCACCCCGGCCACGATCCTGCGATTGCTCGCCGGAGCCTGGTTCGTCCTGTTGGCCGTCTTCCTCTTGGTCCAACTCTTGGGGATCGTCGCAGGCGGACGGCCTTTTGTCGGCATGGGACCGTTCGGGCCCGCCGGCTTCGGCCCGGGGATCGCCAGGTTCACGGGAAACACCTTCCAATTGGCGATGGCGGCGATTGTCTTCGTCGGCACCGGACACATGCGGCAACTCCGCAACTACGGCTTTGCCGTGGCTGCGGCGATCATCGCCTGCATCCCCTGTATTGGTCCCTGCTTCGTCTTGAGCATCCCCTTCGGCATCTGGGCCCTGGTGGTGCTCTTCGACCCCGCCGTTCGCGCCGCCTTCGAAAGCTGAACCTCAGCCGGTCAGGGCGATCTTGCCGCCGGGCTCGAGGACGATCGGCTCGGCGTCGGAATGGGTCCGCACCCGTTCGGCCCAGGCCGGGGCGTCCTGGGCGATCAGCGGCCAGGTGTTGCTGTGGACGGGGACGACCCGCTTGGGGCGCAACAGCTTGACGGCCTCCAGGGCGTCGTCGGGACCCATGGTGAAATTGTCGCCGATGGGCAGCACCGCCAGGTCCAGGCCGGCGGCGCCGATCAACTGCATGTCCAGGAAGAGCGCGGTGTCGCAGGCGAAATAGACCTTCCCCTCGGGGAACGTGATCAGAAAGCCGCCGGCGACGCCGCCGTTGGCCCCGTCGGGGAGCATCGAGGTGTGGTGGGCGATGGTCATCTTCACCACCCCGAACGGCTGCCGGCAGGCGCCGCCGACGTTCATCGGGTGGTACTTCGCCACCCCCTGCTGCTCGAGCCATTGGCAGATTTCGAAGTTGGCGATGACCGTGCTGCCGCACCGCTCGGCAATCTTCGCCGCATCGCTCACGTGGTCGAAGTGCCCGTGCGAGATGAGCAGGAAGTCGGCATCCACCTCGTCGGAGCGGGCCGGGGCCAGCGGGTTGTCGTCCAGGAAGGGGTCGAGCAGGATGCGGTGTTCGCCCGCGACGATGAGCCAGGTGCCGTGTCCCAGCCAGGTCAATTCGGTAGCCATCCGTCGTCACCTCCGTAAAAACTCGTTCATGTGGCGTTTGTAGGCCTCCACGCCCGGTTGGCCGTAGGGGTTGATCCCCACCAACCGCCCCTCGACCACCGTGGAGAGCATGAGCATCTGAAAGAGCTGTCCGAGGGTGGCCTCGTCCAGCTTGGGCAGGTGGATCGTGGCCGTCGGCCGGCGGTCCTCGTGATACGCCTGGTTCGTTCCCGCGAAGGCTGCCTCGAGGACCTCCGGGAGCGTCTTGCCCGCAAGCTCGTTGAGCCGGTCCTCGTCCCATTCGGACCGCGGCACGGCCAGCGGCGAACTCTGCGGCGTCTCCACGGAAAGGTTCGTGATCAGCTTGTCGCGGCGGCCCTCCTGGTGCTGCTGGCCCCGCGAGTGCAGGTCGCGGGTGTTCACCACGGTCAAGGGCGTGGCCCCCTGGCCATGCTTGCCGAGGCTCTCGGCGAGCAACTGGTCGTACCAGAGCCCGAGGGCTTCGAGCCGCTTCCCCCACGTGGATAGAACGCGGATGGCCGCCCCGCGGCGGGCCTCCATCCAGTGGCCGACGCCCGCGAAGGCCAGCGGTGGGCATTCGAGTGGGGCGGCGGTGCGGAAACAGGCGTTCATGGCCGCTGCCCCTTCGAGGAGCCGCTCGACGTCGAGCCCCAGCAACGCCGCCGGCACCAGCCCCACCGCGCTGAGCACCGAGAACCGCCCGCCCACCCCATCGAGCACGGGGAACGTTGCTTCACAGCCGATCCGCTCCGCCAGCTCCCGCAGGCGTCCCTGCTCCCCCGTGATGGGCACCAGGCGGCGGCGGATCAGGGACACGTCGCCTCCGCACGAACGGCGGAGTGCTTCGAGGAAGAGCCGCAAAGCCACGGCCGTCTCCAGCGTGGCACCGCTCTTACTGATGACCACGATCGCCCAGTCCTTCTCCTCGGCGAGCAGATCGAGGAGTCCGCGGGCGGCGTCGTTATCGACGTTGTTCCCTTCGAAATAGAGCCGTGGGCGGTCGCGCCGGGCTTCCCGACGCAATTCATTGTGGTAGGGGTGGCAGCAGCCTTCGAACAGTGCCCGGGCACCCATGTACGACCCGCCGATGCCCAGAACCACCACGCGGTCCACCTCGCCGGCGAGCCGGTCGGCCGTCGCCTTCATGGCCTCGAGCGCTGCCCGGTCCCGATCCAAGAGGCGTTCCGGAAGATCGAAGAAGGCGGCATCCAGGGGCTGCTTTTCGGCGGGGATCGGTCTCCCGCTGTGGAAGAGCGCCACGTCTTCGAGGACCTCCCGCCGCGCCGAATCGAGTCGCGGGACCAGCCAACTCAGGTCTGGCTCGGCGAGCCTTGTCTCGCGGACGACGCAAGGGGCGTCCGGCGAAGCGACCAGGGGAGAGTAATCATAGCGAAGCGGATCGATAGGTGAGCCCATAATTCATGATGCCATCGGGAGGAGGATTTCGCGTATTCTTGCACATGACCCCGCGGGGACCAGTCCCGTTCTTTCGCCCCAGGGACCGTAGGAGCCAAGCGGGCCTGGAACGAAGACGTGGGACTCCTTGCCCCACGAATGAGTGCGGGGGCGCACGCAAGCGCAGAGTCTGGCCGTACGGCCGAAAAGCTTCTGTAGAATAGTCCACGCCGCCGCCTCCCCACAAGGGGGCGGGCGCCTGGCCGCCTCTTCGCGGCGTCCCGATACGAGCGCATCGCACGGGGCGAGGATTTGTGGCCGGTAGAGCGCCTTCTTACCCTTCAGCTCGGGCCGCCGGGCAACCGGACTCCTGCCGGGCCTTGCTGCGCCGGGACTTGCGCCGCGGACCAGGCGATTCAGGCAAACTGGCCGGGTTGGCGGGACGCATCCGATTCCGTGACCGTTGCCGTGGGCGCAGAGGGAGTTGCAGCCGCCTCCGCTTCCGTTTCGATGATGGTCTCGGTAGGCCGCCGTAACCCTGCGCCGGCGGACCCCGTGATCCTCCCTCCCTTTGAGGTGTTCCCATGTCACTCGCCGCCATCCAGGCCACCCTCATTCTGGCGTTCCTCCTCGTGTGCCTGATCGTCGGCGATGTCATGGTCCACCAGCACTGGGCCGCCTCGGGCCGATGGGACGGCCGCTAGCTGGGGCCGTGCCGAGGGAGGGCAAGACAAGTCCTGCCCGACGTGAGGGCGTCGCCTGCCCGCAAGCTCCAGCCATGGCCCCGGAAACCGCATTCCGGAAGCCGCGCGGCAACTAGCGCGGTTCGAGCATCTCGGACCACTGCTCTCTGAGCCGGTGGAGCGCTTCCTCCTGCTCCGGACTGAAGTGGCCCTGGCGGTGCGCGTAGGTGTCCATCCAGGTGGTCAGGCGCTCCAGGCTTTCCGAATCGAGCCGCACATCGTGATGCCCCTCCCTTAGGAGGGCCATGATCTTGCTGTTCTGCGCGGGGCATTCGCCCACGAAGGACTGGTCCTTCTCGAATGCCAGGTCGAAGAGGTCCCCGTCCGCATAGTGGACCAGGCTCTCGTACGACCGGCTGGGTGTGAGGTCGAAAGCCGCGGCCTGGGGATCTTCCGCCCCCGGATGGTGGCACGAGACGCAGTGGTTATCGAGCACCGGCTGGACGAGCCGGTCGTAGCGGAGCGGCCAGGAGCCCTCCGGGCCGGGGCGCAGCCGCGCGGGCGCGGTGCGGGCCGCCAGCGGAAAGCTCCCCACCGAGGGCGACTGGTCGCGGTGCTCGTGGCAGCCGATGCACGAGAGCGTCTGGCCCGGCTGCAGGTAGGTCAGCGAGCGCATCGTCTGCACGGCGTATCCCTCGGCGTCCAGAGCCTGAAAGAGAACCGGCACCCCGCTCGGAACGCGGAAGTAGGCCGAGCCGTCCTCGGCAACGGGGACGGTCCCCAGCACATACTTGCCCGGATCTTCGGCCGAGACGCCCAGCACCGGCTGGTTCATGTGCGGCTGGACCTTCGGCGGCACGGCCACCACGCGGAGGCTGTGGATCGTACCGCGAGAGAGTGCCTCCATGCCCAGGCCCTGGTAGACGTCCTGCAGCAGGAAGCGTCCCTCCCGCGGACCGTCCCACGCGGCAAGCTCGGCAACGATGGGCGGCTGCTGGCGGGGCCGGACGGGGAGCGGCGTGAGGCTGGAAATCTCCGCGTCCCGGTAGAGCAGTTCCATGTTCCCCAGCGCGTCGCGGAGGTAGACGCCCATGGAGGCGATGGGGTTGTTCTCCGGGTCCATGAGGCGCGTGTGCGCCGGCAGGGGGGCATCGCTCCAGGCGACCAGGAAGAAGTCCTCCGAGAGCGGGTGGGGGTTCAGGTAGTAGTGGCCCGGCCAACCCTCGGTCTCCGGGAAGGGGACTTCCGGGGTCAGACGCGTCAGGGGCGATTCCCCCTCGGTGCCGCGGTTGCGGTCGAAGAGCACGATGGAGCCGCCCAGGTTGGAGTGGTGCGCCGAGGCCGTGAACATGAGCTGGTGGGAACCGGGGACCGGCTGGGCCTCGAAGACGCACTGCGGCCTGACCGTGTAGTTGCCGTAAACGAGCTGCGGGTTGGTGCCGTCCGGGTTCTTCGACCAGAGGCTCATGAAGGGGTCGTTGTGGCGGTCGATGTAGTCCCAGCGGGCGTAGAGGATGCGGCCGTCGCCGGCAACGTAGGGCGTCCACTCGAAGTTCTCGAAGGCTGAGATGGGCAGCAGGTTCCGGCCGTCGGGGGTCATGCGGTGCAGCGTGAACACCGGCACCGGCCGGCTGTTGTCGCCCCCGCAGCGGACGTAGCTGTCGGGCAGATCGGGCACTTCGAGAGTTGCCCCGGCCGTGCAGGGGCTCACTTGTACGGATTGCCCCTTCCGCGTGGAGAGGAAGACGATGTCGCCGTTGGGGAGGTAGCGGGCGTCGAAGCTGTCGTACTTGCCGTGTGTGAGCCGCCTCACCCAGGAACCATCGATGGCCATCTCGTAGACCTGGTAGAAGGCGTCCTCAGGGAGGTTGTCCTTGTTGACCTTGTCGGCAATCTCATTCACTTCCGGGTAAAAGCGGGCATAGGCGAAAAGGACCCGCTCGCCGTCGGAGGAGATGTCGGGGCGGATGAAGCTGCCCACTTCCCAACCTTCCGTGAGCGAGCGGATGCGGGGCTGGTCGGTGGTGAACCCTTCCAAGAGATAGATGCCGCCGCCCCCCCGCGACCACCAGCCGTAGTATTCGTCCGACATGTGGGGGAACCCGGGAGGAATCCGCTTCGTGAACAGGATCGTGTCGAAGTCCAACAGCGGGTTCCGCAGGGCCATCCGCCGCACGGCCCAGCGGGCCGCGAAGTACAAGGCCTGGTGCTCCTCGGCCGGAGCAGCCTGCGGAAGCTCCGCCAGGCGCTCGCCCACGCGGGCGAGTTCGCGGACCTGATCGTCCACCTCGGCACCCAGCGAACGGAGCTTGTCCGCCAGCTCTCGACCGCGGGCGATCACCCCTTCGGTCGGATACGTCCGATCCTGGGCGGCTCCGGGTCGGCGGGCCGTCGACCACTGGCTGAGGCTGCTCTGCGTAGCCGGCTTGCCCAGGGCAACGTTCTGTTCTCCCCCCGCCGGGAAGACCTGGACCTCGTCGAGGTGGAAGTAGCTCACGCCGGGGAGCTGCAGGCGAACGAAGCGGGCCTGGTTGCCGGTAAGCTGGACTTCCAGGGGTTTGCCATCGGAGTGGCCCCAGAAATCGCTGCCATCGTGCTGGTAGACCTGTCGGAAGTCCTCACCGTCGTCGCTGAGGAGGACGAGGATCCGCCGGTTCCGCTCGCCGGTGGCATCGCAGCGGTTGTAGAGGACCAGCCGTCCCAGTTCGACCACCTCTCCCAGGTCGACCTGCCACCAGGGATCGGCCTCGATCTTGGTGTGGAACCCCCAGGTGCCGTCGATGACGCCGTCCACGGCACCGGCGGCATCGCTCTCCAGGGTCACCTCGAGGGGTTCGGCGTCTCCCGGAATCCCCCGATCGAGCTGGAGGAGCCAGTCGGCCTCGATCGGGCACGGCTCGCCTGCGGGGCTGGCCGCCGCGCCCACACCGCAAAGCAACAGGACCAACCCGAAAAGGAGGGCACACGATCGCATGGCGGGCTCCGGGGAATCCGAGAGGGTGCCGCGCGTCACGCAGGCGTTCGTCTGCCGAATGCCTCCGTCGTCTGACGACGAAGGCTTTCCGCGTGCCGGCGCGGCGGAACTGGACCGTCTCTCAGCGGTTCCATCATAACAGACCGCTCTGCCTACGGCAGGCCCACCCGCTCGCCCCCGTCGATGGTGGCCATGGCGCGGAGGACCTCACGATCGATCGTCGCGCTGATGAAGCGGACCGAGCCGTCGAGCAGGAGGGCATTCCCGCCCCCCGGATGGCGGCTCATCAGGCCGAATTCCAGCTCCTCGAAGGGCAGGTCGCGAGGTTCCATCCAATGAATGCCTTCGTCGATCGATTCCACGACCCCCAGCGTGTTCGACGTGCCGTCGGTCACTTCGCCGAACCGACGCGCCGTCGGTCCGTCGGATATCGTCCGCTCGCCGACGATCATTACGTAGTTCGTGTTCTCCGTCAGCTCGTGGGGATCGCTGGGACAGTAGTAGACCTGGGGCATCAAGTCGGCCAGGAAGCGGTTGTTCGGCCCGTCCCAGGGCTCGTCGAAATCGTACCGGTCGTAGAGCGGTCCCTCCCCGAGGAACGGCAGGATCAGCACCCGCCAGGAGTGCATGGGACGGCCCTCCTCGTCCGGAATGTAAGCCGGTGGGAGGGTCCCGTAGACGTCATGGTAGTTGTGCAGCGCGAGGCCGATCTGGCGGAGGTTATTGGAACACTGGGCGCGGCGCGCCGCCTCGCGGGCCGACGACACGGCCGGCAGGAGCAGAGCGGCGAGAATGCCGCCACAGACGAGCAGCACCACGATGGCAACGGCAATGACGATCACGACGATCGCCGGTCCGGAGGAGGACTGCACCGGCGTGACCGTGGGACCGGCTGACATGGGGACGGTAATGGACTTGCCGCACTGGCGGCAGGGTCCCGACTGACCGGCGTACTGCTCGGGCACACTGCTGGAGGTGCCGCAGTGGGGGCAGGTAAAGGGGATCGGCATCGTTCGTGCTCCCGGAACGAGTAGGGCACCTTCGCGGGGGGGAAGCCAGAGCTCCGGCACGTAGAGGCCGAACTGCCCCGCCGCCCCTTTCAGCGTATTCGACGCTCCGTCGCAGATATTGGCAAGTTCTGGCCCCCCCCACGAATGAACCGCTCGCCGCCGAGCTGTCCGTGCTGTTCAAAGGGACCGTTGCGCAGTGATTCCACTTCCTTTCCCCGAAAAGTTCGAACGGGTCGATCTTCGAGGCTCGTTTTTCGGACCGCTCGCCTGCTCAGGCGTGGCGTCCGGGGCAGCCTTCGTAGGGGCTGTCGGCGTAGAGGACGGCCTCGCGGGGGATGCGGCCGCTGACCTTTTGCTCCTCGGCGCGGAAAACCGATCCCAGCGACTCGGCCATCCGCCGCAGCTCGTCGTTCTCTTCGGCGGTGATCGGGCGGTAACCCTTGCCGGCGGCGACGGCCTTCTCGGTCAGATCGAGGAAAGCGGGCGGAAAGCCGGCCACCACGCCGGGAAGCGAGAGGGTAAATCGCATCGCCATGTCGATCTCTCCCTGATCCTCCAAGGGGCGATACCACCACTGCCGCGTCCGCTCGGCCCCCTCCGGCCAGGTGCCGCCGCACATGGGCTTGATCGCCAGCACGGCGGCCCCCTGCTCCACAGCCAGATCAAGCACCGGCTTACCGAAGCCGAGCGTGAAGTACTCGATGAAATTCAGCGGAAACATCACGGTGTCGAAGCGGAAGCCCTCCATGGCATCGAGGGCGCTGCGGGTGGTGTGGGCGGAAAAGCCCAGGAAGCGGACCTTCCCCTCCTCCCGGGCCCTCACCATGGTTTCGAGGGCGCCGCCCGGACCGAGTGCCTGGCGGACCTCGTCGGGCTGGCGGAGGACGTGCATCTGGTAGAGATCAAAATAATCGGTCTGGAGCCGCTCGAGCGAGAGGTCGAGCTCCCGCTGGGCCTCGTCGCCATCGCGGGCCTGTGTCTTGCAGGCCAGGAAGTACTGGTCGCGGTCGATCCCCTGCAGCCCTTCGCCCATCTTCGTCTCGCAATCCCCCCGGCCGTACGCGGGAGCGACGTCGAAGAAATTCACCCCCTGCTCGAAGGCCTGGTGGATGGCCGCGGTGCATTCCTCTTGGCCCTGGTGGATCAAGGCCAGCCCGGGAAAGCCGACGATGGACACCTTCTCTCCCGTACGCCCCAGCACGCGTCGCGGCATACCCGCGACTACCTCCACGGCCTCTGCCGCAGTCGGTTCCTCGGCCTGTAGGCGATGGATGCCCAAGGCGCCCACACCGGCGACGCCGCCGGCCGCAGTGAGTAGTTCCCGTCGCTTCATGATCAGGTTCTCCTGGGGATAGTCGAAAACCATTGATCCCATCTTCTCCCCGCCCACCAGAAGGGTCAAGCCTTGGCGGCCGATAGGCCTGTTGCGGGAATCGGCAAGCGACTGCGATACCGCAGGCCGAGCAGGCCTTCACATCCCCTTCCTCCCTGCCGTCACCACGTATCCAGCCCGAGGACGGCGCCCCATTCGAGCCAGGCCAGCAGCACGAGGATTGCGGTGGCGAGGAGGCCGAAGAGCCCATCCAGCCGCCCGGCTGCAAAATGGTCCAGGATGTGGAACTCGCCGCGGAAGCCGCGGCACTTCATGGCCGCCACGATCCGCTCGGAGCGGTCCAGGCTTCGCACGAGGAGCATTCCCACCAGGTAGCCGTAGCTGCGGTACGTATGGCGATCCATCCGCGGCCGAAAGCCCCGGACCTTCATAGCCCGCACCAGTTGCCGTTGCTGGCCACGGAGGACGTCGACGTAGCGGACCGCGAAGAGAAGTAAGTGGATCAACTTGCGCGGGAGGCGAAGGTGCGCCAGGGCGTGACCGAGCACGGGAACAGGAAGCCCGCCGACGAGGGCCGCCAGACCGAGCACGAGGGCATTGGCCCGCAGACCGATGGCCAGAGCCGTCTGCATCCCCTCGCGGGTGAATTCCCATCCGCCCCATGAACCCAATGGGGTCCCCCCGGTGGTCCAGGGCAGCACAATCACCAGCACGAGGACAAACAGGTTCACCGGCAACAGCCGCACGAAGAGCTGCCGCATCGTCCACCCCCCCGCGAGGGCCGCCAGAATGGCCAACGCCAGTCCGAGGACGAGCACGAGAGGGCGACCGGCCACGGCGACTACCACGAGAAAGGGTACGGCGGCGACGATCCGCGCGCGGGGATCGAGACGGTCGAGCCAGCAAGGGGAGAATTGCTCTGGGGGACGCCCCAGGTGCCGTGCCGACTTGCCGCAAGGCGCAGGTTCGAACATGGCGCGGTTACTCGCTCCCCGAAGCGCGCCCGGCAGGCGATCGCCCCCGCTGCCGACTGAGCAGCCATGCGGCCAGTCCACCCAAGCCGAGGATGTAGCCGATGCCGCCGAATATGTCGCGAAGCCGCGTGGTCTGCTCGTAGGCCATCAGGTCCTGTCGGAGGCGGACCACCTGCTCGCGAAGGCGGGCCAACTCGTTGTCGATGTTCGCTGGACGCACGCTTCGCGGCGCTTCGGCGTCCAGATCCGTGCCGAGTTCTGCGGCCGTGACTGTGAAGGTCGCAAAGTGCGAGTCGTCAGTCTCCACGCGGATGTGGTGATCAGTGTGGACGGTAGGCGCAAAGCGGAATCGGCCTTCCTCGTCCGTGGTCGTCTTGCCGAATTGCCGACCATCGGGTGCGGAAATGATGACCGCCGCGTGCTGCGCAGGGATCTGCCCATGGTAATAGGCCTCGCCGACGAGATAGCCCTCCTCCACGGCGGCGAAGAGGTACAGGGCATGGGCATGGGCAACCGTCGGGCAGGACAATGACGACCCCCCCGCAATGAGGACTGCGGCCGCGGCCAGCCGCAACCTCCGGGTTGCCCTCGTTGCCTGCTCAACCATGGGCCACCTCCACTGCGGGCAGGGGCTCGGCGGCGAAGACTTCGGGGCGCACACGACGGAGGAACACCGCGGCACTGCCGACGACCAGTCCCTCGATGAGCACCACCGGGAGATTCGCCGCCAGCGTAACCTGGGCCACAATGAGGAACTGCCTTCCGGTCAGTTGCCAGGCTCCCGCCGTGAGCACCGCCGAAACGACGATGGCCAGGGCGCCCGCCGCGTAGCCGCCGGCGAAGACCATCCACTCCCGTTCCGATTGCACCGCGCGGCGGAAGAGATAGAAGCAGGCCACGGCCGGCAAAGCCATGGTTGCGGTGTTCAGTCCCAGCGTCGTCAGGCCGCCGAATCCGAAGAATACCGCCTGCAAGAGCAGCCCGACGAAAACCGCCGGAAAGGCCAACAGCCCGAGCACCAGGCCGACCAACCCGTTGAGGACGAGGTGGGTACTCGTGGGCCCGAGCGGAACGTGGATCAGCGAGGCGACGAAGAAGGCCGCACTCAGAAGGGCCGTGCGGGGGATTTCCTCATACTCGAGCCGCCGCAAGGCGAGTCCCGTCCCCGCCGCCGCCACGACGGCGCCCGCGGCGAGAACGGCGAGTCCTTCCTGAGTCTGTGAGAGGGTGCCGTCCGGGATGTGCATGGCAACCGTTTCCGATTCGCTCGGCCGATCGGGCTGGGATTTCCGCAACCGGGCGCGTGCCGCCGCCCGGCGCTGACGTCGCTCTTGGTAATACAAATTAGTCTACCGTAACACTATGGCGGCGACAACCGTCCCGCAGCCGAGAGGCAGATTCGTATCTCCAACGGAGGATGCGCCCGGAGGGGTGTCGTACTCCACGGACGTTCTCCCACGAGCCGGCGCGGAATGTCCTTCCTATTGTGAAGCTCGGCAGACTTTAGCGGCGAGAGGAGCCGGCGATGCAATGCACTGGAGGGCAAGAAGTTGCGCCTGAGGATGGAAACTCGCCTCGGATGGAAGCCCCGGCGACTGTAGACTTTTTTCTGGTTCCTAAGTGCCTGTGGCCATTGCACTAACGGCGATCCGCCCCGGCCATGTGAAAATAAACCGTTTGCCGAAACGCCAATTGTTCGCCAAACTCATTTGGAGGGATGTTGCGTATTGGGTTTGCAGCAGGCTGCCGCAGTGCAGCGGTTTGCGAGCGCAGCGTCCCCTTGGCGACGGAGGATGCTCGCACGAGTGAGCAGGTTCATGGCAAGGCAGGACCGGCCCTTGGGTGCCGGCGAGGTGCATCGGCAATGAGATCTCCGCTTTACGTCCTGTTGGCTGTGGGGGTGGTGCTGTTGACGGCGGGCTGGGCCGGCGGCCAGACGTATCTCCCGGCGACCACGTCGCCGGGCGTCTCCTACAATGCCCCACCCGCGGTTCCCATCGCCACCACCACCTACCGCATCGAGCATCGCACGGTCTACGACGAGCGCGAGGTGACCACCTACCGGACCGAGTACGAGACGGTCTACGAGACGCAGCGCGTGGTCCGCCGCCGCCCCGTCTGGGAAACGCAGTATCGCGAGCAGCGGCGTGTGGTGGCCCGCCCCGTCCAGGAGACCACCGAACGCGAAGAGCGCTACACGGTGCGGCGGCCCGTCTGGGAGACTCAGTACCGCGATGAGAGTTACGATCGCGTCCGCTACGTCGAAGAGACCCAGGAGCGCGAGCAGCGCCGCACGGTGCATCGCCCCGTCTGGGAGACACAACAGCGGGAGCGCACCTACACCGTCCACCGGCCGGTGACCGAGACCGTCTTTCGCACGGAATCCAGTATCCAGTACCAGCCGGTGACCACGTTCCGCACGCAGTACGTGGACCAGGGGGGGGTAGCACAGGCCTATACCGTCCGCCAGCCGCTGATCCGCAATCGCTTGAGCTGGGAGCCGGCTGCCACGGTCATCGACCCGGCCACCGGGTTGGTCGTTCACCAGCGCGCCGGCCTCTACTGGGTTCCGCGGGCGCCGCGGGTCGATGTACACAGCGTCTGGGTCCCCAACGTCGTTGCCCAGCAAGTGCCCCAGGTGAGCTACCTTCCCCAGACGGTGGCGCGCCAGGTGCCGGTGCAGGTAACGCGGTACCAGGCCGAGCAGGTCGTCGAGCAGGTCCCGGTTCAGGTGCAGCGGTGGGTCGCGGAGGAGGAAGTCCAGCGGGTTCCGGTAACCGTTCGCCGACCCGTTGTCGAACGCGTCGAGCGGCAGGTCCCTGTGCAGGTGCAGCGGTGGGTCGAGGAGGAACAGGTGCGACGGGTGCCGGTGACCACGCATCGCACGGTATATGAAGAAGAAGTGGAGCAGATTCCGGTGCGCGTCTTCCGCATGGAGGAAGTGGTTGAGGAGGTTCAGGTGCCGCGAACCGTGGCGCGGCAGGTCGCCCACACCACCAAACGGCTCGTGCCGCGGGTGGAGACCTACCGCGTACCGCTGGATCCCTGCGGCATGCCCGCGCCGAGCGTCTCGCCGACGCCCGCCCCGCCCGCCACGTTTGCCGACCCGCCCCCCGCAGCTCCACCGCCTTCCGACGCCGATCCGGCCGACGAGCCACCCGCGCTCAACAACAACAACCAGAACGGCGATCGTCTTCCCGAGCCGCGGGACGCCGACAGCCCCTCCGCTCAGCGCCCCGAGGAACGCCCCTGGGTGACCAACCGCCCAGAGGACAGCCCCTACCACAGTCGCAATATGCGGTAGTCCGCCGCGAAAGGGAGGTCGTGGCCCAGCCCAGGGGGACGGGTTTCTTCGCCGCCCAGCCTCGCATCAGGCACTCCCCGCCCGCCACTTGCGTGGATTCTGGGGGGGACCTACACTGGACCGTTGGGTGGTTTCGCCGTCCCGCCGCCGGTGCGAATCCCCTTGCCCTCTCCGCGCGTCTCGTCCCCCGCCCCTGCGACGATGGCCTGGATCGATCGTCTGTCGAAGCTTCTCCCCAACCAGCGTCTCGATGTCCGCACCCGCTTTGAACTCTTGCGCGACGCCGTTTCGGGGACGATGTCGAAGTTCTATATGGCCCGCGACCGAAAAACCGGCCAGATCGTGGGCCTGAAAATCCTCGACCGGCAAAAAACCGCCTTCCTGGAGTCCCGCTTTAAGGGGCTTAACAAACCCACGGAAGGGGCGATCGCGATACAATTCGACCACCCCCGGATCGTGAGAACCTACGAGCACGGCCTGACGACGGAGGGTGCCCAGTACCTGGAGATGGAGTACCTCGACGGCGTGTTGCTCAATGCCATGCTCGCCTCGCGCGACGGGCGGCTCGAGGGTCGGCGGGCGAATTTGATCCGCCAGGCGGCGGAGGCCGTCGATGCCGTTCACAAGGCGGGTTTCATCCACCGCGACGTCTGTCCGCGGAACATGATGATCGTCGGCCCCAGTGGGGGCCTGAAGCTCATCGACTTCGGGCTCGCCGTCCCCGCCACCCCTCCCTTCATGCAGCCGGGGAACCGCACAGGCACGCCCAACTACATGGCTCCGGAGCTCGTCCGCCGCCGCGCCACCGACCAGCGACTCGACGTCTTCTCCTTCGGCGTGTCGGCCTACGAGGTCCTCACCTTCGAGCTTCCCTGGGCCCGGGGGACTACGGGGATGGCCGCCATGACACACGACCAGCCCCCCGCCGACATCCGCCAGTACCGGCCTCAGATCCATCCCACGCTCGCCAAGGCCGTTCACTGGTGCGTCGAGCCCGACCTCAGCCGCCGCTGCCCCTCCATGGAGCAGTTCCTTCTGGCGATCCGCCGCGTCGAGCACGAAGACAAGAACGGCTCCCCCTGATCGCCGCGGGCCCTCGGGCAGGACCTATACTTGGCCAACCCCCGGGCCAGTCCTCTTCGACTCGTCGATTGCCGCCGACCCGCATGACCGCGCCACCCGCCCACGAACACCCTCCAGCCGCCGACCGTTGCCCCTTTTGCGGTGCTGCGGAGACTCCGCCCACCGCCGCTCAGCTCCGCCACTGGCTCGGAGATGCCGTGGCTTGGCGGCTGGGGATCTTCGAGCTGCCCCCCGGTTTTCTGCTCTCGGTGGTGGTGCCCGTCTTCAACGAGCGCGCCACCATCGAGGAGATCGTCCGCCGCATCCGCGCCGTCCCCTTACCGAAGGAGATCCTTCTCATCGACGATGGCAGCAGCGACGGCACCGGCGAGCTGCTGCAGGCCATGGCCGGCGAGGCCGACTTGAGGGTGTTCGTCCACGATCGCAACCGCGGCAAAGGGGCGGCGCTGCGTACCGGGTTCGCCGCCGCAGCCGGCCAGGTCGTAATCGTCCAGGATGCCGACCTCGAGTACCACCCCGCCCAGTATCCGCACCTCATCCAACCCATCGTCGAGGGACTGGCCGACGTGGTCTACGGGTCGCGTTTCAAGAGCGAGGGGCCACACCGGGTGCTCTATTTCTGGCACTATGTGGCCAACCGGCTGCTCACCACGCTCTCGAACATGTTTACCGACCTGAACCTCACCGACATGGAGACCTGCTACAAGGTCTTCCGCCGCAATGTGATCGAGGACGTCCTCGGTACTCTCAAACAGGACCGTTTCGGCATCGAGCCCGAACTGACTGCCAAGGTGGCGCGTCGCCAGTACCGCGTCTATGAGACGGGCATCAGCTACAGCGGGCGGACCTACCGGGAGGGCAAAAAAATCGGCCTAAAGGATGCCTTCCAGGCCCTCTGGTGCATTCTCCGCTACTGGCGCTGGGACTGACGGAGCGGCCCGAGCCCCCCATTCCCCTTGACGTGCCCGTCCGTCGCCGATAATCTCTGCCACCCGCACGGCAGCAGGGGGAGGCCGGTGGCGCCGGCGCGGACCGGTACCGTCTCCCGGAAGGGGTTCATCGGCAGATTTATTGCGGTCCTGATGGGATATGCCACCCGCAGCGCGACGATCCTTCTGGCCTTCGGGCTCCTCGCCGGCTGTACGCGGCTGACGCCCCCGGCGCCATCGCCGAGCCCGCTCCGACCCCCGCGGATGTCACCGGACAGCGTCGTGCTCGAGCTCTTCTTCGTGCATGTGCCGCTGGGCGATCCCCTCGCCAATGAGGAAGTCTGGGGGGGCCTCGACGAACAGTGCCTGGACCCGTCGAGTCGCCACAAGTTGGCCCGCAACGGTTTCCGCGTCGGCTTCTGCGGCAGCCAGATCACCGACGAACTGGTGCGGCTGATGGACATCGAGGACAAGCCGGTTCCCACGGACATGACCGAACGGGTCGAGGTGACGGATATCGACCAGGAGCCGGCCGTCCTCCGGCGGCACATGCAGCTCCGCGCCGGTCGGATCGGACACGTGATTTCATCACCGGTCTACGATGAGTTGACGGTCCTGTTACGCGAGGCGGACCACGTCGGCGGTTTCACCGAGGAACAGGCCCAAGCCATGTGGGAGCTCCGTCCCCTCCCCCTCCCCGACGGAAGGGTCCGCCTCGACCTCTTGCCGGTGATCGAGTATGGTCAGGCGCAGCAGCGGTGGGCGAGCCAACACGGGGCCCTCCGGCTCGATTCCGGCCGCCCGCGCCACCAGTTCGACGACCTCACCATTTCGCTGCCTCTGGCTCCCGGAGAGATGCTCGTGTTGACCTGCCAGCCCGATTTGCCGGCCGCCCTGGCCAGCCACTTCTTCACCGACGCCAGTGGAGGGGCGCTCGAGCAGAAGGTCCTCGTCGTTCGCCTCGTTCAGACCCAGCACAACGAGTTCTTCGGACCCGACGGAATCCTCCCCTTGGACGACTGAGCCGCCTGCGCGCTGCATGTCGCGGCATGAAGGTGCCCCCACACGGCCTCCCCCCCTTTTTCCGTAATACCTGCGGCAGTCAAGCCATGACGCAAGAGGAGGCCTGGGACATCGGCCGTCTGCTCACCTGGACGACCGAGTATCTGGGGCGACACGGCTCGGACAGCCCCCGACTGGACGCGGAAATCCTTCTAGCCGAGGCGCTGGGCTGCCGTCGCATCGAGCTCTATACTGCATTCGATCGCGTCCCCAGCGAAAAAGCCCGCACACGCTTCCGCGAACTGGTCCGCCGCCGGGCGGCGGGCATGCCGGTGGCCCACCTGGTGGGGGGGCGGGAGTTTTATTCGCTCAGCTTCCGCGTGACGCCCGATGTGCTCATTCCTCGGCCGGAGACCGAGTTCGTCGTGGTGGACCTCCTCGACCTGGCCCGAAGGGAGGAAAGACCTTTGGACATCTGTGACGTGGGGACCGGGAGCGGTGTCCTTGCCGTGTGTGCCGCCAGGCACCTCCCCCAGGCCCGCGTCGTCGCCATCGACGTCAGTCCCGCCGCACTCCAGGTAGCCGAGACGAACGCCCGCGACCACAGCGTCGCCGACCGCGTTACCTTTCTGGAAAGCGATCTGCTAGCCGCCCTGCCCGCCGAGCCCCAGTTCGACTTCATCGTCAGCAACCCCCCGTACGTCAGCGACTCGGAGATGGAACAGCTCCCCTCCGAAGTCCGCGACCACGAGCCATGGCTGGCCCTCCAGGCCGGCCCCGCGGGCACCTCGGTCATCGAGAAGCTGCTCCCGCAGGCAGCCGCCCGCCTCCGGAGCGGCGGCCACCTGCTCGTCGAGATCAGCCCCATGATCCACGAGGCCGTCTCCGCCCTGATCGACGCCGATCCGCGGTGGCAGCGATTAGAGACCACCCGCGACCTGGCCCGGCACCCGCGCGTGGTGCGGGCGCGGCGGACCGGCCGACAGTCCGTCTGACTCGAGTTTACAAGTAGTGGGTGGCATGCTCGGCCGTAGACCTCTCTTGGAATGACAGGAAGGGTTCTCCCCGGAAAAGGTTAGAGGGAATAGGCTGTCTCTTCCCTCAGTTTCCTTCGCCGTCCCCCTGCTGGGCCTGTTCATCCGCCGCCAGCCCTCGTGAGGGAGCCACGAGAAGGAGCAGCCAACTTTCCCGGCACCGCCGTGCACTTCGCCCTCCGATCTCTCGACTCCGTCATCCGCCGCCTGCCCACGGCGCCTCTTCCAGGCGCTGCCTCTTCTCCGCCAGGTCAAAGGTGGTGCGGGCGTTGCCGTTGAGCAGAGGCTCGACGAGCTGCAGGGCGTCGTCGAGCCGGAGCCACCCCTCGTCGACCAGCTCGCTCAGGGCCAGGGTGATGCCGCGGCGGGCGAGCAGGGCGTGGCCCAGAACCGGTTCCACGACCAGGTAATCGCCCCCGAAGACCAGGACCTTGTTTGCCGGTGCGGTCAGCAGGAACCGCTTCAGGAACTCCTTCGAGGCGATGGGATTGATGATCCAGGCCCAGCACATATCGACCAGGGCGTTGGGATATTGCTTGGCCAGGGCGATCATCTCCTCGAGGAGGTGTTCGTGGGTGTCGATCAGCGGTGTCTCGCGCACGTGGCGGGCGATGACCTCGCCGGCCGACTGCGTCTGCGAGCCGGAGTCCGCTGCCGCCACGGGCGGCTCCTCCCCGGCGGCGGCGCCGCCCAGGAAGGCTGCCGCTCCCATCGCGCCCAGACCCTTCAGCCCCGTACGCCGATCGAACCGCTCGTGAGCCATGGTATCGTCCTCGCGAGTTCGCCAAGAGGATGCCCCATCGGCCCCCATTTTGACCCCTGACCCTGCCTGGTGCCAGAAGGTACCCAGGCGTAACGGTTCACCGGAGACTGTCCCAATTCTCGCGGCCGTCGATGGGATTTCTCGCGGACGACGCCACTCGGCCGCAAAAAGGGGCTGTCCCCTTCGGCCGCCGCATCCTGCGCTTGTGGCCCTGCCCTGGACCCGCTACCCTACAGGTTTGCCCACCCCCACCCCCCGCCAGCGAGTGACATGATCGACGAACGCGAACGAGAACACCGCGTGGAGCAGCTCCTCCGCGCACCGAGCTACCGAGTGGCTTACAAGGACGTCGATTTCCTCTCCGACCCCCGCCTCCGCGCCACCCGGATGGAGCTCGAGCTCCTCAAGCCGGAGATCGCCTTCGAGCGACTCAACGTCCGCTCCACGATCGTGGTCTTCGGCGGTACGCGGATCGTCGAGCCGGCCGCAGCCCAGCAGCAATTGGCTCGCGCCCGGGCCCGTCTGGCCGATACGCCCGACGACGCCCGCCGCCGCCGCGCCGTGGAACGCGCCCAGCAACTCGCGGAGTTGGCCCGCTATTATGACCTTGCTAGGGAGTTCGGCCACCTGGTCTCCCAAGCCTGCAAAGGAAACGGCCAGTCCGAGTACATCATCTGTACGGGAGGGGGGCCGGGGCTGATGGAAGCCGCCAATCAAGGGGCCTTCGAGAACGGTGCCAAATCGATCGGCCTGAACATCCGCCTCCCCCGCGAGCAGCAGCCGAACCCCTTCATCTCGGAGGATCTCTGCTTCCAGTTCCACTATTTCGCCATGCGGAAGTTCCACTTCATTCTCCGCGCCAAGGCGCTCGTGGTCTTCCCCGGCGGCTTCGGTACCCTGGACGAACTCTTCGACGCCCTCACCCTGCGGCAGACGGGACGGATGCAGGACATCCCCATCATCATGTTCGGCCGCGAGTACTGGGAACGCGTGCTCGACTTCCACTTCCTTGCCGAACAGGGTGTGATCGACGACGAAGATCTCGACCTGTTCCGCTACGCGGAGACGGCGGAAGAGGCCTGGGAGATGATCCGCCGCTTCCACCGGCACTAGACCTCCGCGGATCCGCGATGTCGGTCGAGCAGAAGAACCGCCAGAACCTCCTGGCCGTTAACCTCAGCCTGGCGGCGAACGTCTCCCTCGCCGTCCTCAAGACTCTCGTAGGGTATCTGGGCAGCAGCCCCGCGCTCTTGGCGGACGGCATCATGTCGGCGTCCGACTCGGTCTACCTGGTCGTGGTCCGCTTCTTCATGGGGCAGGCCCACAAGCCGCCCGACCGCGAGCACCCCCTGGGCCACCACCAGCTCGAGAGCATCGCCGCGCTCGTCGTGGGTGCCTTCGTGGTGACCACCGGGCTAGCCATCTTCTGGAACGCCGTGCGGAGCGTCTACCAGATCGCCGTCGGCGAGTTGGTGTTTCCCGGGGCGGCCACGGTGGCGGCCTGGACGGCGGCCGTCTCCCTGGCCGTCAAGGTGGCTCTGACCGTCTACACCTCGGCCGTCGGCCGCCGCACCGGCAGCCTGGCCGTCATGGCCCTGGCCCGCGACCACCGCACCGACATCTACTCGGTCGCCACGGCCCTGGTGGGAATCGTTTGCGGGCGGGCCGGCTACGGCTGGGTCGACCCGCTGGCGGCCTCCGCCGTGGCCCTGATCATCCTCTACACGGGCTTCGGCATCCTCCGCGACTCCGCCCGCGACCTCATGGACGTGCTCCCTTCGAGGTCGCTCGTGGCTCGGCTCCGCCAGCAGATCGGCGGCGTGGCCGGCGTCGAGGACGTCGAGTCGGTCCGCGTCCACTGCATCGGCCCCTACATGCTCGTCGACGTGACCATCGGCATCGAGGGCACCCTCACCGTGGCCGAGGGCGACCGCATCGCCACCCGCGTCGAAGAGACGCTCTGGAACGAGCTCGAATACGCCCGGGACGTCTCCGTCCACTTCCATCCCACCCGCCGCCGTCCCGAAGCGCACCCGGCGGGATCGTAGCCGGCCTCGGCAGCGGCCGCCACCACCGTCTCCCTCCAGGCCTCAGACCGACTTGATCTCCTCCGGACTGGTGCCGATCGACAGCGAGATATTCCCCCATTCCCCCTCGGCGAGGTCTTGCAGCAGCAGCGACCAGATCAGGTCCTCCTTCTCTTACCCTTCCGCTGGAAGATCGGATGGCGGCGGAGCGCGGTGTGGCAGGTGCGGATGCGGCGGTCCACCTCGGCTGCCAGCTCTTCTTCGGAGAGGCGGGCCACTTCCTCCGGCGTGATGGGCGGCCCGAAGCGGATGTGGATCGTCCCGCACCCGGGGAGCATCTGCTGGCGAGGCCAAGCGTCGAAGGCGCCCTCGATGGCTGCGGGCAGGATGGCCGCCTTGCTGCGGACGGCGAGAGTAATAAAGCCGGGACGGATAGGGCCCACCTCGCCATCGGGCGTCCGCGTCCCCTCGGGGAACATGAGCACCGCCTCGCCCCCCTTCAGCCGCAGCAGCGTCTCCTTCACCCCCGATAGGCCCGATCCCTCGCGGTCGATGGGAAAGGCCCCCATGTAGGCAATCAGTCGCCCGAACCAGGAGACGAAGAGCGTGTGCCGGGCCAGGAAGCTCAGCATCCGCGGCGCCGCCACACCCACCAGGGGCGGATCGAAGTGGCTCTGGTGGTTCGAGACCACCAGCAGCCCCCCCTCCATCGGCACGTACCGCTGCCCGCTGACCCGCAGGCCATAGGCCACCACGGCCGCCAGATGCAGAAGAGCCTTCACGATCCGATAGGCCACTCGTTGGGGGAGGGTGCGGTGTTGCTGCATCGGAGTGGGATGAGATCGCCTCCGCCACATCGAGGAGGGGCAGAGAAAACGCCGGAATTCCAGGGCCATCACGGCCACCCGATCCTCCCGCGGGACCGGCATGCCGAAGCGAGCATTGTAATCCCTCCGCTCCCCGAACGCATCGAGGGGCGTGATCCGCTGCCTCTGGCGCTCAATCCCAGGTGCGGTGCGTGATCGCCTCGGCGCAACTGGAGACCAGGCCGCCGGTCCGGGGCGGGTTCCAGTGGCGGTCGGCGAATACGAAGTCGCTGGAGATGAACACCGCCGCTACGCCATACGCCAGGACCCCGGGGTGCTCGACGGCCTTCGCGATCGCCAATCGGTGGAGGTCTCGCCGCGTGACGTCGCTGCCTGTCACCACACCACCGTCGTGCTCGTGTCGGGGTGTTGGGCGAACTTGATCACCCGGACATCGGGGGGGGCTGCCCTCCACGCCGGCGAAGCCCATGCTGACTCGCACGTCATGAGGATGGTCCGGCCCCTGCCCGTCGCCCCAGGCGGGGTGGAGGTGGTCGTCGTCCCCCCAAGCAATCGGCCGGTTGTCGCCGGGACGATCGGGGTGTGTTTGGTGTAGTCGCCGAAGGAGATTCCGCCAACCACTTCGCTGGCGGGATAAGGCGGATCGGCTGCCTGCGCGCCCACGGCCGCCGCGCAGAGCAGTACGCCCATCCAGGCCGCCTGCCTCCAGATGGCTCTCATGGTTGGTCCTCCCGAAGTGGCCCCTCGAGTTGCAGTTCTGTCACGGATTCATGGCTTGCATGAGCCAGACGATGGCGGGTACGGTCACCACGCTTGCCACGGTGCTGACGAAGATGGCGCGGGCTATCAGCCGTGTATCCCCACTATATTTCTCTGCGATGATCGAGCACGTAACCGCCACCGGGGCCGCCGAAATGATCACCAAAATGGTGCCGATTTCCGCTTCTACGGGCAGACCGATCCCCTCCGCCAAACGCAGCAGCACCATTACGAGCGGTGGGAAGACCACCAGCCGCACGGCGGTGCTGCCGAGTACATGGCTGTTCCAGGCATCGCGGACTCCGGCCCCCGCCAGCAGCGATCCGGTGACGATCATCGAGAGGGGCACGGTCACGTCGCCGACAAAGTCCATTGCCTGCACGATGATGCTCAATATTGCCATCCCCACTCCGACTTCGGTGACATCCAGCGTCTCCAGCTCCCCTGCCCAGGGAAAGAGGATGGCGATGAGAATGCCCAGGATGGTGGCGACCAGTCCGGGGTTCAGCGCCAGTTGCCGCAGTGCGTCTGCGTCGGGTTTACCCCCGCGCACAATCCACACGCCGACGCTCCAAAAGACCAGCAGCGCGCCCACGTTGACCAGCAGCACCACCCGTTCGCCCAGGTCGCCATAGAGGGCCGTGGCGATCGGCAGCGGGATGAAAAGCCAGTTGGGCGTACCCATGACCAAGGCGGCCGAGCCCCGGCGGGCTTGACCGGTAATCCCCATGAGCAGCGAGACCAGATAGCCGATACCGATTCCCAAAAGGAGGATCACGATCCCCGCCAGCGGCAGAGGCCAGCTCTGCGCCAGGACCCCGGGCTCGATGGTTCGCAGCATCGACGTGAAGACCAGGGCCGGGAAGGCGACGTCCACCACGAACCGGCTCAGCCGCTCCGTCGAGCGCTTATCGAGCAGCGCCCGCTGTCGCAAGAACAGCCCTGCGAGAATCACGAGGAAGAGCATCACGATCGTTTCCAATACCCGTACGACTTCGTCCGTCATCTCTTCCTCCAAGCAAAGCCCTCGTCCTGCGCAGTGCCGAAGTCCGCACCACCGATCTCCGGCCGTCCGCTGCAACCGCTCCCCTCAGACGCCGCGATCCTCCCGCTCCTTCCCGTCCCTCCCGCAACGCGAGGTGGAAAGAAGCCGTAACCCTTCACCGGGGACTGTCCCGATGGTCGCGGCCGTAGAAGGTACTCCTCGTGAATAACGCGATTCGGCCGCGAAAATGGGACTGTCCCCTCCGGCCCGCGCGGCGCGATCGAATTATCGTCCCGATTCCCCTCCCGGCAAGTGCCGTCAGGTCAGGTCGCCAAAGCGGGCATCTCGCATCACGTCTTCCGGCTTCAGGCCGAGCTGTTCGGCGGCGATCAGGCGAAGCGAGTCCCAGAGATCCTCACGATTCCACGCGTCGGCGTCCCTGGCGACTGCCGCGTGGTTGTGGGCGGCGACGTACCGCGACAGTTCGCCAATCGAAGCGGCACCGAAGCCCGCAACTCCGCAGCCGAGCGCCGATGCCCGAAAAATGGACCTGTCGCCTTACCCTGCCCCCGCCCGTTCCCGCACGCCTTCACCACGGATACCAGCGGAACGGATTGTCGTCGGCGTCGTAGTCTTCGTGATAGAACGGCGACTGGGGGCGGCCGACGATCTGCAGCGGGCCGTGGGGGAGGCCGCCGGTCCCGAAGAAGGTCCGCACACGGATGACCAGCGTGTTCTGCTCCGCCAGCAGTCCGCGCGGAATGAAATAGTAGCGCCCGCGGCCGAAGGTGTGACGCGTCTCCTGGGTGCGGGGGAGCTCCTCGCCATTGAGGTAGACGTAGACCGCCTGCGTCGAAGGGACGAAGAGCTCGACGGCGGCTGCCTGACCGATCATGTCGGCAGGGGCGTCAAACGTGCGCCGGAACCAGACGGTCGTGGGCGCGTTGAAGCTGGTCCGCGTCGCCTCCCTGGGGGCCGGCGGGCGGAAGCGGTGCGGCACCGTCGCCGCCTCCCATGCGCTGGTGTCCGCCAGCTCCGCGGCATAGTAACCATTCTCTTCGCCGGCACCGGGTGGGGCCTCGCGGGCAAGCCACCGCTCGTGGGAGAGGTCGATGGCGGGGGGAACGCTCTGGGGGGTGCACAACCCGTCGAGGAAGATCCCGGCTTCTCGGGCCGGTTCGGCTCCCAGATTCGCAGCGAGCTGGCCGATCAACCGCTGTGCCCGCCAGCGCGACAGCCGCAGGTAGGTCCTCTCGCTGAGCAGTTCCGGCCGGCGGTCGAACTCGTGCGGCCGCTGCAGATGCTGGCGCATGCCGGTGGGGAACAGGTCGGGATGGACCTGGCACAGGAAGAGCTTGCCCTCGCCTACCCGTACCTGCCCCAGCAGCCCTTCGGCGGCAATCTCGCCCCCTGCGAGCTCGGTGATCCGCGGCACGTCGATGAACCCCCGCCAGTGCACATCGGCCCGGCTCACACCCCGCAACGAAGCCCAGTCGGGCAGCGAAGACGCGCCGCGCATCGAGGAAGTCTCCACCGAGATGGATATCGCCAGCTCCGTGGCCAGTTGGGCGAGGGCCTCCGCGTCGAGGCCGGCGGCGAGGACGTTGCCCCCTTGGTCGAGGTGGCGGCGGCATGCTGTGGCGTTGGCGCCGTCGAAGAGCAGCAGTGCCGGCTGCTGAGACAGTTCCCGTGCGGCGAGGGCGAGGACGGCGTCCAGGGCGGCATCGGCGGCCGGGTCGAGGCCGGCGTTCTCCTCGAGATTCAGCTGCACGAGGATCACCAGGCCTTCGCCGAGCCGCAGCTCGAGCAGGGGGGAATAGGCCAGGTCGAACTCTCCCGTCAGCAGCGGCGTGAAGCCGCCGAAGTGGGGCGTCTCCAGGGCCACGGTCGCCACGGCATGCGAATTACCCCAGTGCCAGATCGGCTGGGGCGGCGGGTACTCGGCAACCACCTCGGGAGGATACTCGTACGTCTCGGGCAGCAGCGTCCCCGCGGCATGCCAATGCGAGAAATCCTCGTCCGCCAGCCCCTCGAGCTCAGCCGCCCCCACGGCCGGCTGGAAGAACTGTCGCGATACGTGCCACGAGGTTCGCCAGTTCATCCGCTGTTCCCAAAATTCGGCATCCTGCGCGAAGAGGATCACCCGCAGGCCGCGCTCGACCGCCGCAGGGAGGTCGAGATCGATGATCCTCCCCGCGGAGAGCGCCTGCCGTCCTACGAGGAGGATGTCGCCCGGCTGCCAGGTGCCGTCCCACGACTGGAAAGCGATCCCCCGCTCCGCCAGCATGGCGGCGGTGAGGCCTTCCGGATCGATCAAACGCAGTGTGGGCTCCGGCTGCGGAGGTTCGGTCCGCGGGAAGACGGCAAACGACCACCGGTCGGCCGAGGCGCCGTCCACGGTGATCTCGATGCTCCCTTCGCTGCGCTGGCCCACTTCCGGCAGCGCGATCGCCAGCGGCACGCGTACATCTTCGCCCGGCGGGACGTCAATCTCCGCGGTGCCCGCGTCCAGCAGGTCTCCTGCCAGGTTCGCGGTCCACTGCAGTGCCACGGTGCGATGGCCCGGGACGTCGCCGTCGTAGATGGCGATGACGTCGCGGCGGAGCGTCTGACCGCCATAGAAATTGCGTGCCGTGGAGGTATGCGCTTCGCCCGGCCCACCGAGATAGACCAGCAGCGACTGGTTGTTGGCCAGCAGCGCCTCGCCGGCCACCGTGTATGCCCGGGCGAACCGGGGTTGCTCCTCGTCGGTGCTCACCGTCCAGGGAACCAGATCGCCCACTCGCATGGTGGCGGGCCAGATTCCCGGAACGCTCCGCGGACCGACGGCGAGGGTCCCTTCCGTGTAGGGAGTAAAGAACTCGGGCCCCTTGTCGTAGCTCATCCGCTGGAACTCCCAGGGGAGCATACCGCCGCTGATGCCCCAGGTCCGCCACGACCGCCACCGCTCGCGGGCGAAGGCCGCCGCTACCGGCTGGAACTGCGGCTCGCGGTTGGGCTCGTCGCCGTTGTGGAACGATGCGTAGGCCTCGTTGCCCCAGAACTTGGCGGCGATGCGCTTCACGTAGGCTTCCGTCTCCAGGTCGTAGGCCGCAGGGCCGAGGTAGCCGGCGGCGTATTCGGTGGCAAAGGGCGCTCCCTGATCCCAGGGGAATCCCACCCGCTTCCACCGTGTGATCGACGGGAAGAAGGGCAGGCCGCATTCGATCATCATGAGCGGGAAATCCTTGCGGCTGGCCCAGAGGCTGAGGAACTCCTTCTGCTCCTGGAGCGGCATCATGTTCAGGTACATGTTGGGCGTGGCCACCTCGCCCGCATCGCTGCCGTGGAAGAAGACCGGCCGCGTGGGATCGATCTCCCGGTGGATCGTCAGCGCCAGCTCCGTCGCCGGGCGGAGGCTCCGCTGCCAGGCGTATTCTGCGGATTCCTCTTCCACAAACCGCGGCCAGCGGCGGGTGCCGAAGACGTTGGGCGAGACGCCCCACATCACGATGCTGGGATGGTTGCCCAGGTACTGCACCTGCCGTTCCACTTCCCGGCGCCATACCTCGTCGACGCGCCCCTGCGCCATCTCGCTGCGGTAGGGGAGCATCGACTCCAGCGGCAGGATGAGCAG
>SKOZ01000052.1 GCA_007119795.1 Planctomycetales bacterium | reverse complement strand
TTCCGCTCCAGCACGCCGATCACCTGGAAGGGGATGTTGTTGATGCGGATCCGCTCACCGATGGGGTTCCTTGTCTGGAAGAGCTTCTCCACGATGGTATGCCCGATCACGCAGACTCTCGCCGCCGAGCGGACCTCGCGTTCGGTGAAGAAGCCCCCCTGGCGGACACCCCAGTTGCGGATGGTGAGGTAGTCCTCGCCCACTCCCAGGAGCTCGTTCGGGCTCCAGTTCGTGTTGCGGTAGAGGAGCTGCCCGCGGGCACCCACGATGGGCGAGACCGCCAGCAGCGAAGGGCATTCCTGCTCCATCGCTGCGGCGTCGGCGGCCGTGAGGCTGGCGACCGCGCCCCGCCGCACGCCCCCTTCCTGGGCCTGCGCGGGAAGGACGATGAGGACGTTGGTGCCCAGCCCCTCCAGCTCACCCCGCACCAGCGTCCCGGCGCTCTGGCCGACGGAGACCAGCGCCGTCACGGCAGCAACGCCGATGACGATGCCCAGGATCGTCAGCGCCGTCCGCATCTTGTGCTTCAAGAGCGCACGCAGCGCGACGCGCATCGTCAACAGCATCTCCATCGTGGGCGCCCTCTACTCGAGTCCGGTTACCAGCTTCATTCCGGCGACGAGCTCGCCGCGGATCATCTCCGTGTGGCGGTAGTCGTTCAGACCGGTCCAGACCTCGATGGCGCGGAGGAGCTCGCCCTCGCGGACCCAGACGTGGCGGCGCTCCATGTCGCTCCGCGCTTCGATCCGCTCGGGCGCGCTGCGGCGGTCGGTGCTCGCCGTGTCCACGGGGACCCCATTCTCGCGGCCCTCGAGGATCCCCCGGTCCTCGGGCCGGACCTGCTCCAGGTTGGGATAGAACCGCAGCGCCGCGTTGGGGATCTTCACGACGTCGCTCCGCCGCTGGACCTCGAAGGAGAGATCGGCCGTCATGCCCGGCAACAGACGCATGTCGGGGTTCGGCGCCGAGATCACGACTGGATAGGTGACCACGTTCTCCACCCGGATCGGGGTCATGCGGACCTGGCGGATCCCCCCTTCAAAGAGCTCCTCGGGATAGGCGTCGACCGTGAACGTCACGGGCAGTTGCCCCACTTGGGCTTGGTGGATCATGCCGATGTCGGCCTCGACCACCGAAGCATGGATATAAACCTCCTCCTCCAGGCGCGGCGCAATCACGAAGAGATCGGGTACCTGGAACGAGGCGGCGACCGTCTGGCCTTCCTCGATCGTGCGATCGAGCACGACGCCGGCTTCGGGGGCGATGATGTCGGTGTACTTGAGATTGGTCTCGGAGTTCTCCAGGGCCGCCTCGGCCTGCGTCACGCTCGCCTCGGCAATGAGGATTTCGGCCTCGATGACCTTGGTCTCGGTCCGGTAGCGGTCGAGCTCCGTGGCCGAGATGAACTCGGCGTTCTCCTCGTGCAGGGCCTGCGCCCGGGCGTAGTCGGCCTGGGAGCGTTCCAGTCGCGCGCGGCTGCGCTGGACTTCGGCCTGGGCATGGGCCAGGCTCGCCGTGTCGCGCGTGAGCGCCGACTCCTGGAGCCGCGGATCGATCTGGGCCAGCAACTGGTCCTTCTCCACGACGTCGTTGAAGTCGACCAGCACCCTCACGACGGGACCGGAGACGTTGGCGCCCACGTGGATCTGCCTCACCGGCTCGATCCTCCCCGTGGCGTTGACCACGACAACCAACTCGCCCTCGAGCACCTCCGCCTCACGGTATTCGGGGCGGGTGATGAAATATCCCAGCAGTTCCCGGCGGTAGACGACACCACCCACCACCGGGCCCACAACGATCGCGAGAAGAAGAAGCCGGAAGAGCCAACGCATGCCTGCCAACCTTTGTCAAAAATATCCTTTCCACGGTCCGGCGAACTGCCGCCGGCCCTAGTACGCCTGCTGCTGGATGGCGGCGATCGCTTCCTCATGGTCGGGCGTGTCGCGGAGGACAAGGCCGTCCATCAAGACGAGCAACCGCTTCGCGTGCCGCGCCACGTGGGCGTCGTGCGTCACCACGATGATCGTGATTTCCGTCTCCTCGCTCAGCCGGTCGAACAGCTCCATGATATCGCGGCTGGTCCTGGAATCGAGATTCCCCGTAGGCTCGTCGGCCATGAGGATCGCCGGATCGTTGGCCAGCGCCCGCGCGATCGCCACCCGCTGCTGCTGCCCGCCGGAAAGCTGCCCCGGATGGTGCTTCATCCGGTCGGCCAGGCCGACGCGATCGAGCATGACCTTCGCCTTCTCGCGACGCTGGGCGCTGGAGAGCCGCGGTGAGTAGACCAGCGGAAGCATGACGTTCTCCAGCGCCGAAGTCCGCGCCAGGAGGTTGAAACTCTGAAAGACGAAGCCGATCTTCTCGTTGCGTATCCTCGCCAGGGCGGACTTCGACATGTGAGCGACCTGGCGACCGTCAAGATGGTATCTCCCCCGCGACGGCCGGTCGAGACACCCCAGGATGTTCATGAGCGTCGACTTGCCCGAACCCGAGGGCCCCATGAGGGCGACATACTCCCCCCGCTCGAGGTCGAGCGTCACGCTCCGCAGCGCATGGATCTCCTGCTCCTCGAGATGGTAAGCTCGCCCGATATCCTGAAGCTCGACCAGAGGCATGAAGCGGTCTCTCCCACGTAAGGGCCGGCGAGCCCTCCATTATATCAAAGGAGGCACTCCCCGCGATGGAACACCTCATGGCAGATCGCCGGCGGTGCTGGCCGCAAGTCCATGTCGGCCAGCTGCTTCTGTCACGGACTCCGGAACGGTCTGCGTGCAACAATCCCCTCTCGGGCAGGTGGGGCTGCGGCCCCCATCTTTCTGGGTGTGGCTTCTCGATTTCTCCCAAGTGACTCGGTCCGAACTCGAAGATCCAGTGCATCAGGCGAACACCGAAGCATCCCGTACTTCCACTCGCCGCTGCCGTATTCGCGCATCCTTCGCGGCTATTGTCGGTCCAGACGAGGTCCCGGCCGGCGATCTTCTCCACACGCTCCCAGACGCCCCGCTCCCGGAGATTGTCGTGCGAGCCGTTGTGCCAATAGAGCGTCAGCGGAGGGAGGTCGCCGCGGGCGGGAATCTCGTAGCGGATGGTCTGCCAGTGGGGATAGCCTTCCGCGGTGCGTTGTGCCGCGTCGGCCTCGATGCGGATGGTCCCTTGGCCGTCCTCCTCCCAGAGCGTGCCCAGCTTCAGGCCCATGAAGACGACGTTGATCGAATGCGAGCCCCCACCGCCGAGGACGCCGCCGCTGAAGTCGCGCCAGGCCCACCAACTGCTGAGGTAGGAGGGATGGTACGGCCGGTCGGGCGCAGTTGTCGAAGAAAGGGGTCGATTGCCCTCCACAGAAGAGCAGTCAAGGTTTCCCCCGTCAAGCGCATGACGGTGCGGCGCCCATTTTCCCGTCCCGGACCGGGACCAGAAAAGTCGTGCGACGAACGCGGCACGGCGCGCGATCCAGAAGCGGGAGCATCCGGCGAAGCGAGCCGCTGGGAGGCAGAGAATTGGAAGACGTGGCTGCGGCGAGCGGCCGAAGACTCCACCCCCCACTACGGGTCGCTACCGGTTTCGGCGTGGTCTGCCACAGCGTCGCTTCGATCTTCACCTGCGGCGTCCGCCGGTCGCTGCGGCGGCCGGCGAACGATGGCCGCGGCGCTGCCCATGGCGTGGCCTTCGGTCCCCCGGACAAAGACCCGCACGTGCGAGGCGCCGCGGGCCGTGCGCGGCACGTCGAGCGCGACGGCAAAGGGCCCGGCGCCGATGGGAACTGCCGTCCAGGCCAGCCGGCGGTCGTTGGACCGGGCGAATATGCCGTCCATCTCCGCCATCTCCGCCGCCCCCGCCGGCGGCTCGCGACGCGAGGGAGGCGGCTGGACGAAGCGGTCGCGGCGGACGACGAGCTCGACGAGCGCCTCACCCGCCACCGGCGAGTAACCCGTAACGCGCAGCGCCTCACCCGCGAGCGGCGACAGAGGATCGACCTCGATCACCTCGGCGCGCGGCAGCCGCAGCAGGGGATCGCCGAAGAGGTTGAACAGCAGAACGTGCTCGGTGCGCTCGGCGGGGACGAGATGGGGGACCGGCGACAAAGTGTTCGCCAGCGCGTCGAGGACGCGGCGGATCCCGGCCGCACAAGGGTCGTCGGCGAGCATGCTTCGCTTCGCGGCCAGGAGCGTTTCGCCCAGCGTGAGGGGCTGGCGGCGGAAGTGCTGCTCGGCAAGCTCCACCCCCATGACCGCCATGCCGTAAGGCATCGTGACCCGCGAGCCGGCGAGCACGGCAACGGGGCCCCCGGGGGCCTCGAGCATGGAGGCGGCAAGGCACGGGTCCGCGGCATCCAACGCCCCGGCGTAGCAGGCCAGCAGCAGGGCCACCGGATGCCCCGACTGCACCGCCAGGCGGCGCACGTCGCTTGCGTCGAAGACGTGATACGCCGCATCGCCCACGCGCAGCCGGTCGAGCGAGGAGGGGAGCCCGTGACCCATGTAGATCCAAAAGAGGCTCCCCTCGTTGAGCTGCGCGAGGGTCGCCGCGTGGAAGCGGCGCGGATCGGGGCAGAAGGGGCTCCGCCAGTTACCGTAGGCGACGGAGACGGCGTAGTCGGCGGGGACGTGGCGGGTGAGGATAGTGCGGGCGGCCGTTTCGATGAGCGAGTCGATGATCCGGCCGAATTCGCCGCTCGTGGCCACCACGTTGACGCGCCGCCGCCACGGCCCGAAGTCCCCCGAGCTCTCATAGGCGAGCGTCTTGGCGACGAAGGCCTCGAGCGCTTCGGGCGAGGCGGCGGGAAACCGGCCGACGGCGACGTCGGGGACCCCGTCCCCGGTGAGGTCGGCGTAGCCGTGGTCGGTGGCGATGTAGGGCTCCGACCCCCAGAGCACGTTGACTTGGGCCCGGCGATAATGGACGGGAAGCGACCGGGGATCGGCCCCCCCCGGCTCGCCCAGCGGCGGCGCCGCCCCCACGAGCACCACGTGGGTCAAGTGTCCGCCGCGGGCGAAAGGGGCAAGGCGGCTGCGAATCGCCTCGGCCGAGCCTTCGTTGCGAATCCAGGCGATACGGTGCCCCTGGTCGCGACGATGGTCGAGCCAGGGCTCGAGGGCGGGCAGGAAATCGGCATGGCAGACGACCACCACGTCGGGGTGTTCGACATCCTGGTGCGCTGCCAGGCAATGCGAGATCAGAAGGGGGAGGAGCAAGTTCACGGTCGCGTCCATGCTAAGGAGGATTCGTGGCCGAACGGAGACGGCGGGGTGGCGACGCCGTGGCAGTGCGCGGGGCAGTGTACCGGCCTTACCGACCAACCGGCAAGGCCGCTCCGGCAGACCACGTTTAGGGGGGGGCTCAATACGAGCGACTTCGATGCACCCCTTCCCCGGCCTTGGCGCGGCCCACGAAGCGGAAGCCTCCGGCGGGTGAGGGGAGAACGCGTCCGCAGCACTTATCGTCCTCTCCAGCGGTTTGCCATGCGGATACCCTCCGTCTAGACTCGACAGCAGGGGTTCGCTACCGAAACCGCATGAGGTCGACGCGATATGCTGGAGGCGACACGAGGCATTGTGGCTGCAGTTGCGGGCCTGGCGTTGCTTCCAGGCGGGGCGGCTTGGGGAACCGACCGAGCCGAACCGTTCGCCATCGAGGTGGTCGACGCCCAGACGGGGCGGGGCGTGCCGCTGGTGGTGCTCGAGACGACCGATAACCGGCAGTACGTCACCGACAGTGCGGGCTTGGTGGCCTTGGACCACCCCGCCTTTTTCGGTGAGCGGGTGTTTTTCCGCGTGACCGGCCACGGTTACCGCTTCCCTGCCGACGGGTTCGGGATTCGCGGGAGGGCACTTCGGGTCGAGCCGGGGGGTACGGCCAGACTCGAAGTCGAACGCATCAACATCGCCGAGCGCCTCTACCGGATAACGGGGGCGGGAATCTACGAACATGCCGTCCGTCTGGAGCGCCCCACCCCCATCGACAGGCCGCTGCTCAATGCCGGGGTGATGGGCCAGGACTCCGTGCAGGCAACCGTCTACCGCGGGCAAGTGCACTGGTTTTGGGGCGACACGAACCTGCCCCACTACCCCCTGGGGGTCTTTCAGTCCACCGGCGCCACCAGCCTCCTGCCCAACCGTGGGGGATTAGACCCCGGAGTGGGGACAAACCTCTCCTACTTCCGCGACGAAAACGGCCTCAGTCGGCGGATGTTCGAAACGGAGCAGCAATACCCCGTTTGGATCGAGGGCCTGTGCGCCGTGCCCGACCGGAACGGGCGCGAACGCCTGATCGCCCACTATGTCCAAGTCGAGGAACTGGGGAAGCCGCGGGCATGGGGGATCGCCGTGTGGGACGACGAGACGCTGCGGTTCGAACCCACCGTCCAATTGCCCGGCAATTCACCGGCCATGCTCCACGGAAGCCAGGCCACGCTCGTCGAAGAGGAGCGACGCCGCTGGGTCTATTTCGCCGCGCCCTTCCCCCTGGTGCGCGTGCCGGCTACTTACGAAGCGGTGCTCGATCCAACACAATACGAGGCCTTTACCTGCCTGGAAGGAGGGGCATGGTGGGACGACGACGCTCCGCCCCCCGTGGCTCGCGACGAGGAGGGGAACGTGGTCTACGCCTGGCGCGCCGGTACGGCGTGGGTCGACCAGGTGCGCCAGGCGCGCTTGGTGGAGACCGGCCGCCTCGGCGCAAACGAAGGCTGGCTGGACGTCCGCGACGCCGAGAACGGCGAGCCGATCAGGCTGCACCGCGGCTCCGTGAACTGGAGCCCCTATCGGGGACGGTGGATCATGATCGGGGGGCGGCATGGGGGTGAAGCGTCTTTCTTGGGGGATATCTACTACGCTGAAGCCGAGGCGCCCGAGGGGCCGTGGCCCCGGGCAAGGCGGATCGTGATGCACGTGGGCCATTCCTTCTACAACCCCGCACACCACCCCTTTTTCGACGAAGAAGACGGCCGCGTGATCTACTTCGAAGGGACGTACACCATCCTCTTTTCCGACGCCGTGCCCACCCCGGGCTACGAGTACAACCAGATCCTCTACCGCCTGGACCTTTCCGATCCGCGCCTGCACGACGACGGGGACTAGAAGAAGTCGTCTTCGCTCGGCTGGCCGCGGCTCTTGAGGAGAGCGCGGCGAACCAGGAGGTAGTTGGCGCCCCGGAACTCGGTCACCAAGCCGGTCACCCGCCATTGGCGCGGCGTGGGATCGTCGGCAATGCGGGCCACGATCCGTTCCAGATTGAGGTTTTCCAGGGCCACGTAACGGCGTTGGCCGTCTTCGCTGAAGAAGGTCACCCGATCTCCCGTCATGCGGAAAACCCCCTCGACCTCTTTGATTTCGGTCCCTTCGCGGATGCGGGCGGACGACTGCCGCTCCTCCATAGGAGGGGCAGTCACATCGGCGGCCGGGGCCGGCAAGAGAGCGGCCGAAATCAGGGGGAGTGCAGAGAGTGCGAGGACGCCCCAGAAGGCGTAGTGGCGGCGCGCGGGCGTGGCGAACCCGTCTGCAGAACGGGAGAAAGCTCTCGGCCCCAGCATAGATGCTCCCCTATTGGGTCGATTCCTGGTCCCTGCCCCCCGGTGGTGTCCCGCCGGGGCGGCCTGGCTGTTGAGGGCGTTTTTCCTTCGCTAGTCTACCTCATCGCGCGAGCTCCCCCGTGACGCTCGGGGAAATGGCGTGGACGGCCGACCCCCCAAACCGTTACACTTCCTATAATTCGAGCCATTCGAAGACGCTGCCTCGCGCTCTCTGAAGCACGCGCTCCGTGAAGAAAACAACAGCATTCATGTCTCCGATCGATATCCGGCGCCTTCTGAGCGCTGCTCTGGGGATTGCCGTCTTCTGTGCTGCCGTTGGGCTTGCGGCCGACGATCTCAGCCGAGAAGGGAGACCCGAAGGCTTTCCCGTCGGAGGAGAAGACCGGCTGGCAATACCGACCCTGGGGGGGCTCCAGTTCTGGGCGGATGTGGCCTTCTTCCACCAGTGGCGGATTCAGCGGAACATCGTCACCGGCCACTATCGCCTGCTCGATGAGCAGGAGCGCCGCCACGCATGGGGGACCCGCGGGTACTGCGAGAGACGCCTGGAAGCGATCCGCCGCGAGCGCGATCTGCCGCCGATGGAAGGCAAGGCCGTGGTTCTCCTCCATGGACTGACCCGGTCGCGGACCTCGATGGAGCCGCTGGCCCGCTATCTCAGCGAGGAGGGCGGCTACAGCGTGTTCAACGTGGGTTATCCCAGCACCCGCGGCGAGCTGGCTGACCACGCTGCCACGCTCGCCAGCGTCGTCGACAGCTTGGAGGGAATCGAGGAGATTTCCTTCGTCGCCCACAGCATGGGCAACATCGTGGTCCGTCGCTTCCTCGCCGACCACCCACCCGATTCCCGGTTCCAACGCATGGTGATGATCGCGCCTCCCAACCAGGGGTCGGTGGCGGCCGCAGCCTGGGCCGACAACGAGTTCTTCGCGGCAATCACGGGAGAGGCCGGCCAGGCGATGGGGCAGGAGTGGGACGAACTGGCCGCCACGCTGGCGGTGCCTGCATTCGAGTTCGGCATCATCGCCGGCGGCCGCCGCGACGATCGCGGCTTCAATCCCCTCATCGACGGCGACGACGACGGCACCCTTCGCGTCGAAGAGACCTGCCTGGAAGGGGCAGCCGACCTCGTGGTGTTTCCCGCACTCCACTCGGTCATCATGTACGACGAGGAGGTCTGGGCCTACACCCTCCGCTTCCTCGAGGAGGGCCACTTCGTCTCGGCAGCCGACCGCCGCCCCCTTCCCGCTGCCGACTGACGGCGGGGTTCTCCCCGTCAGAAGCGGATGATTACATCGCCGCCGAGCGTGAGCATCATCTTGTCCTGGAAGTCGTTGTACATGCCCTCGGGTTCAATATCCCCGACGGCCGGCGGCACCACGTTCGACCAGTCCCAGCGGACCTCGGGCCGCACCGTCATCCAGGTCGTGGGCCGCCAGTTGAGACCCACCGTGAAATTGAAGTAATCCTGGCCTTCCACAGGGAGGAGTTGCCGAATGGGGAAGACGCGGGTGTGCTCCGAATCGCGGAACCACTCGAACCGCAGGCCCAGCGTCGTCGTCTCCGTCAGGTCGCAGAGGAAATACTGGTTGAGGCCGTACCAGGTGGCGTTGCGGGGCGGGGTCTGCAGCGTAGCCCGCGACTCGACACCCAGATCGTGCTGGAGGATGTAGGTGAAGCGATCGCTGAACTGGCGACTCCAGACGAGGCTGTAGACGGTGCGGTTGTCGAGGCGCCCGACTTCACCCGGCTCGTCCGGCGGCCGCCGCTCGTTTCCGCTGTGGACGACGAGGGCGAGCGAGCCGCGGCCGTCCCAGCTCGTGCGGCTGATGCCGCCGAGGAAGCTGATGATGTTGTTGCCATCCTCCCACACGTCCCAGCCGCGGGTGAATCCACCGTGGATGGTGAGATGGGGATTCAGGCCCAAGCTGGCCAGCATTCCGGTGTGCGTCTTCGGCTCGCCGAACTGCATGGCGTAGGAGTGGGAATAGAAGAAGTTCTCCGGCGCCATGGGCGATTCGTAGCCGAGGACCGTGTAGAAGTGTCCCAGCTTCACCCGCAGGCCCTCGGCCACCGGGGCATATACTTCGGCATAGAGCTGCGGCATCGCCAAACCGTACAGGGCGGCCGAATCGGGATTGCCCGCAAGGTCTGCCCGCGGGCCCTGGCTGCTGTTCCAACGCTGCCTGCCGTCGCGGCGGGTCTCCAAGCCGAGGCTCTGCACGAACAGGTAGTCCGTACCGTAGAGGAGGTCCAAGCGGCCGCCGATGTCCCAGGTATCGTACCCCGTGGCCACCTCGCGCCCCAGCGCCAGGTAGAGCTGATTCATCTGGTATTCGTTGGCCCGGTCGTTGAACATCAGGGGGGAGTTGAAGCGGCTGGCGGGGCTGGCCGTGTTGCCCGTGAAGCCCTGCGAGAGCCAGGCGTCGACGAAGAACCCCCCCTCGGCGCGCGCGTTTCGCGAGAAGAACCCCCGCGGTTGTTCTGGCGCGGTATAGGCCAGCGCCGCGGAATCGCCGAGCTCGTATGCGGAGCCGCCGAAATCGTAGTAGGGATCGGCCGCGGCTTGCCCGCTGTACCCGCCCTCCCCTTCCCTTGCCGGGTCGCCCCGGTAGCCGGCCATCTCGTAAGGCGCATGGGGGCCGTGAGCGGAGACCTGTGGGGCGTAGGGAACGGCATGGGCGGGCCAATACGGGGCGCCGTGGGCCCCGGCGTGAGGCACCGCCGCCGCGGCGGGAGGAGCCGGCCAACCGTAGGGGCCGCCCATGGCGGCCCCGGGAACGGCTCCGTAGTGCTGGGCCGAGGTGGCAGCCGGCACAACAATAATGCTCATTAGTCCCAACGCAATATGGCACACCACTTGGCGACCGGACATGGTCATCACCCCCTCGTGGATCATGGTTGGAGCGGCGGACCAAAGCGGCGTTCACCGCTGTGCCAGGCCCCCCTCGGCTCATCCGCGCATCGCTGAAATGGGTCCTTCAGGTCGCCGCCACATCGCGTGCCCCATAGGCGTCTCCCGCCCCTCGCATCCAGGGTGACGCCTGCCCGCCGCTGGGGCATCGCTGAAGCCAAACGTGGTCGTTCGCGTCCTTGTTCTCTATCTTGATCCGCCGCAGGCGGTTGCCCGGCCGCACGCCCCGCAACGGGGACGCGCCCCGACGGCCGGAACCTGCATCCCCTCGGTACGGATCGGGCGGATACTGTTTAGATTGTCGGTTGACACGAACAGTCCGGTTGATCCAAATGCAGTGGTTGGTCCGCGTTTTTCGAAACCGAGGCGGCCGCGGCCATCTCCCTCCCACCCCACTAGGGGCACTCGGCGCCCTCCCTCCTTCAAGAGACCCGCCACGAAGAGGCGGCGAGGGAAAAGGGCGAAATGGCGTGGGACTCGCCTTTCCCCGCCGCCGACCTTCTGCTACCATCCGCCGCCCGTTCTGCGAGCCGGGGCGGCAGCCCCGACTTCCGCAGCCGTCCGTGCGGAGTCGCGGACGGCGCCGCGCAGAACGGCGAGGCCTTGCCCCCATCTCGCCGCAGGCACCGGGAAAACCTCCGGAGACGATTCGGAAAACTGGCCTTGACTGCCGGCGTCGATCCCGATATCTATCCCGCCTCTCATCCACCGAATCCCAAAACTTCACTCAAGCTACGCGATTTGCCGCCGGCACGGCGGAAGCACCACGTCCACCCCAGGGCGCAGCCGTCCGAGTCGCCGTGTTGCGGCGTTGTGGGGCGCGGCATACAAACCTCTCGCAGCGTTCCGGAGTCGACTGTGGAGAGAACCGGTCAACCGTTTGGGAATCCTGCGCGTCTGGAAAGGAGAATCGTGTGTTGAGATCGACCGCTAGCATCCTCACCGGCTCAGTGGCAGTCGCCTGGTTCCTATGGGCGACTCCCAGTGTCGCCGGCCCCGCTTGGTTCACAAACGGTGTCGCGCTGGGAATGGCGGCCACCGGCCAGACGGGAGCCGCCTCGGAAGAATCCCGGCGCCGCGAAGCCGACGAGCTTCTCACGCGGGCACGGGAAGCGATGGCGCAGAACGACCTCGCAGCCGCCGAGCTGCTCATCGGCCGCGCCGAGGCCTTGGGGCTCGAGTACGGCCCCTTCCACCTCAAGGACACGCCGGAGAAGGCCCGGCGCGACCTGGAGCGGCTCCAGGCGAGCAGCGAGCCGCGGGGGGCCTCGTTCCCCTTCGGCCGCAGCCAGCCGCCGGCCAACGATCCCTTCTCCGGTCGCAGCGAGCTCCGCCCCGAACCCCTCCCCCCCGTCGGGCAGTTGACCACCATGCCCCCGGCGAACGCCGCCCCGAGTGCCGACGGAAACCGCGCCGAGAGCGACCGGGCCCTCGTCGAAGCGCGGGAGGCGCTGGCCGTCGGCGACGTCCGCACGGCACGGGGCCGGGTCGAAGAGGCGCGCCGCCTGGGCGTCGTCTACGACCTCCGCTCCGACAGCCCCGACAAGGTGGAGGCGGCCATCGACAAGTACGCCGCCCTGGTCGCCGAGCCGGCCGAACGCAAGAACACCGAGTCCTACCGCCGCCAATACGCCCGCGCCATGATGGAGCAGGCCGAGGAGCTCCTCCGCTGGCGGGAATTCGCCGAAGCCGAGCGCCTCGCCAATCTGGCGGCGCGGCAGAACGTCAACTACGGCCCTTACGAGGCCACGCCGCAGACGCTCCTGGAACGGATCGCCGCCGCGGCGCGTCAGCGCACGCAGGACAGCGAAGCGCCTTCGCAGTACCTTCCCACGCTGGAGCGTGGCAGCTTTGCCGTGCGTTCCGCGGGCGACGAGGCGGTCCACCATGCGGGCGGAAGGCATGACCCTCAGGAGCGGGCCGCCCATGCCCTCTACCACCCCGCCGACGATCCCACCCGCAACGTCCCCGCAGCCGCCTCGCAGCAGGCGGAGGGACAACCGACACCGACCGGTCCGGGCTACGCTCTCTTCCAGCAGGGCGAGGCCGCCCTCCAGGACGGCAATCTTGATCGGGCGCTCGATTTCTTCCGTCAGGCCCGCGACCACCGCGCCAGCCTCGATCCGGCCACGGCGCAGCGCCTCGACGATCACTTGAGGATGCTCAGCCAGCCGGGTCAAGAGCCTCCCGACTCCAGCGGCCGCCCCCTCGCCGAGGAGCGGTCCAGCCGCGACGTGGCGGCCGAGGTGGCCAGCCGCGAGGCGGCCGCCCGCCGGATGCAGGAACGCGACCCCCGCGGCGCCCTGACACTGCTCCAGGAGACGCGGCAGTCGGTGCGGGCAACCACCATGGACACCGCTGCCCAGCAACAGCTCCTCCGGCGGCTGGACCGCACCATCGAGGAGCTCTCCAGCTACCTGGAGCACAACCGGGCGCAGCTCGAGTTGGACGAGCGGAACCGCGGCGTCCGCGCCGAAATGCAGCACGATCTGCAACTGGAGCTCGACGTCCAGGAGCGGCTCGGGCTCATGGTGGACGAGTTCAACCAGTTGATGGACGAGCAGCGCTTCGAGGAGGCGGAAGTCATCGCCAAGCGCGCCGCGGAACTCGATCCCCGCAACCCCGTCGTCCAGCAGTTGATCTGGCAGTCGCGGTTCGTCCGCCGTTTCCACAACAACATGGCCATCCGCGACGCCAAGGAGCAGGGCTTCATCTCCACGATGGAGAGTGTGGACCGCTCTTCCATCCCCTTCGACGACCGCGAGCCCCTGGTCTTCCCCGACCTGCGTGACTGGCGCCAGCTCACCGACAGCCGCGCCCGCCAGCAGGAGGCCCGGGAACGGGTGCGGTCGGAGCGCGAGATCGAAATCGAGCAGAAGCTGCGGACGCCGGTCTCTCTGGAGTTCACCGACGCCCCCTTGGGCGTGGTGCTCGAGCACCTGGCGACCATCTCCGGCGTAAACATGCACATCGATCCTTTGGGGATCAGCGAAGAGGGGGTCACCTCCGACGTGCCGGTGACCATCAATCTCCGCGAGGAGATCTCCCTCCGCAGTGCCCTGAACCTCATCCTGCAGCCGCTCCATCTGAGCTACGTGATCAGGGACGAGGTGTTGAAGATCACCAGCGCCCAGACCCGGGACCAGACGCTCGTCCGCGTCGTCTACCCGGTCGGCGACCTGGTGATCCCCATCCCCCACTTCGTGCCCACCCCGGGCGGACTGGACGACGCCTACCGGAGGGCGCTCGACCAGATCGGCTACCGTGGTCCCATGGGGGGCTTTTCCCACGGCGCCCCGCCGCTGGCCGTGACGGCCAACCACAAGGGCGGACGCGGGACTCCCGGAGCCCTCAATCCCAACATCCTCGCCCAGATGTCCTCCGCCCAGGGCGGCACCATGGGGGGCGCCGCGGGGATGCCGTTGGGCTTCGGCCCCGCGGGATCGTCGGGCGGCGGGGCGGCGGACTTCGGGCAGTTGATCGAACTGATCGAGAATACCGTGCAGCCCGACTCGTGGCAGATGATGGGAGGCCCGGGGCAGATCGCTCCCTTCGAAGGCAATATGAGCCTGGTCATCAGCCAGACGCAGGCGGTCCACGAGGAAATCGTCGACCTCCTCGCCCAGCTTCGCCGTCTCCAGGATCTCCAGGTGACCATCGAGGTCCGCTTCATCTCCCTCAACGACTCCTTCTTCGAGCGCATCGGAGTCCACTTCGAGTTCGACATCGACAGCGACGCCGGCAGCGCGGCGCAATTGGTCTCTCCCGGCATCCCGGCTGAGGGCGTTCCCCCCACCTACGACCTCCGCCGCCCGGGCCGCGACCGCAGCGTCACCGTAGGAATGGAGGCACCCAACATCTTCTCGGCCGACCTGGACATCCCCTTCCGCCAAAACAGCTTCGGCTTGGGGGTTCCCCAGTTCGGCGGATTCGATCCCTCGGCGGGTGCGGAACTCGGCTTCGCGATCCTCAGCGACATCGAGGCCTTCTTCTTCATCAATGCGGCCCAGGCCGACCGGCGCACGAACGTCCTCCAGGCGCCCAAGGTCACTCTCTTCAACGGCCAGCAGGCGATGATCTCCGATACCTCGCAGAGCCCCTTCGTGATCAGCGTGCAGCCGGTGGTGGGCGACTTCGCCGCCGCCTTGCAGCCGATCATCGTGGTCCTCACCGAGGGAACCTACCTCACCGTGCAGGCCGTGGTCTCCGACGACCGCCGCTTCGTCCGCTTGACGGTGGTCCCCTACTTCAGCACCATCGATCCGGACGTGCGGACCTTCCAGTTCACCGGCCGGACCACGACCACCACCGACACCTCGCAGGAGGGCTGGTGGCAGAACCCGGAAGACGACGACGACATCCGCCGCGACAAGGACGACCGCGCCAGCACCACCACCAGCGAGGGCACCACGGTGCAGCTTCCCACCGTCGCGCAGATCACGGTAACCACCACGGTGAGCGTCCCCGACGGCGGCACCGTGCTCCTCGGCGGCATCAAGCGGCTCAGCGAGGGCCGCACCGAAGCCGGGGTGCCGATCCTCAACAAGGTCCCCTACATCAATCGGCTCTTCCGCAACTCGGCCATCGGCCGTGAGACGCAGAGCCTGATGATGATGGTCACGCCGCGGATCATCATTCAGGAGGAGGAAGAGGAGCGTCTGGGCGTGGTCATCGATCGCTGAGGCATCCCGGGCCGGGCCCTGGGGCCCGCCCCGCCGACAGCCAGGCCGCAGCAACTCCCACGCCGCCGGCTCCCTCGCGAGCCGGCGGCGTTTTCCGTGCGCTGGCCTCGAGCGGGGGCGGCCGCCGCGCTGCACCGCGAACCGCCGAGAGCATCGAGCTTGCCCGCGATCGGGCCGCCCTCGGCTCCCCTCGGCGCTCTCCGGCGGTTGCCGTCCCCGCAGCTTCCACCCGGCGGGCGGCCGGCGCCCGGCGCGTTGACACCGGCGGGGCGACCGATTTAGATAGGGAGTGGGCCGCTGGGGCCCCGTGTCGGCCGCTGCGCGGCCGTTCGCCTTTCGTGCCCGCCTCGGCGGGCTCCGCCGCGCCTGGTGCCCGTTGCGGAGAGATTCCGCCTGCAGGCGGCACGGCCACGACCTTCCGCGAAACCGAATCTGGGAGTCTGCTACGATGACGCGATGTACGCTGCGACGGCGTTGGCGGTGCCTTGCTGCCGCGGGTTTGGTGCTGGCCGCCTCGGCCGCCACGGCCCAAGAGTGGAAGAGTGGGATCGAGTGGCCCGTTCCGGCGGTGGTCGACCCGGGCCCCGCCGGCCCGCCGGCCCCCGTCCCTTCCGACGCCATCGTCCTCTTCGACGGCACCGATCTCGACGCTTGGCACGGCGGCGACCGCTGGAAGATCGAAGACGGCGTGGCCACGGTTGCGGAGACGAGCATCACCACCAAGGAGTCGTTCGGCGACTACCAGCTCCACATCGAGTGGGCCTCGCCGGCCGAAGTTCGCGGGCATGGACAGGGACGCGGCAACAGCGGGGTCTTCCTGGCCAACCGCTACGAAGTGCAGATCCTCGACTCCTACGAGAACGAGACCTACCCCGACGGCCAGTGCGGCGCCGTTTACAAGCAGCGGCCGCCGCTCGTCAACGCCTCCCGGCCGCCAGGCGAGTGGCAGACCTTCGACATCGTCTTCCGCGCGCCGCGGTTCGACGACGACGGCGAGCTGGTCACCCCCGCCTACGTGACCGTCTTCCACAACGGCGTGCTCATCCAGAACCACTTCGAGATCCAGGGCACCACGTACTGGCACCGCCCGCCCTCCTACGAGCCCCATCCCCTGCGGCAGCCCATCATGCTGCAGGACCACGGCGATCCGGTCCGCTTCCGCAACATCTGGATTCGCGAGCTCTGACCGAATCAGCGGCCCCGCACCTCGATGCGGTAGTTGAGCACCCGCGTCCCCCCGAGCTCCTCGGCCCGCAGCCAGAGCGTCTGGCCGACGAGCGCGTCGCCGTTGGGGAGCGCGTATACCTGCGTGTCGTGTCCCCGGGGCAGGTCGAGCACCTGCGATCGCATCCGCCGCCGGCCCGGAATGAAGAGATAACAGCGGAAGCTCACCCGCTCGTCGGTTTCGTTGGTCATCCGCTGGTGGATCTCGAGCTCCCCCTCCGCGTTCAGATAGGTGGCCGTCTCGATGTACACGTCCTGCATCCCCACGCTGAGGCGGCGGTAGACGCTGAAGCGATAGGTCTTCTCGGCCCGCACGGAAAGGTCGATCCGCACCGGGTGCCAGCCGCTGTGGGCGTCGAGCGGCAGGGTGATCTCGAAAGGATACTCCTGGGCCTCGCCTTCGGCCAGGCGGAAGGGAAGCTCCGCAGGTTCGACCCTCCAGGCCGCGGGCGCGACCAGCCGCGCCGTGCCCGCCACGCCCCGGTCGAAATGGTTCACCAGCCGCAGGGAATTGCCGTGCGGATGGTGGGCGATGCTGGGAATGCGCTCGCGGTCGAATGCCACCTCGGTGTGCCAGCCCGCGATCGCCGTGCTCACACCCGTCACCACCGTGGGCAGGGGCCCGACGGGTATCACCTGTTCGTGGCCGCGGCTCCCGACCGAAAGCGGCGCACCCCAGAGGTCGAAGGCCCGCACGGCGTCGCCGAGATAGAGCGTCTCCTCGCTGGTCTCATCGTTCCAGACGATCATCACCGCTTCCGGACCGCGGGTGAAGATTTCGTTGGTGCTCTCCGCGGGCAGCGCAATGCTCCCGAAGTGGTGGCTGCCGCCCAGTGCGAGCGCCAGGGTCCGCCAGGGGAGGAACATCTCGCCGGGCGTCCCGTCGGCGTGAAGGAGCCCTTGCTGCGGAGCGAAGGGAGCGTAGGCGAAGACCCCTTCGGCCCCGTGAATCCTGGCGGTCATGATCCGCTCGGCCAGGTCGACGGCCCGGGTCGGCAGGTCGTATTCATCGCTGGGCAGCGGCTGGATCACCACCCACCGCTTTGTCCCCGGCACGGTGGCCTCCGGCAGGAATTCGGCCAGTTCGGTGGCTGACAGGGGGGGGTCGGTCGACATGGACAGAAAGCGCCACGGAGTCGCCCCGGCCCTGTAGGGAGCATCCTCGCTAGAGGACCTCCGCGGGTCTTTAGACCCCGACGGCGCCGGCTCGGCGAGCCAATCCCAGCCGACGCCGAGCTGCACGCTCTGGCCGATGCGGTCGAGCTGCGACTTGACGGCTCGGAGGCGCTCTTCCAACCGCGGGAAACCCACAAAGCTGGTGTCGCTGTCGCTTCCTAACTGCCACCAGCGAACCCGCGTGGCCAGCCGCATCATCACCGGCTCGATCGACGGGTACCAGATGGCGGCTTCGGCCGTGAAGACCTCGGCGGCAGCCGGGTGACCGTCGCTCCCCAGTGCGGCGAGCACCTCGGGCGGCGGACGGTTGAGCATCCCCACCAACTCGATGCCGATGCGGCTGAGATGCTCGGTGAAGGCGAGGGTCCGCTCAACGGCCGCCGGTTCGGCGTCCTCCCCGAACCACAAGGGGTATTTCAGCCACCGGATACCCGCTTCAGAGAGCAGCCGTGCCAGTGCCGCGGAGGGGAGCGGCGGTTCGCCGTCGGGGAGGCTCCAGCCGAACTCGCTGCCCGGCGCCGCTGCCTGGGGTTCGACCACCGCCAGCGAGATGCTCTCCCGGAAGCGATAGCCGCTGGGACCGATCATTTCTGCACGTATCCGAAAGAACCCCGGTCGCGTGAGGGGTGGTTCCCATTCGAAGCGGGCTAGGCGATCGCCGGCGCCGCTCGCCCCATCCTCCCCCTTCCCGTCCTCGGCAGCCGCCGGCGGTAAGGCGAATTCCACGGCCTCCAGGCGATTACCCAACGGCCCTTCGAGGACCAGGACCACCTCGCGGTGGCTCGCCATGAATCCCGAGACGTCGCACGTGACGGCCACCGGTTCGTCCAGCTTGTAGAGGTGGCCGGGGCGGTCGGCCGTCAGGGTGATCCGCGGAAGCTGCCCCAGCCAGAGGTCCTCGAACCAGGCCTGGCCCGTCAGGTCGGTTCCCTCCAGGGCCTCCAGGTGCAGTCCCACCACGGCGAAGGCCGCCTCCTGCCGGGCCGGGGAGAAGGGGCCGATACGGAGCACCGTTCCCGGCGGCGCCTCGCGGAGCCGCCGCGAGGCGTGCGATTCCAGGAAGTTGCGTTCTTCGTCGAGAAACGTCAGGGAAAGAAAGGCCCGACTGTGTGCGAGGCCGGCGGTGCGCACGCCGCCCAGCAGGACGTAGTCGCAGAGGGCGGAGATGGGAATCGGCGGACTGAAGGCCACGGCGCTGCCGCCGTCGAGATCGATGCGGAGTGCCCGGGCGGCGGTGTCGTCACCGTCGCCGTCCCCCTCGATGGCGATGGTAAGGTAATGGGGGAACCCCGGTCCGCGCCTCCGCGTCCAGCCCTCCGGCCAGCCGTCGAAGTTCTGGTCCCAGGAGGCATCGAAGTTACAGGAGAAGACCTCCCTGGCACCGGCGAAGCGCTCTCCGGCGCCCGTCCCCGCCAACGCCGCCCATAGAACGACGACTGCCGTAATTCCCATGAAGCCCTCGTCGTCGCAACAAACCGCATTACCCCTCGAGAAGAGATTCCCCGACTCCCGCCGCCCGAGAACGCGGGAGATGCCATTGGTTCGGCCGGCTGCCCAAGTGTAGCATGGACAATGGAGAGGGTTCGGATTACGGCCTGCCCCCTTCCCGCGGTATGGTCGGCTGCCGGAGAGGTCCGGTTGCCGGGTCTGCCTGGCGGAAATGCCCTCCTTCGGGCCTTCCCCGCCCCGGCGCGCCCGTAGCGAACCGCGGAACGAGCCTTTCCAGAGAGGAGTGTCTGGCCAACGCCGTGAAGGGTCACGAAGAACACGTTCCGCCGCGAGGGGGCAGCACCGATCCGATGGCCGCCGATTCGTTCAAGAAAGGCCCCAGAGGATTGCGCCGATCCTCGCTGCCCGCGGCTGTGGTCATCGCCCTGGCGCTCGCTCTGCTGGTCCGCACGTGGCTCGTGGAGGGGCTCTTTCTGGCGGTCGTCGTCCCGAGTGGGTCGATGGCGCCGACGCTCCTCGGACCCCATCGCACGGTCACCTGCACCGGGTGTGGCTGGAGTTTCCCTTGGGAAGGCGTCGGCCCTGCCGAGACGCTGGTTGCCTGCCCGAATTGCGGTTGGCTCGGCCCCCACCAGATCTCGGCTGTTGCCGCCGGCGATCGGCTCCTGCTCGACAAGGCGGTATTCCGCTTCCGGCAACCACGGCGGTGGGAGGTCGCGGCCTTCCGCCACCCCCACCAATCCGCCGAGTTGGTCGTCAAGCGGGTGGTGGGGCTTCCCGGCGAGTCGGTCCGCATCGCCCACGGCAACGTCTTCATCAACGGGGAGATCCAGCGGAAGCCCCTCGGCCGCCAGAGGGCCGTGACCCAACTCGTCCACGATGCGGCCTTTCGGCCCCCGGGGGCGTCCCACCAGGCGGCGCGGTGGCAGGCGGACGAAGGTCGCTCTTCTTGGCGCCTGGACGCAGGGTGTTTTCGCATCCGGGCAGACAGCGGCGAAGAACTCGACTGGGTCAGCTACCGCCACGGGCGGCCTCTCGTTGGGAGGCCGCCGCAGACCGATCCGTCGCCGGTCACCGACGATTCCCCCGTCGATCCCGGGCGCCCCCGCCGCCGCGAAGACCGCCACGCGGTGACCGATCTGCTGCTGGCCTTCCGCGTCGCCCGGATCGCGGGCGCGGGAGTGCTGGCCGTGCGGGCCTCCGATGGGCGGGAAGAATTCGAGGTGCACTTCCCCTTTCCGGGAGGGGGGGTTCAGGTCTTCCACGACGACCGTCCCGTTGCCCTTGCCGAACCGGCTCACCAGGAAGCGGCTCCGCTACCCGCCGGCGGGTCGCTCGTCGAGGTCTCGCTCTTCGACCGCCAGCTCCTCGTCGCCCTCGACGGCCGCACCCTCTTCTCGCACCCCTTTGCTGCCGAGGACGCACCACCCGGAACCGACCGTCCCTTCGCCATTGGGGCGGCCCGCCTTGCCGCCGAGATCGAGGCGGTGCGGATCTACCGGGACATCTACTATACGCGGCCCATCGGGCTGGAAGGGCGGTGGGGTGTCGACGAAGAATTCCCCCTAGGCGACGGCGAGTACTTCGTCCTCGGCGACCATAGCCCCTTTTCCGCCGACAGCCGCACTTGGCCCCAAGGTCCGGCGGTGCCGGAGAGTCTCCTCGTCGGACGGCCACTGATTGTCCACTGCCCCATGCGCCCCGTGACTTGGGGGGGCTGGCGATTTCAAGTTCCCGATTCGACTCGGATTCGGTATATTCGCTAAAGGACACCAGGGCAAGGAACCGGGAACCGAGTTTCGATGTCGAGAAAACAGCCAGTCAATGTCCGTCGCCGCCCGCAGGTGCGCCAGGGGAAGTCGCCCCACCCGTCCGGCGGGTCGGTTCGGGAGAACCAGAGGGAGCAGGAGGCGACGGAGCATCCCCAGCCGGCGGGTGGGGCGATCCGCGAGACCATCGAATCGATCGTCATCGCATTCATCCTGGCCTTCCTTTTCCGCACCTTCGAAGCCGAGGCGTTCGTAATCCCTACCGGCTCGATGGCGCCGACACTCATGGGGCGGCACAAGGACCTGAACTGCCCCGACTGCGACTACCCCTTCCAAGTGAATGCCAGCGAGGAGGAAGGTGGGGGGGTGCTGGTGGCCGGCAGCCGCTGCCCCATGTGCCGGCTCCTCTTCGACACCCGCGACGTTGCCCGCTATCCCTCCTACAAGGGCGACCGCATCCTCGTCGAGAAGATCACCTACCGCACCGGCGAACCGAGCCGCTGGGACGTCGCCGTATTCAAGTATCCCCAGGAAGCGGCCACGAACTTCATCAAGCGGGTGGTCGGACTCCCCGGCGAGACGATCCGCCTGCAGCACGGACGGGTGTACTACCGGCCGCCGTCGGCCGCGGGGGAGGATTTCGTCGTCGCGCGGAAGTCCCCGGAGAAGATCCTGGCTATGAAGCAGCCGGTCTACGACAACGACTACGTGCTGCCTTGGATGGTCGAGCGGGGCTGGCCCCTGCGGTGGCAGGGTACCGACGGCGCGGCGCACTGGCAGGTCTCCGAGGATCTCCGCCGCTTCCGCACCCAGGGGGCGGCCGAGCAGCCGGTATGGCTTCGCTACCGGCATTTCGTCCCCTCGACCGACGAGCGGGAGGCGCTCGCCGCCGGCACCCTGCCCGCCGGCTACCGTCCCCGGCCGCAACTGATCACCGACTTCAATGCCTACAACACGAACGTCAACGGCAGGGGCTTTCATCCCTCGGGCCATGATCGCACGCGGGGACTGGGCGTCCACTGGGTGGGCGACCTCATCGTCGAGTGCACGTTGACGGCCGAATCGGCGGCGGGCGAATTCCTTCTCGAGTTGGTCAAGGGCGGGCGGCGGATGGAGTGCCGCATCGATTTGGCCAGCGGCGAGGCGGCGCTGGCCATCGAGGGTTTGGAGGGCTTCCATCCCCGAGGAACCACGCCCATCCGCGGCCCCGGGAGCTACCGGCTGCGCTTCGCCAACGTCGACGACCAGCTCACCCTGTGGGTCGACGGGCGAGTGGTCGCCTTCGACCAGCCCCCGACCTTCGGGCCCCTCGGCAATCACCGGCCGACCGCGGCCGATCTGGCACCGGTAGGGCTGGGCTCGCAGGGGGCTGCGGTGGAAGTCTCGTCGTTGCGGATCCTCCGCGACATCTACTATATCGCGGGCAGAACCTCCTGGCCCAATGACGTGATTGCCGATTACCCCCGGCACGACAGGCCCTTCACCACCCTCAGCGAAGAGAACCTGGCCGCCTTCTTCTCCGATCCCACCCAGTGGGACATCTTCGACCGCCTCGTTGCCTCCGAGTATTCCCTGGGCGAGGATCAGTTTTTCACGCTCGGCGACAACAGCGCGCGGAGCAAGGACGGCCGCTTATGGGAGCAGGAGCACTTCGTCGATCGCGAGCTGCTCATCGGCAAGGCCCTCTGGCTCTATTGGCCGCACTCCTGGCACCGCATCCCCAACACGAACATTCCCTTCCCCTACTTCCCCAACTTCGAACGGATGAAGCTGGTGCGCTGATGGAACGGCGCGCTCCATCCCCCGCCCGCACCGCCTAGAGGTTCACGGATGGCCATGCTGGAAGCTCGCGGACTGGTCAAGACGTACGGCCAACGGCGCGTCGTCGACGGCGTCGACTTCGCCGTCGAGGGGGGGGAGATCGTCGGCCTCCTGGGACCGAACGGCGCAGGGAAGACGACCAGCTTCCGCATGACCTGCGGGATGATCGACGCCGACGCCGGTCAGGTGACCCTCGGCGGGCTCGACGCCACGAGCTGGCCCATGCACCGGCGGGCCCGCGAGGGCCGCATGGGCTATCTCGCCCAGGAGTCGAGCGTCTTCCGCAAGCTCTCCGTCGAGCAGAACCTGCTGGCGGTGATGGAGCTCTTGGGGATGGAGCGGCGCCGGCGGCACCGGTGGTGCAACGAGCTGCTCGAGGAGTTCGACATCGCTCGTCTCCGCAAGGCCCCGGCCCATTCCCTCTCCGGCGGCGAGAGGCGGCGGCTGGAGATCGCCCGCGCCCTCGTCTCCGAGCCGCGGATCATCCTCCTCGACGAACCCTTCACGGGAATCGATCCGGTGACCATCGCCAACATCCAGGCCATCATCCGCCGGCTGCGAAGCGAGGGGATCTCCATCCTCATCACCGACCACCAGGTCCGCGAGACGCTGCAGATCACCGACCGCAGCTACGTGATCCGCGCCGGCAAAGTCTTGTGCCACGGCTGCCCCGAAGAGGTCCTCGACAACGCCGAAGCCCGCAAGTACTACTTCGGCGAGGACCTGGACATCGGCCGCCGCGCTCCCCGGCCGGGCGAACCGCAGTGACGCCCTCCCACCGGCGGCGGCATACCGCGATGAAGGGGGCCGCTACTTGCTCTCGATCGGAATCACACCGTCCCAATCCCGGGGCGGGATGCGATGGTGACGCACGATGTAGGCGGTGAGGAAGTCGGTGACGAGGTCGTCGGTGGGGACGCGGTGGAGGAGGTCCAAGGCCCGCGACCAATGGCCGGCGAGGAAGGCGTCGAGGGCGGCCTCGTAGTGGCCCAGGTGCTCGTCGGCCAGCGCGCACTCGCCCTCTGGGGGGAGGAGCTCGCTCACGAGCACGGGACGGTTCGAACCGTAGGGCCGCACCACGGCCAGGCGGCGGACGCGGGCCGTGGTGGCGGAGACGGTGCCCCGCACCGCCTCCGCGGTGGCCTCGTCGAGGAGAATGGGGGCCTTCAGCACCTTGGTCATGCCTTCGAGCCGAGAGGCGAGATTCACCGCCGGCCCGAAGACGGTGACCTTTACCTGGTCGACTGTGCCGATCTTCCCCGCCACCGCCCGGCCGCTGGCGATTCCAATGCCCGCGTGAAAGCCGGTCAGCGGGCTGCCTTGTTGGCGGGCGGCGGACTCGAATTCGGCGCGGACTCCCAGCGCCGCGCGGCAGGTCCGCAGCACGGCGTCGTCGTGGGCAATAGGCCAGCCCCAGAAGCCCATGGCGGCGTCGCCCTGGAAGTCGCCAACCACCCCCCCTTCGTCGAGGATCCGCCGCGTCATCACCCCCAGGGCGCCGCTGACCCGCTCGAGCAGCTCCATGAGCTGGTCGGCGTGGCGCTCCGTCTCTTGGGTGAACCCGCGGAGGTCGCAGAAGAGGACCACCACGTCGGTCTCGCGGGGGGCCAGGGCAAGGTCCGGGTCTTCGCCGGCCAGGGAGTCGAGGACGATGGGCGAGAAGAACTGGCTGAGATTGGCGTGCTGCCGTTGCAGGCCGCGCATGCGGCGCAGGGCGGCGAGGAAGGCGGCCACGAGCTCGGCGAACTTGAGCTCGTCGCGGAGATCGCCGGGGTCCGTGGCGCTGGAGACCGTGGTGTGCTCGGCATGCAGACGCCCGGCGACGTAGAGTGCCCAGCCCGAGTGGGGCTCAGCCGGAGGCGGCTCGTCGCCGGGCGGGATGGCGAGATAGGGGTCGACGACGGGCGTGCAGAACGCCCAGTCGTATTGCCCGGCGGCGGTGAAAGGCTCCGCGGTTTCCGCACCCACCCAAACATGGAGCACGCTCTGGTGCTGGCGGAAGGCCTCGAGAATCAGCCGCTGGCTGGGGCGGACCTCCCCGCCGGCGAGGACGCGCTGATCCCAGTGGAGGACGCGGACCGCCGCGCCCGATTCGGATGTCGGCTGCGGCCCGTCGCCGGCGGGGTGGAGGTCCTCGACCGCCACCACCGCGGCGATGGCGGAGCGGGGCAGGCCGGCCAGAAGCATGCTGACCAGCCGCACGCACAGTTCGCCCTCACCGGCCGCGTCGGCGACGAGTTGGGGAAGCCGGCTGAGAACCTCGATGCGGTGGTCGGGATTACGGAAGGGAAACCGCTGCAGATACTGGCTGCTGAACGTCTGCTGCTGGAACGGCGGGGGCGAATCCGTGGTGAGGGTGACTCGCTGGTCCGCCAGGGTGAACGTGGTCTCCGCAATCACGAAGTGCTCCCCCGGCCGGAGCGTGAACGACGCCGCTTCCTGACCGCGAAAATAGATGGGATTGCGGACGGCGGGCAGGCAGGTCACCTGGAGCCGTTCCCCGCGGAGCAAGAGCTGGACATGGCGGCGCGAGACCTGGGGGTCCCAGGCCACGGACCACACGCCCGCGGCCCTGCCGATCGTCACGGGAGAACCCTCGGGCAGGTTTCTCCGCCAGCGCTGCTCGGGTTGGGGACCCTGGGCGATCAGGTCGGGCATGGGGGCCTGGTCGAAAAGTGCACCCCCCTAGCCGGACGGCGAAGATCCCGGACGCCGAGGCGCCGAGGCGTGCGTCATGGTGGGGGAATCGGGCGTGAAGGAGTTGGGGAGAGAGGACTCCACGGGAGGTTCCTCGCCTGCGGGGGAACGGGCGGGGGACGTCTCGCGGAAGAATCGCAATGCCAGGCCCCAGAGACCGGCCGTCACCAGCGCGATGGCCCCCAGGGCCGCCAGACCGTACTGCATGAGGCCGCGGCGGAGTTCCGCCAGGGTTCGCCCGATGGCGGAGTCGTAAGCCTCCTGGACGACGACAATCCAGCCGCTGTCCCGGTCGCGTATCCGGACAGGTTCCATTTGGGCAAGCCATTGGCGGTCGAAGGCGCGCCCCTCCGGTGCTTCAGCCAGGGGGTCGCGATAGTTGCGCTGCCGCTCCGGAGCATCGGGGAGCTCCCCCTCGGCCAAGCGGTAGCTCTCGAAATCGCCCGGGAGCGGCCCCCGGGCTTCGATCTGCTCGTCGAAGAGGGGATGCTGGAGAATCAGGCCCCGCTTGCGCCCTTCGCGGAAATCGACGAGGACCGCGAACTGGTTCTCCCCCCCTTGAAGCTCGATGAACCGCCCCAGTTCCAGGGTCATCGCCACCACGCCCAGCCACTGCCCGTCCTCGGCGAAGACGGGCGTGGAGATGGCGACGATCCAGCGGTAGGTGGCCTGGCTGAGGAAGACCTCGGAGAGGTGGGTCCGCTCGAACGTCGGGCCGGGAGGGGGCCGCCAGCTGGATTCCTCGTCCTCGAGGCCGCCGTGGAAGAAGCTCCGCCAGGCGTAGTTGCGTCCCAAGGTCAGCGACTCGGGGACGCGCGCCGTCGACATGCCGCGCGGGTCGCAGAAGAACCAGCTGGCCACCTCGTCGCTCGGGTCGAGGGCCCGTGCCACCAGCGAGGCGAAGTGCCCCTGGAGGACCTGCCGCTGGGGTAGAGCCCGGAACTGCTCGCGGAGCGGATCGAGGGCTTCGTCGTCACCGTCGGGCGTGCTGAGGCGGCGAGAGAGGGCGTCGAATTCCTCGTCGGCCAAGAGCGTGCGGACGGCCTCGTGGAAGCGTTCCGAGGCGGCTACCGCCTCGACGGCGCGGAAGCGGCGCTCGAGTTCCCCCCCGGCGGCCCGGGCGACGTACTGGGCGGCGAAGTGGTTGCTCCGGACCGCCGCGTCGGTCAAGGCCCCGTCGGACTGCGCGAGCGCCGCGCCGAAGCCGCGCCACGCGAACCAGACGACGATGGCCAGAAGGATCGCCGGACCGATGGCACCGAGAAGGACCACCGGGCGGCGGGCGCGCCAGCGGCGGCGCTCGGCCAGCGCGTTGAGGACGGCCTGCACCGTGGGGAAACGCCGCTCCGGATCGACGGCCAGACAGCGTTCCAGGATGGCCGCCAGCGGCCGATCGAGGGGGGGAAGGCGGGGATCCTCCCGAGGCGAACCGGCCCGCACGATGTGCTTGCGGTAGACGTGCAGGCGCTGCTTCAAATCGTCGGCACGTTCCAGCCGGGCAACGGCCTCCGGAGTGCGGTGCGGCGGGGACCCCGTCAACATGCAGTAAAGCAGGGCGCCCAAGGCATAGACGTCCCACCGCGCGTCGGGGACGGCGTTCAGATCGGCCTGCTCGGGCGCCATGTAAAAGAGCGTACCCAGAGCGGGGGACTGCTCGTGGGAGAGTCGCGACTGGCCGAAGTCCGCCAGACGGGGGCGGCAGTCCTGGTCCAGGAGCACGTTGGCCGGTTTGAGGTCGCAGTGGAGCACGCCCTTCCCGTGCGCGTGGGCCAGGCCGACGGCCACGTCCTGGAAGAGATCGACCGCCTCGTCGACCGGCAGGGGACCCTGCTGGATGCGGCGGGCCAGCGAGCCCTGCTCAATGTACTCCATGATGTAGTAGGGGGGCTCGGCGTCCCAGCCGACGCCCACCAACTGGACGACGTAGCGATCGGCGAAGAGAAACGCGAGCTTCTCGACCTCGCGGGAGAGGAGCGACCAATCGACGCCCCCGCGGTGCGAGTAGTACTTGATCGCCACGCGGCGGCCGGTGTTGCGCTCCACGGCCACCCAGACCTCACCATAGGCCCCTACTCCCAGGAGTCGCTCCGCATCGTAGCCGGCAACCTGGCCGGGGGGTAGGGTGCGCCGCAGGCTCAGCTCTTGAGATCGAAGGCGTTCGGGGCCGCCCTGGGGGACAGTAGGATCGAGGCTCATGGAGGATAGTTTACCAAGGCGCAGGGAACGGAGGACAGTGTGATGAGCGACGCGGGGTCGAATTTCGGCCTTCGGTCCCCGCGTTCGAGGATCGGTATGGTCTTTGTCTTGGAAGGGGCACCGTTAAGCACATCCCCGTGTCTCTTGTTCCTTGTCCCCTACTTGCTATATGCTGGTGTGGCGACAGGCACGACTCGAATGAGCCAATGAGCCAGACCGGCACCGTCTTGTCAACGGGCTTTCGGGGGGGGCGGTGTGGCACCCCCCCGCGGGATTGTGCCGCCAAGGGGCGGGGAGCGAAAATGAGGCTCTAGCTCTTCGGAGCGTCCTGCCGAGTAGGTGCAACATCGAGGGACCGCCCAGGGAAGGCCATAGACCATCCGACGATGCCTTGGAGCGACGGTGACTGATTCTACGCAACAGCCGCCCGCCGCAGAGAATCCAGGTTGGCTCCGAGTCGCGGTACGCACTTTCTTGCTGGCGTCCCTCTGGTGGATGTTGTCACGGGGGGATGCGCTATCGTGGGTAATCGGGGCCCCTGCGGTGGTAACGGCTTTGGCGGCCTACTTCTTTTTGCCTCCCGTCGGCCGCTGGCGGCTGAGCGCTCGGGGAGCAGCGCGTTTCCTTGCGTACTTCCCCCTCCATTCGCTAATGGCCGGAATCGACTTAGCGTGGCGGGCTCTGGCGCGGTCTATGCCCCTCAATCCCAGGTTGCACCGCTACCGCCTCTTTCTGCCGGAGGGGCCGGCGCAGATCTTCTTCGCCAATACGGTGAGCCTCATGCCGGGCACCTTAAGTGCAGAACTGGAAGAGGGGTGGCTGACCGTCCACATGCTCAGCGACGAGCCGGTCGTATTCACCGGACTGGAGAAGTTGGAACGGATGGTGGCAGGGCTCTTTGCCGTACCGATCCCCCCACCTGGGCCGAGGGTGGAGGAACCCCTGACCGTCTCGGGAGACGACCATGTCTGATTTCCTCCTCGTGCTGGCCACCTTCCTGCTAGCGACGGTCGTTCTGGGATTGATCCGCATCCTCCGCGGGCCGACTCGGGCCGACCGCATGGTGGCCGGGCAGTTGTGCGGCACGACGGCCCTGGCCGTGTTGCTCCTCCTGGCGGAGGCGGTTGAGATCGTCGCCCTGTACGATGTGGCCCTGGTCTCCGCCTCGCTGGGGGCGGTGGCTGCGGTGGCCTTTGTCCGATGCGTCTGGACTCCCTGAATCAGCCGAATCAACCGCCGACCCCGAAATCCGGCCGAGCCGAGCCATGATCGAGACGCTTATTGCTGCCGCTACAGTCCTCTTGTGCGTGGCGGGCGCCTTTTTCTTCTTTGCCGGCTCGGTCGGGCTCTTGCGATTCCCCGACGTGTTCACTCGGCTGCACCTGGTGAACACGGCCGACACCCTGGGCTTAGGGTTGATTGTCCTGGCGTTGTCCCTGCAGGCGACGAACCCCGTGCTCGTGATCAAGATGGCGATCATCTGGCTGCTCGTCATGATCGGGGGCGTAGCGGTCTGCCAGCTCATCAGCCAAGCGGCGCTGCAGACAGGATTCACCCCTTGGGAGCGGCCGCAATGACCGTCCTGGTCGTCTTTGACGTTCTTCTCGTGGCGATGCTGGTGTGGATGGCATGGATGTCGCTGTTCAGCCGGCACCTGTTCACGGCGGTGATGATGCTGTTCGTTTTCGGCCTCATGGTTTCGCTGGCGTGGTTGCGGTTGCGGGCTCCGGACATTGCGCTGGCCCAGATGGCCATCGGTGCCGGGGTAACGCCGGCGCTGTTCCTGGCCGCTCTGAAGCGGTTGGAGCCACACGTTGGCGGCGGCGGAAAGACTGCAGAGGATGCAGAGGAGGTTGAGCGATGATGGCGACCGGAGAAGTGGGGGATCGCCGTGGCAACCCCCGCGGGAACGGCGAAGTGGCGGGGCGGGATGACCGGATGCTCATTCGGGGGTGGCCCTTCATGGCGATACCGGTGGTCCTGCTCGGCTTGGGATTCGGGTGGGCGTTCTACGAAACCTCGACGGTTGTCGGCGTAGGGCTGACCGAACGGGTGGAGCAGCAGTTGCGTGCCGCAGGAGCGGAGAATCCGGTGACCGCCGTGCTGCTGAATTTCCGAGCGTACGATACGCTGCTCGAGATCATCGTGCTCCTCCTGGCGGTGATCGGCGTGGGGGCGATGGGGGCAGGGGAGGTATTTGCGGACCGGGATACCCACGTAGCCCGCGTGCCGGCGAATGTCATGCTGGGGGCGATGGTGCGTCTGGTAATCCCGATGATGGTGATGGTGGCGGGCTACGTTCTCTGGAGGGGCACGACGGCTCCCGGAGGGGCCTTCCAGGCGGGAGCGATTCTCGGTGCGGCGGGAGTGCTTTGGCTGCTTGGCGGTGCCGCTGTGCCGTGGGGTTTCCGCGGCTGGCGGTTGCGGGTGGCGCTGGTGGCGGGAATCGCCGTCTTCTTGGGCGTGGGAGTGATGGTGAACGCCTTGGGAATGCAATTCCTCGAGTTTCGGGGGCAGCCGGCCAAGCACCTCATCCTGATCATCGAAGCCGCGGCCACGCTCTCGATGGGGGGGGTTTTCGCGGCCCTTTTCGTGGGCGTGCTGCCGCCGAGGCGCGATCCCGGAGGGGGCAAACGGAGGGCATCGCCGTCGTCCAGTATGGAGACCGCCTCATGAACGCCGCGATCATCTACGCCGTCGCCGCGGCAATGCTCTTCTGCATTGGGATCTTTGGCTTCCTTTCCCTCAGGCACCTGCTGCGGAGGGTTATGGCCCTCAACCTCTGCTCGACAGCGGTCTTCATGCTCCTGATTGCTCTGGCGGCCCGGGATTCCGGAGTCAGGGCCGACCCCGTACCGCACGCGATGGTATTGACGGGAATCGTGGTCTCGATCAGCAGCACGGCCCTGGCCCTGGTGCTGGCGAGCCGCCTCCGGGAGATGGCCGGTTGGACGAGCCTGCCGGAAGACGAACCGTGTTCGGGCCATGGCGATAGTCCCACCGCTTGACTCACCGACCCCCCGATTCCCCTCCACGATGAATTCCTTCCCGGACATCGCCCACGCAGCACCCTGGTTGATCGTCCTGCCGATGGCGACGGCGGTCGCTGCGTTCGTCCTGGGACGGCGCTGGGGAGCACCGCTCGCTCTGGTGACCGCCGCCGGCCTGGTGGCCGGCCTGGTGGCGCTGACGTGGCGTATCCTCCAGGAAGGCGCCCTCCGTTACGCATTGGGGGGGTGGGAGCGGCCGCTGGGGATCGAACTCTACGTCGACGGATTGACGCTGGTGGCCGTAGCGATGAACACCGTCGTCGGCGGAGCCGTCGCTCTCTATGCGAGTGGGTATTATTCGTATCGCCCGTGCGACGGCCCCGGCGAGGATGCTGGGAGACGACCGCTGGTAGACGGGTTGGTGGCGGGCAACGCCCAATCCGGCTCCGCGGTTGCACTCCCAGCCGAGGCTGCACGGCCGCCGCTGCCGTCGACCGTGCCGGAGACCGGCAAAGGGGGCGTCCCCGCGGAGGCCGACAGCACGCCGCGTTCTCCTCACCTTATGGCCCGAGAAGCCCCGCAGGCGGAACCTCAGGAAGCGGCTCAGGCGTTGCTCGATGATGGGCTGGTTCTGGAACGACGGCAGCCAAAGACGCCACCTCCTGCCACCAGCACGATGGTGATGGCTGCCCCGTCCACCTCGACGGGCAATAGCGGAATCCTCTTCTGGCCCCTGTTCCTCTTCCTCTGGGGCTCGCTGAACGCCACCTTCCTGGCGATCGACATCTTCAACCGCTACGTGACGCTGGAGCTGATCAGCCTGGCGGCGGCGGCGATGATCGCCTTGGCCGGGACGGTCAACGCGCTTGGCGCGGCGCTCCGTTACCTGATGCTGATGACCTTTGGCTCGCTGCTGTACCTGGGCGGAGTGGCGCTGATCTATGGGGTTCACGGCACGTTGGAGACGTTCACACTGGGCCAGTCGCTCGCCCCGGGACCGGTCGCTTGGACGGCGATTTCCTTGATCACCGTGGGGCTGGCGCTCAAGGCCGGGTTGTTCCCCCTTCACGTTTGGCTCGCCCCGGCACACGCCAACGCCCCGGCACCGATGAGCCCGATCCTCTCGGCGCTGGTCGTGAAGGCGGCCTACTACCTGCTGCTGCGGCTCTGGCTGGAAATGTTCCCGGCGGCCCTCTCCTTTTCGGCGGGGCAGGTCGTGGGCTGCCTGGGTGCGGCAGCGATCGTGTGGGGCTCCGTCCAGGCGCTCCGCGCGGAACGGCTCAAGGTGGTGGTGGCTTATGGCACGGTGGCCCAGCTCGGCTACCTGTTCCTCCTATTCCCGCTCGTGGGCTCGAGCGAGGGCCGGTGGGCCGCCTTCTGTGGCGGTGTTTACTTCATGCTCGCCCATGCTTGCGCCAAGGCAGCCGTCTTCATGGCGGCGGGAACGATCCAGTGCACGCTGGGCCACGACCGCGTCGCCGACCTGGGAGGGGTAACGGCGCGGCTGCCGGTGACGATGGCCGCATTCGCGCTGGCGGGAATCGGGTTGATGGGGCTCCCGCCCAGCGGCGGCTTCGTGGCCAAGTGGATGCTCCTCAACGCCGCCCTCCGCGGCGGGCAGTGGTGGTGGGTCGTACCGATCGTCGCCGGTAGCCTGCTGGCCGCGGGCTACATCATCCGCGTGGGCCGCCATGCCCTTACCTCGGCCGAAGGAGTAACCCGTGAAAACCCCCCCTGGCAGATGGAATGGTCTGCCTTAGCGCTCGCTTTGCTGTCCGTCCTGCTCGGCTTCCTCGCCGAACCCACCTTCGGGCTGCTGGCCGTTGAGCTCCACTGGCCAAACCCCTCCTGGCTGGAACCCTCTCGATGAATTGTCCGTTCACGTTGTATTCGGCACTCGTCTCGGGTGTTTCCGCAAGTGCGGAAGCCGCGACGCCGTGGACGTGGAACGGTGCCCTGCCGGTCCTGCTGATCTTCACTCCCTTGCTGCCGGCAGTGGCGGCCCTCCTGCTACCCGAGGCGCGCGACCGGCTGTGGAGCGTTCTCAATCTCGCCGGAGCGGCGGTCACCCTCGGCCTGGTCGGGATCATGCTCCTGGGTGTTTACCATCATCGGTGCTTTGCCGTCGAGCTGCCCCTGGTGCCGGGGATGCCCTTCTCCCTCCGCGCCGATCCGCTCTCGACGGCATTGGTGACACTCTCCGCGGTACTGTGGTTGCTGACGATCGTCTACGCGACCGGCTATCTCACGAACGACCTCCATCGCCGCCGCTTCTTCGGCTGCTTGAGCCTGTGCGTATCGGCCACGATGGGCGTCGCCCTGGCCGGCGATCTGTTTACCAAGATCATCTTCTACGAGTTTCTCACCCTGGCCGCGTATCCCTTGGTCGCCCACCGCGGCACGGAACAGGCGCTCAACGCCGGCCGCACATACCTCGCTTACACCCTCGGCGGCGGCGCGCTCCTGGTCGTCGGCGCGGTCTGGCTCTACCACCTGACCGGAACGCTCCAGTTCACCGAACGGGGGTTTGTGGCCGCGGCGGCCGGCGGGCACCGCCTCGCCCTGACGGTCGTCTTCTCCCTCTTGGTAGTGGGGTTCGGCGTCAAGGCGGCACTGATTCCTCTGCACGGGTGGTTGCCGGTAGCGCACCCGGCGGCCCCCTCGCCTGCCAGCGCCATCCTCAGCGGCTTGCTGGTCAAGGTGGGGCCGTTCGGCATCTTCCGCACGGTCGTCCACACCTTCGGCATCGAATACACCCGCTCGATGGGTCTATTGGCGCCGCTGGCCATCGCCGCTTCGGTGACGATCCTCTACGCCTCACTCTGCGCCCTGAGGCAGGACAATCTGAAGCGGCGGCTGGCCTTCTCCACCGTCGGCCAGGTCTCCTACATCACCCTGGGAATAGCCATTGCCAGCCCCCTCTCCACCGTAGGCGGTGTCGCCCACCTGATCCACCATGGAGTGATGAAGATCACGCTCTTCTTCTGCGTGGGCATCCTGGCCGAGACCCTGGGTATCCACCGGGTGAGCGAGATGCGGGGGGTGGCTCGGCGGATGCCCTGGACCATGGCCGCCTTCACGCTGACGGTCCTGGGGATGATCGGCGTGCCTCCCATGGCCGGATTCGTCAGCAAGTGGTATCTGGGGCTGGGGGGCCTGGAAGCGGGGCAGGTCTGGGTGATCGGCGTCCTCATCGGGAGCAGCCTGTTGAATGCGGCATACTTCCTCCCCATCATCTATACCGCCTACTTCCGCACGGCGGCGGGGACCTGGCCGGTCGACCACCACCCGCCGGGGCGCGAGACCCAGTGGACCCTGCTGGTCCCCACGGTGATTACCGCCGGCCTGTCGCTGGTGACCGGGCTGTGGGCGTCCGTCACCCCCAGCCCCCTGACTTGGGCGAAGCTCATCGCGGTGCGAGAATGGTCCATGAACGTGCAGTGGCAGGAGCCGATCACCATCACCTGGATGCAGACCCTCGCGCCGGCGAACCTCGTCTGGCCGGCCGTCGTGACGCTCCCCCTGCTCTGGGCCGCGGCGCTGATGTACCGGGCGTGGCGGGGAATGCACGATCGGCGCACGGCGGCCGAAGCGGCCGAAGCAGCCCGTCACCCGCCGGCAGGGCGGCTGGTCCGCGCAGCCCCCTGGACGGCGCTCCCCGCGCTTATCCTCTCCCTGACGGCGGCCGACGGGGCCATGGCGCAGTTTCCCGGGCTCCTGCTGGGCACGCAACTGGGGCTCGACGAGACGGGGCGGGTCTTCCTCTTCTTCACGAGTCTCGTCTGGCTGGTGGCCGGGCTGTTCGCTCGCGACGATCTCGCTCAGGATCCGCACCGCCCGCGGTTCTTCGTCTTCTTCCTGCTGGCGATGGCCGGCAACCTGGGATTGATCGTGGCTCAGGACATGCTGGCCTTCTACCTCTTTTTCGCCTTGATGAGTTTCAGCTCCTACGGTCTGATCGTCCATAACGGCGACGAGCAGGCGGTGCGCGCGGCGCGGGTCTACATGATCCTGGTCGTCGTCGGCGAGGTGCTCTTCTTCTCGGCCCTGCTGGCGATCGCGCATGCGGCGGGGAGCATCCGCTTTGGCGATCTCGCCGTGCCGCTGGCCGGCTCGCCCCACCGCAACGTCATCGCGGGGGTGGTGCTCGTCTCACTGGGGATCAAGGTAGGCATGCTGCCGCTGCATTTCTATCTTCCCTTGGCGTATTCCGCAGCGCCTACACCCGCCAGTGCCGTGCTGAGCGGGGCCATGATCAACGCGGGACTCATCGGCTGGTTACGGTTCTTGCCCTTCGGCGAAGCCGCCCTGCCGCAGTGGGGCACCGCGCTCATCGCCCTGGGGCTGGGGGCGGCCTTTTTCGGCGTCACCGTGGGCGTGGGACAGCGGAATGCCAAGACGGTGCTCGCCTACTCGAGTATCAGCCAGATGGGGCTGATCACGATCCTGGTGGGCGTGGGGCTGACCGCGCCCGAAGCCTGGCCCCAGGTCTCGATCGCCGTGCTCATGTACGCCATGCACCACGGACTGGCGAAGGGTATGCTCTTCCTCGGTGTGGGCGTCGCGGAGTTGGCGACGGGAGGGCGGTGGCAGCGGTGGCTGGTGGCGGCAGGGCTGTTCCTGCCCGCGCTGGCCCTGGC
>SKOZ01000079.1 GCA_007119795.1 Planctomycetales bacterium | reverse complement strand
CCGGGGACGACCCGCTCCTGCGTGGGCTGCCACGAACACAAGTCCTCCACCCCCTTGAGCGGCGAGTTCGCCGCTGCCCTCACCCGCGAGCCCAGCCAGCTCGAGCCGGAAAGCTGGGGGAGCGGCCTGATCGACTACCCGAGCATGGTGCAGCCGATCTTCGACAAGCACTGCGCCGCGTGCCACGGCGGCGAGGAGGGCTTCGGCGCCGGCATCGACCTGACGGGCGGCTGGACGGAGCACTTCAGCATCAGCTACGAGAACCTGACCACCCGCCGCCAGACCCAGCTCATCGCCGACTGGATCGCGGGCATCGACTGCATGAACGGCACGGCCTTCTATTCCTCGGAGATCTTCCCGCCCCGCAGCCACGGTTCGGGAGCCGCGCCGCTGGCCGACGTCCTCGTCGATCGGCATCCCGAGCTCTCCCGCGCCGAGCGGGACCTGCTCATGGCCTGGATCGATACCAACGGCATCTACTACGGCACCTGGGACTACACGGACCACGGCCACGTGGCCCACGGCTGGGGCGAGGCACGCGAGGCCCTCATCGCCGAGATGCACGCCGCCGGCTGCATGGAGTGCCACGGGGAGAACGGTCGCCCCATCTACTTCGAAGCCGACTGGTTCAACCTCCGCGAGCCCGAGCGAAGCCGCATCCTCCGCGCCCCGCTCGCCGAAGGGGGCGAGGGCTTCGGCGCCGCCCTGTGCCGCAACCGCAAGATCGACCCGCGGCAGCAGCGCGTCCGCCTGCTGCGCAACGGCTATGCCCACGCGGTCCTGCCGGTCGAGGCCTACGCCCCGGAGCCGTTCCTCCCGCCGGACCGCAGCGGCGAGCCGGTGATCAGCTTCGCCTCGACCGAAGACCCCCACTACCAGGCGATGCTCGACATCATCCGCCGCGCCCAGCAGCAGGCACTGGCCGCGCCGCGGGTGGACATGCCCGGCGCTGAGGTGATCCCCGGAGCCTTCCGCCAGTTCATCCCCCCGCCACTGCCGGAAGTCGCCCCGCCGCTTTCCGCCAGCGTTGACGCTGACGGGCTGGTCCGGCTGAGCTGGGAGCAGTCGGCCGCCATCCTGGGCCTGGGGGCGGAGGTCCACCGCAGCACGGAGCCCGACTTCGAGCCCAACCCCACTACCATGCTGGCGGAGACGCCGCGGTTCGAGTTCCTCGACGGGGCGGCCCCCGCGGGTGAGCAGCACTATGCGCTGGTCCTCTACCGCTCGTGGGCGCGGAGCCGCCCGGCGCACGTGCGCATCACCGTACCCGAGCCGGCCCCGCCGGCGGCGCCCCAACGGGTCGCGGCCGCCACGGCCCCCCACGCCGTGGCGCTCCGTTGGGATTGGCCGGCAGGGTCGCGCCTCGCCTACCACGTCGAGCGGGCCCGGTCGCCCGAGGGGCCTTTCGAACGCCTCACCGAGGAGCCGCTCCGCGGCGCGAACTACCTCGACGGCAATCTGGAGGTGGAGACGCCCTATTGGTACGTGGTGCGGGCGGTGAGCGCCCGCGGCGTCGTCGGGCCGCCGAGCGCGGCGGTCGAAGGCCGGGCACAGAAAGTCGAGGGCCCCGCCTTCGTGGCCCCGCTCGACGAGGACCTCGGCGGGCTCCTCCACGACGAGGAGCTGCTGCCCGGCCAGGCGCACGGCTCCGCCCGCATCACCGACGGCGCCCTCGACCTCACCTCCGGCGGCCACGTCACCTTCCCGAACCGTCCCGAGTTCCACCTCGCCCAGCCCTTCTCGGTGGTCTGCTGGGTGTGGCTGGACGAACCGGGACAGATGCCCGTGACCGTAAGCTGCGGGCATTGGCGACAGGCCGGCTGGTTCCTGCAGAACCTCGGCGGCCGCTGGCGGTGGCACGTGGGGGGCATCGACTGCGACGGCGGCCAGGTCCAGACCGGCCGCTGGGTACACCTCGCCGCCAGCTACGACGGCCGCATGGCCCGCCTCTACCAGGACGGCAGCCTCGTCGGCGAGCAGGCCGGCGCCGCCAACCGCGCGCCCTTCACCGGCCCCCTGCACGTGGGTCAGTACAGCGCCGGTCCCAACCCCGACTTCCAGACCACCGGCCGCATCCGCGGCCTGGCGCTCTACCAGCGCCCCCTCACCGCCGCGGAGTTGGCCATCTCCAGCGACTGATACATTCTCTTCGCTGGCAGCTGGTTCGGGGGTTGATGGCCACAGCAGGGGAGGGGTGCTGTTCTTTCCTCCCGGGTAGGCGGTAGAATGACCGGGCTCTGTTCCCGGAGGCTCGTGCGCCACTTGGGCACGCCACAGGGCCCAGGAACGGCTGGGGCGCTCTTGCTCTCTCCGTGCCGTTCCGGGTAGTCCGCGGGGACGAGCTTCCAATGGTGGTATGGGTGCGGCTTTATGTTATCTAAGTTGCCTATTCCTCCGATTCTCTTGCCGAGTTTGCCGTTCGGAGGGAGTCGGCAAACCCGGCACAGGGGCGTGTTGGTTGCATCCGAGAAGTGTGGGGAGTATTCTCTGGAGCAGCAGCGATGGACTGGAGAAGGTGGGTGGGCGGGACGGCGTCCAGAGACAACGGAGCCACGGCTTGGTTCGACGTGACGCGTCTCCCTTCCCCGCGGAAGCTTTTCCAACCTGCCGTCCGGCCGTTCACCGATTGGTGGCTGCCTGCGATTGCTGGTGGGACATGACGGATCGCGCCGGAATAGTTTGGATGCTGCAGCAACGGGCATCTTCGGTCTCGAGGCCGGACTTGTGCGATGAACCGAGGCTTGCGATGTTCGAACCCACCGTGACGCTCACCACTGCCGACACGACCATGATGGGGCTGCTCGAGCGCCAAGCTCGAGAGCGGAGAGACCTCCCCGCCTATATCTTTCGGGGGGATGATGGCAGCGAGCGGTCCCTCACCTTTGGAGAGCTCTCGCAACGGGCCCGGGCAGTCGCCTCCGTACTGCAAGGGGTGGCCGGCGTCGGGGATAGGGCGCTGCTGATTTTTCCTCCGGGCCTGGACTTTATCGCCGCCCTCTTCGGCTGCATTCATGCCGGGGTACTTGCCGTCCCCGCCACCTTTCCGAAACCCAATCGCCCCGCCTCCCGTTTGGCGGCCATTGCCGCCGACTGTGAGGCGCGGATGGTGCTCACGACCAGTCCCTCCCTGGCGGCGCTCCAGAAGCACCGCGCGTCGCCGGAGCTCGCGCATCTCGAATGGCTGGCCGTTGACGAAATTGCCGACGAACAAGCGGCGCGATGGACGTCTCCCGCCTTGAAGGGCAACGACCTCGTCTTTCTCCAATACACTTCGGGATCAACCGATGCCCCCAAGGGCGTCATGGTTTCGCACAGCAACCTCCTGCACAACCTGGAGGCGATCCGCCGGGGATTCGCCCTGCCGCAGGCGGCGCCGGGCGAATCGGCGGGCACGGGGGTTTCATGGCTGCCGGCCTACCACGACATGGGCCTGATCGGCGGCATTTTGGAGTCGTTGTACGTAGGCGGACGAAGCGTCCTTTTCCCGCCGACGAGCTTTCTCCGGAAGCCGGCCCGGTGGCTCAGAGCGATCGGCGAGTACGGCGCTTCGGTGAGCGGAGCACCGAACTTCGCCTTCGAGTTGTGCGTGCAGAAGGTGTCCTCGCGCGAGATGGAGGGGCTGGACCTGAGCAGTTGGGAGGTGGCGTTCTGCGGGGCGGAGCCGATCGCTGCCGATACGCTGGAGCGGTTCGCGGAGACGTTCGCGCCTTGCGGCTTTCGGCCGGATGCCTTCTACTGTTGCTACGGGCTGGCGGAGGCCACGCTCCTGGCTTCGGGTGGGTGCGGACCCTCCGCGCCGGTAATACGGGGCTTTCGGCGCCGTGCCCTCTCGCGCGGCGAGGCGGTTCCTTGTGGCGAGCAAACGCATTCGGACGAACAGCAGTTGGTCGGGTGCGGGGGGCGACTCTTGGAACAAGAGATCGTCATCGTCGATCCCGAGACCGGTCAGCCCGTGGAACCCAGGCGGGTGGGGGAGATCTGGTTGCGAGGTCCTCACGTGTCGCGAGGCTACTGGGGCCGCGAGGAGGAGAACGCCGCAACGTTCGCGGCGCGTTTTCCCGGCGACGAGGGGGGAGGTTATCTGCGGACCGGCGACTTGGGCTTCTTGCTGGAAGGCGAGCTCTACGTCGCCGGCCGCCTGAAAGACGTCTTGATCATCCGTGGTCGCAATCACTATCCCCATGACATCGAACATACGGTGACTGGGGCCCACCCGGCGTTGACCTCCGGGGCCGGCGCGGCCCTGGCGGTCTCCGTGAACGGCCAGGAGTGCCTGGTGATCGTCCAGGAGGTGGACCGCCACGCGGCAACCGATGTTGATGCGATCTTCCGCAGCATCCGCCGCGAGGTCACGGCCGAGCACGAAGTCGACGTCTTCGCCATCGTACTGATCCGCCGGGCGAGCCTCCCCCGCACCACCAGCGGCAAGGTGCAGCGATTCCTGTGCCGGGAGCAGTATCTGAGCGGCACCTTGAAGGTGGTTGCCGCCTGGACTCGCCACGAATCGGGACCGCCTCCGGCCGGCACGCACTCTTCATCCAGCAGCGAGGCGGCGGAGCCGGAAGACTCCCGGCCGGCTCAGGAAACACGCTCGTGGAAGCTTCCTGCACTCCTCCCGCACCACTTCGAGCCGGGGGCGCGGCAACTCACGGAGCTGGAGGTGGACCAGTTGGCCAGGCGGATCGAAGCGGCCTTGCTGGAATGGCTGGTCCGGCAAGGTGGCGTGCCGGAGGCAGAACTGGATCCGCGTCGCCCCTTTGCCGAGTACGGCGTCGATTCGCTGGCCGCCGTGGAGCTGATCCAGCAGCTCCAAGACACCCTCCAGGTGCGGCTCACGGCGATGATGGCCTGGAACTACCCGACGCCGGCCGCCATGGCCGCCTACCTGGCGCGCCGTGTGGGCAACCCCAACGCAGACGAGCCTGCCGAGGAAATGGCGGCCGACGAATCGACGGGTTTCGAGGCCCTGCTCCGCGAGGTCGAGAGTCTCGACGACCGGGCTGCAGAGGCCGCTCTGGAGCGCTCCAACGGCCGGCCTCCGCACCCCTTGCTGCAAGGTGACGGCGAGGACGAGCGCGAAGGATCTGCTCCTCGCGCCCCCATCGGTCCTAGTGCCCTGCCCGCCCCCGACAAACCTGCCGATGGCTGAGGCGGGAGGATCCATGACGCTCCCTGCAGAGCAGCGCCACCCGAACTTCCTCGGCTGGCGCGTCGTGGCGGGCGGATTCGTCGCCCTGCTCGTGGCCGGGGGCATCGGCATGTTCAGCTTTTCGGTCTTCGTGATCCCTTTCGAAGAGACCTTCGGGTGGTCGCGGACGGCGGTCTCGGGGGCGGCAGCATTGTGGGCCGTGGTCTTCGGCTTCAGCGGTCCGCTGGTGGGGGCATGCGTGGAGCGGTACGGGGCGCGGGGGACGATGCTCGGCGGCGCCGCCATCGCCGGATTGACCTACTGGCTGATGGCCCTCGTCTCCCATCTGGCGGCGTTCTACCTCCTTATGGCGATCAGCGGTGCCGGCACAGCGGCCTGCACCACCGTTCCCGTACAAACGGTTGTTTCCCACTGGTTCCGGCGATTCCGGGGGCGTGCCTTGGGAGTCGCACTGCTGGGATTCGGCTTCGGCGGCCTCGTCACCCCTCCTTTGGCAAATGCCATCGTCGTTCGATTCGATTGGCAGACGGCATTCCACGTAGGTGCGGCGCTGATGTGGTTGGTCGTGATGCCGGCAATAGGATGGAGCATCCGCACGCGTCCCTCCGACGTCGGCCAGTTTCCAGATGGGCTTTCCCTCCCCGACCACGAAAGCAACCTCCACCACCTCCACACCGGATTGACGCTCCGCGCAGCCGCCCGCACGGCGTCGTTCTGGCAGCTCTTTGCGATCCAGTCGCTGTTTCTCTTCGGATCGGCCGCCCTGAGCCTCCACTTCATCGCCTGGGCCGACGACCAGGGAATCCCCTCGCAACGAGCTGCCAATGTCCTCGGACTGGCCGTGGGAATGAGCATTGTCAGTCGCATCCTTTTCGGATGGCTGGGAGATCGTTGGAATCCCGGCCGGCTCCTGGCCGCCACGGCGGCCTCGATGGCGGCAGCAGTGGCACTGGTTATCCTGGAGGGCTCCCATTGGGGGCCAACCCTGGGCGGTTTCGCAGTCCTGTACGGCTTGGGAATGGGAGGGATCGGTGTCTTGCTGCCGATCGTGGTGGGACAGTGTTTCGGCACGCGGCATTTTGGACGTATCATGGGTGCTGTCCTCAGCGGCTTTGCCCCCGGAGCCATCCTGGGGCCGCTCGCGGCGGGTATCGTCCGCGACCGGAGCGGCAGCTACGAGGTGGCTCTGGTGCTGTGCGGTGCGGCCTTTCTCCTCTGCGCCCTGGCGGCGTTGGCAATCCGCTTCCCGTACGAGGACGCCGCCTGCTCGAGGACCGTCGGCTACTGCGCCCTTTACCCGAGGGCCACCCCCGGCCCAGACCTGCACGAGAAGACGACGAAGGCACCACGGTGAGGGATCGACGCGATAACAGACGAACCGAGCCGGCGATCACGACCAGCCGCAACGATCAGCGAAGCAGCACCCTGGTGTTCGCTCCGCGGCCGATGGAGGGGGTCCGCCTCTGGCTCTGTTGTTTCCCCTCGGCCGGCAGCGGCCCGGCTCCCTTTGTCCGCTTGGCTTCATACCTCCCCGAGTCCATCGGGTTGGTGGGAGTATGCCTGCCGGGTCGCGGCCATCGCCTTGCCGAGCCCCCCCTTGCGACCGTGCCGGCTATGGCGGAAGAGGCGGCGGCGGCGCTTGAGGCGTTGCTCGACCGACCCTTGGCCTTCTTCGGCCACAGCCTGGGCGCCCTGGTGGCCTTCGAGGCGGCTCACGCGCTGCGCCGCCGGCGGGAGGCTGAGCCGGTGGCCTTCTGCACCGCGGCCGCCCCGCCACCCCAACTCGCCGGCCGTGGCGAGCCGATAGCCCACCTGCCGGACGACGCCTTCCTGGCCGCGGTGCAGACGCGCTACGGCGGCCTGGACGAAGCACTCGCCGGCGATGCCGAATGGCTCGCCGTGTTGCTCCCCGCGCTCCGCGCGGATATGTTGGCCTTGGAGTCCTACCGCCACGGGCTGGAGCCGCCGCTGCGCTGTGGCATCCTGGCGCTGGCCGGAGACGCCGACACCTCTGCCTCGGCGGCAGCGGCCGTGGGCTGGCGCGAGCACACTTGGGCGCCGTTCACCCTGCAACTCGTCCCCGGTGGACACTTTTTCGTACATAAGCGCACGGCAGCGGTCGCACGCGTGATCACCCGATGGCTGGTTCGGGAAGCCGGCGATGTGCCGGGGCTCGCCTCCGAATCGGCCCAGCCACCCCCACGGTGAGACCAACAAGAATTCCCATCATGGAGCGGAACCGCCACCTCCGTTGGTTCGTCGCCAGCACCGTGCTGGTCGTGGTGGCACTGCCGTTTGTGGGATGGGGGGCCAAGGAAGCCACGGAGAACATCTACAACTCCCCGCCCACCTGGGTGCCGGAGGATTTTCCCCAGCGGCGCCTCTACGAGGCATTTCTTGCCGAGTTCGAGGGGAACGACGTCGTCGTCCTCGCCTGGGACGGGTGTACGGTCGATGACCCGCGGCTGGCCGAGCTGGAAGCGGCCCTGCTGGCGGCGCAAGAGGAACGGGCGGCTGCGGGAAGGGAGCGGCTCTATGCGCGGGCGATGAGCGGCCACTCGGCCCTGCGGAGGCTCATGGACCACCCCATCGAGCTCTCGCGGGAGGCGGCTTTGGCGCGCCTCAGGGGAGTCCTCGTGGGACCGGACGGAGCGACCAGTTGCCTGATAGCGCTGCCTACCCTCTACGGCGCCTACCACCGCGAGGAGGCCCTCGATGCGCTGCTCGGCCTGGCCGAGAGGATCGTGAAAATCGATCGGCGGGAGATGTACCTGGTGGGGCCTCCCGTCGACGGCTACGTCATCGACCTGGAGAGCATGGAGTCGCTCCGCTTTTATACGATCCCCTCGATGGCCGTGTCGCTGCTTCTCTGTTGGCTCTTCCTCCGCTCCGTCCCGCTGACGGCGGCGGTCTTCGCCGTGGCTTCGGTGGGAGGCATGTTCGCCCTGGCGCTGGTCCATTACAGCGGCCAGCAAATGAACGCCGTACTCATCGTGCTCTCGCCGCTGGTCTTCGTGGTGACCGTCTCCGGCGGAGTTCACCTCGTCAACTACTATTACGAAGCGGTGCGCCAGCACGGACCGGAGGGCGCCGCCGCGCGGGCCCTGCAAGCCGGGTGGCTTCCCTGCACCCTGGCCGCCGTGACCACCGCCGTCGGGCTCGGGTCGCTGAGCGTCAGCCGCCTGGAGCCGATCACCGCCTTCGCCCTGATTTCCGCCGCGGGAGTACTTTCCTCGGTGGGCCTCCTTCTCTTGGTGATGCCGGGCGCCATGGAACTGGCCGGGCCCCCGCGGAGGGCAGCATCGCGCCATCCCGTGGATGCCCCGCGCTCGAGAAACGCGCTGCGCCGTTGGCCGGAACTGCTGGCGGGACAGATTTGCCGGCGGCCCCTCCTCTGGATCGCCCTCAGCCTGGGAGTGATCGCCGTAAGCGGCTGGGGGCTACGCTTCCTGCACGTCTCGGTGAACGTCCGCGGGCTGTTCGTGGGGGAGAGCCGGATCGTCCGCGATTACCAGTGGTTCGAGTCCCACATTGGGCCCATGGTGCCCGTGGAGGTGGTGCTGCACTTCGGTGCGGAGTGCCCGCTGGACGAAGTGCAGCGCCTCGAGCTGGTAAGCTGGGCGTCGTACGCCGTCAGGCAGATCGAAGGGGTCGAAGGCGTCGTCTCGGCGGCTACGCTCCTGCCGCCGATTCCCACGCGGTTCGTTGCGCGAACAGTGTTCCGCCACCGCCTCGAGGAGGGACTCGGCGAACTGGAAGGGGCGAACTATCTGTATGAAGATGGAACCCGCCAGTCCTGGCGGATCAGCGCCCGCGTCTCCGCCCTGGACGATCTCGACTACGGCCTCGTCCTCCAGCGTCTCGAAGAGCACGTGGAACCATTCCTGGCCGACCTTCCCGAAGGAATGGATGTGCGCGCGAGCTACACCGGCGTCATGTCGCTGGTCGACGAGGCGCAGCGGGCGCTGCTCCACGACTTGACGGCCAGCTTTCTGACGGCGCTCTTCGTCATCGGTGCCGTGCTCGTGCTGGTGACGCGGAGCCTGACTTTGGGAACCCTGGCGATGCTCCCCAACCTGCTTCCAGCTACCGTGGTATTCGGAACCATGGGGTGGCGGGGCACCCCCGTGGACATCGGCTCGATGATGACCGCGAGCGTGGGGTTGGGGTTCTGTGTCGATGGTACACTGCACTTTCTGAAGTGGTTCCGGCTCGAGCGGGACGCCGGGCGCTCGCCCGTCGAGGCGCTGGAAGTCTCTTACCGGCACTGCGGGCGGGCCCTGGTGCAGGCCGCGGCGATCTGCGGGCTGGGCCTGTTGGTCTTTGCGTACAGCGAGTTCGTTCCCACGCGGAGGTTTGCCTGGATCATGCTTTCCATCCTCACTCTCGGCCTGGCCGCCGACCTCGTGCTCCTGCCCGCCCTTCTGGCCAGCCCGCTCGGAGGTCTGTTTTTCCGTAGGCGAGCGAAGCGGCTGCCGGAATCGAGGGAAGGAGGCCCCACCCCCCAAATTGGTTCCGGCAAGGTTGAGCGCCTGACCGGCGCCCAAGAGACCCTCCTCATTCCCCTCTGGGCCCGCGCCCTGGAACACGACCAGGGTGATCCTATCCTCCGCGATCCCAAGGCCGTGGAGCTTCTCAGTACCATCGATTACCCCTTCGAGCGTTTCCGCGGTGGCGCCTCATCCCAGGTGGCCTGCTGCCTGCGGGCGGCGATCATCGACGGCTGGGTCCGCCGCCACCTCGAGGAGCACCCCGAAGGACCCGTGGTGGAGATCGGCGCCGGCCTGGACACCCGTTTCGACCGGCTGGACAACGACCGCGTCCGCTGGTTCGATCTCGATCTCGCCGGAGCCATGGCGCTCCGCCGGCGGTTCTTCCACGAGACTTCCCGTCGCACCTTCATCACCGGCTCCGTGATGGAGCCTCAATGGCTCTCCGCGGTGGAAGCGATTGGCGGCGGACCGCCCTTTTTCATAGCGGAGGGCGTATTGTATTACCTCCCGAAGGAGGAGGTGCGCGATCTGTTTTCCCGGTTGGCCGATCGCTTCCCTGGCTGCTGCCTCGCCTTCGACTGCCACTCGCCGTTGTCGCGGCTCTACTCGCAGCTCTTCGATCCCGTCCGCCGCACCGCCGGAAAGCTGCAATGGGGGGTCCGGCGGCCGGAGACAATCGCCGCATGGGATCCACGCTTCCGGGTGGAAGAGTCGATCGCCATCTGGGACACACCTCAGTATTGGCAGCGCTACCGCGGCCGGCTCCCCCGCGGGCTGCAAACCATGCTCCGCTGGTTTCCACCGTCGCGGCGGACGTACCGGATCGAGCGGGTACGCCTGGGACCACTCCCCGCGGCAGTTCCGTTGAAAAGCCGTTAATCTGTCTGACGGCACATCCCTGCAATCGCTTCGCGGAGCCGCTCAGCCAGGAAATCCGCGTTATCGGGAGCGAGCATCGTCCAGTGATTCCCTGGAGCATCGCCGACCACGAGGCCTGCGCCGAGCATCCCTTTCCAGCCCCGGTCGGGCGGCTCGAGAGCGGAACCCTCTCGGTCTGCGGCGCGGAATAGCAGGACGTTGGTATCGTGGTTCTCCGGCGTGACGCCGGTGGCCAGCCGGAGGTTCGCCTTGGCCACCGCCACGAAACGCCGCAGGGTGGCCGGCTCCACACTCACCGGCATCCCACCGGCGCGGCGCAGACACTCCGCCACGTACTCCAGCCGCGACGACGAATCAAGTGATTCCAGGGTGGCGCGGTCGGCCTCCGCCGCCACCCCCAAGAATTGGCGGCAGGCTTCCAAGAATTCGCCGAGGATCATTACCTCGTCGTCGCAATCGACCTGAAGCACGGTCGGCGCGTAGGTGTCGAACATCACCACCAGGCCCACTTCCTCCTGCTGCTTCCGCAAGGTGCCCGCCAACTCGTACGCCAGGATACCGCCCAGAGACCAGCCGGCGAGATAGAAGGGTCCCTGGGGCTGTACGGTACGGATGGCCGCTGCATATTCCGCGAGCATCTCCTCGCGGTTGCAGTGGGGCTCCAAGTCGCCTTGCAGGCCCCGGGCCTCCAGGGCAAAGGAGGCTTGCCGGGGACCGAGGCTGCGGGCCAGCGCCTGGTAGCAAAGGATGTTGCCGCCGGTGGGGTGGACGAAAAACAGGGGAGGCCCCTCGCCTTGCGGCTGCAAGGGAACGAGGGGCGACCAGGCAGTGGTCGCTCGCCCGGCCTCGATCAGGCTGGCCAGGTGTTCCACGGTGCTTTCCTGGACCATCGCGGAGAGGGGAACCTGGCAATCCAGTTCACCGGCCAAACGGCTGATCAAGGCGACCGCGGCCAGCGAGTGCCCCCCGAGTTCGAAGAAATCGTCGCGGACTCCCACTTTCTCCACACCGAGCACTTCCGACCAGATCGCCGCGATCTTCGCCTCCAGGGGCGTCCGCGGCGGCAGGTATTCTGCGGTGGTGGCCAACTGGCTGCGATCGGGAACCGGCAGCCGGTTGCGATCGACTTTGCCTGCCGGACTCCGGGGAATGGTGTCCAGGAAAACGAAGGCGGAGGGAATCATGTAGTCCGGTAGGCGCCGGGCAAGAGACCGCCGCAAATCGGTGGGATTCAACGCTCCGCGATCGTCGAGGACGAGATACGCCACCAGATGGGCCTGGTCGCCGTGGTCCTTGCGGACCACCGCAGCCGCTTGGACAACGCCTGGAACTGCGGCGAGCGCCGCTTCCACCTCCCCTAGCTCGACGCGGAATCCGCGGAGCTTCACCTGGTGATCACGGCGTCCTACGAACTCCAGCCGGCCGTCCCGACGCCAACGTGCCAGGTCGCCGGTGCGATAGAGGCGGGAACCTTGCTTTCCATCGAAGGGGTTGGAAATGAAGCGGTCGGCCGTAAGCTCGGGACGCTTCCAGTATCCCCGGGCAAGACCGGTTCCGCCGATGCAGAGTTCTCCGGGAACTCCGGCGGGTACGGGGTGCCCCTTGGAGTCGAGGATGTAGACCTGGGTATTTGCAATCGGTCGGCCGATGGATACCACACCCTTTCCGGCAAGCCCGTCTGCCGGGGTCACCTCTTCGCGAGTCGACCAGACCGTCGTCTCGGTGGGACCGTAGACGTTCCACAACTTACTGTCCCCGGCAAGGAGTCGCTCCGCCAAATCGCCGTCCATCGGTTCCCCGCCGCAGAGGAGCTTGAGGCCGCCATGGGGACGCCAACCAGATAGGAAGAGCATACGGAAGGTGGACGGTGTTCCCTGCACCATCGCTACCCCTTCCTTTTTGAGGATGTCAGCCAAGGCGGCCCCATCCTGAAGGTCGCCATTGGAAACGATCAGCGCTCGGGCTCCCACGCTCAGCGGCAGGAAAAGCTCCAGCACGGCAATGTCGAAAGAGATGGTCGTACTAGCCAGAATCGTCTCACCCGCACCGAGGCCCGGTTCCTGGGCAAAGGAGAGCAAGAAGTTGACAACCGCCCGATGGGGAATCATCACTCCCTTCGGGGTGCCTGTCGATCCGGACGTATAGATGAGGTATGCCAGATCCGCACCTCCGACCCGGCTGGGCGGGGGCGTGGCGGGTTGGGCTGCCACCTCGGCGGCGATTTCGTCCAGGCAGATCACCTCGGTCTCCGGCGGTGAAAAATGGTCGCACTGCGCCGCTTGTGACAGGATCGCGCCGAGGTCCCCATCGCTTGCCATTTGCTCCAGCCGTTCCGCGGGATACGAGGGATCGAGCGGTACATAGGCGGCCCCCGTCTTCAACACCGCCAGGAGGGCAACCACCATTTCGGCCGAACGTTCCAAGTAAATCCCCACACGATCACCCTCTCGGATCCCCCGTTCCCAGAGGAGACTTGCCAGGCGATTGGCCTTTTCGTCGAGGTTCTGGTAGGTAAGCGTCTCGCCGGCCCAAGAGACCGCCGCTGCCTCCGGAGTGCGGGCCACCTGGGCTTCGACCAAGTGATGAACACATTCGACGGGAGGGAGTTCCCGTTCAGTGGCATTCCACTCGCCGAGAAGCTGCTCCCGCTCGGAGCCGGCAAGCATGGGCAGCTCGGAAACGCGAAACCGCGAGTCATCGATGATACCACCGACCATAACCGTGAAGTGCTCAAGCATCCGTTCTATCGTCGAGGTGTCGAAAAGGTCGGTGTTGAAATTCAGGGAGAGCAGTACCTGTTCATCAGCCTCCGTCACCGTCAACGTCAGATCGAACATTGCTGTGGTCTCGTCGAGGGTAATCGCCTCGGCGCGGAGATCGCTGTTCTCCGCAGTGGTTCCCGCTTCCCCCATGAACATCGCCTTGACCTCGTCCTCCTGCCCGAGCTGGGTCCTTTGGGTGACGAACATGGTGTCGAACAGGGGGGAGCGAGAGGGGTCGCGGTGGGGCCGCAGCCGTTCCACGAGAAGCGGGAAGGGATAGTCCTGGTGGTCGAGGGCCGAGTGCATCCGCCGCCGGACCTGCTCGAGGAATTCCTCGAAGGACGGATCGCCGGTCAGGTCGCCACGAATGACGACAGGGTTCACGAAATATCCCATCAGGGGCGCGAACTCGGCGCGCGTGCGGCCCGAGCTGGGGGTCCCCACCAGGATCTCTTCCTGCCCCGAATAGCGATGGAGCAGCACCTGGTAGCCGGCCAGGAGGATCGTGTGCAGCGTCGCACCGGTCTGCGCGCTGAGGCGGCGGAGTCCCTCGGTGAGGGCGGCGTCGAAGCGGTGCGCCACCTGGGCTCCCTGGAAGGTCTTCAGCGGGGGGCGCGGGCGGTCGGTAGGGAGGTCGAGCACGGGGAATTCCCCGCCAAGCTCCTTCTGCCAGTACTGCCAATGCCGCTCCCCTTCCTCGCTGGCGAGCATCTCCGCCTGCCAGCGGGCGAAGTCCGTATACTGCAGTGGGAGGCTGGCCAGCGAGGCCGGTTCACTGCGGCGGGCCGCTTCGTAGAGCTGGCGGCATTCGTCCACGGAAGCCACCAGCGACCAGAAGTCGGCGGCGATGTGATGCACCACGTAGAGCAACACCCACGCCTCGGGTCCCCGCCGGAAGAGGCGTACGCGGAGCGGCGGCTCGGTTTCCAGGTCGAAAGGCTGGCGGACCGCCTCCAGGAATCGTGGCCAGAGAGTCTCTTCGCTCCACTCTGTGGCATCCTCGACCACCAAGGGCGGCGCCATGCTCTCATGGACCTTCTGCACCGGCCGCCCCTCACGGACGTTATAGGTGGTCCGCAGGATGGGATGGCGGTCGACCAGCGCGTCGAAAGTCTTCTCGAGGGCGACCGTGTCTAAGGCCCCCTCGATGCGGAGCGCGCCGTGAATATGGTAAGCGGCGCTCTCCGGCGCCAGGCGGTGAAGGAACCAGAGGGCACGTTGGCCGTAGGAGAGGGCATACTCTCCTGCGGCAGCAGCTCCACTCGCCACCGCCTCCACACCCGGCTCGGCACCCATCGCCTCGGCCACGAACGTGGCCAGAGACGTCACGCTCGGACCCTCCATGAAGCGGGCCATGGGCAGGGCCACCTTGAGCCGCGTCTCCATGGTGTTGCGCAGCTCGATGGCCATGAGCGAGTCGAGGCCCATCGTGTTCAGCGGCTGGTGCACGTCGAGGTCGGCCACGTCGAGACCCATGATCCTGGCGAGCTGCTCGGCGAAGAAGGCCAGGAGCATCGCCTCCCGTTCTTTGGGGGCCGCCTGTTGGAGCTCGCCCCGCAGTGCTTCGACCTCCGTGTCCTCCGCCGCCGGTTCGGCGGTCGGCGCCACCTCGGCCAGGAGGGGCGGCACCTCCCCTGTGCTCAGACGAAGGAGCTGCTCCCAGTGGACGTCCATCACTGCCGCCTGCGTCTGGTCCCGTTCCAAGAGGCCGCGGAGGATCTGCAGGCAGCGCTGCGGGTCCATCAGCGCCAAGCCCCGCGATTCCATCCCCTCGCCACGGTCGGCCTCGGCAGCCATCCCCGTCTCGGCCCAGGGGCCCCAGTTGACCGCGAGGGCAGGCAACCCCAGGCTCCGCCGGTAATGGGCCAGCCCATCGAGGAAGGCGTTGCCCGCGGCGTAGTTCCCCTGCCCCGGCGAGCCGAAAACGCAAGCGACCGAAGAGAAGAGAACGAACAGGTCGAGGGGCGCATCGCGGGTCGCCTCATGGAGGTGCCAGGCGCCCTGGACCTTGGGAAGCATGGGCCGGTCGAGCTGGTCCAGGCCCATGTCGAAAAGGACACCGTCGTCGAGCATCCCCGCGGCGTGGAAGATGCCGCGAAGCGGAGGGAACTGGGGGGGGATCGCCGCCAGCGCGGCGCGGAGCGAACTGCCGTCGGTAACGTCGCCCTGTACCGCCGCCACCGTCACGCCATGTGATTCCAGGGCGGCAATCGCTGCCGCCGCAGCGGGGTTAGGGGTGCGGCGGGCCAAGAGCACGATGTGCTGGGCGCCGGCCTCGGCGAGCCATTCCGCGATGCGAAGCCCCAACGCCCCGAGTCCCCCGGTGATGAGGTACGTGCCGTCCGCGCGGATTGCTCCCGGCGGCAAGCTTGCTTCGCCGGCGCCGGCCGGCTGCTCTTCGAGGGAGAGGACCACCTTGCCGATGTTCTTCCGTTGGGCCATGTAGCGGAAGGCTCCGACCGCTTCTTCCATGGGAAAGTCGGTCAGCGGCAGGGGCTGGTAGTCGCCCGACTCGAAGTGGCCCATCACTTCGGCAAACAGCGTGCCGATCTCCTCCGGGCGCTGGCGGAGCATGCGGTCCAGGTCGATGGCGAAATAGGAGAGGTTGTCCTGGAATGGGCTCAGGCCGATCATGCGGTTCTGGTAGATGTCGATCTTGCCGATTTCGAGGAAGCGGCCGTAAGCGGCCAGCAGGGAGAGACTCTTGGGAATCGCTTCCCCGGGGAGGGAGTTGAGCACCACGTCGACACCACGGCGATCGGTGACCCGCAGGATCTCGTCGGCAAAGGAGAGGTCCCGCGAGCTCATCACGTGTTCCACGCCCAACGCACGGACGAAATCCCGTTTGGCGTCGCTCCCGGCCGTGGCGAAGACCTCCGCCCCCACATGCCGGGCGATCTGGATCGCCGCCTGTCCGACGCCGCCGGCGGCGGCGTGGATCAGCACCCGCTCGCCGGGCGCCAACCGCGCCAGCCATCGCAGGGCGTAGTAGGCTGTCAGGAAGGTGATGGGAACGGTGGCCGCCTCGCGGTCGTCGAGGTGGGCCGGCTTGGGCACCAGGGCGTACTCCGCTGTGAGGGCATGGCTGGCAAAACTGAAGGGAGCCACCCCCATCACCGCATCACCGGGCCGGAACCGCTTTACCCCCTCTCCCACGGCGGCGACTACGCCCGAGCACTCGATGCCCAAGGGAACCACCGGATCGGTGATGCCCGGATAGAGCCCCAGCACCTTGAGCACATCGCTGAAGTTCAGGCCCGCCGCGTGGACTGCCACCTCCACCTGTCCCGGCCCGGGCCGCCGCCGCGTGAAGCTCTCCGCGCGGAGACTGTCGAGACTGCCGGTACTGCCGATCCGCAGCCGGAAGGGTCCGCTGGCCGGGAGAGCGAGACGGCCTCCGGCGGCTTCGCCCTCCGCGGGGATGGCCTCTGGAGCGCGCTCCAACCGGGCGACAAATCGTCCCCTGCCCCGGTAGGCGACTTGAGCTCCGCTCTCGTCGGCGGCCATCTCCTCGGCCAGACGCTCTGCCTGTTGCTGCGGCTCCACCGCCGGGTCGAGATCGACCAGGCGGCCGCGTAGTTCGGCATGCTCGAGCAAGACGACCCGCCCCAAACCCCATAGGGGAGCCTGGGCAATTGCCACCTTCTCCCCGCCGAGCACCGCTTGTGCACCGCGGGACACCAGCCACAGCCGCGGCGGATGGCGGAAGGAAGACCGCGCCGCCTCCTGCACCAGCCGCAAACCGCTGGCCCAGCTCAACCGCCGCGACTCCACCAGAGCAGCCTCCCCGCCGTCGTCCGGCTCGGGGGCATCGAGGCTCCAGAGATGGACCAGGTCCGTGCAAGGAGGATGCTCCCCACCACAGGTCTCTTCCAAGAGACGGCGGAAGTCTTCGCCGCGCACGGGATCGATGCGGTAGACATCTCGTTCGCTGGAAGACTCTCCGCCGGGACCGCCGAACCCTTCACCGGGTAACACGAGGACGCATCGCGCCCCTCGCGGGGTGAGGGTCGTCGCCAGGGCGTGCCCGGTGCCGGCGCTGTCGGCGAAGATCAGGCAAGTCCCCTGCCGCTCGGCGATCGGCATCGCCTGCCCCTCCTGTGGTGCGACCAGAGGAGCCTCCCGCCAGGCGATGCGATACAGCCAGTTGCGAACGTCGACTTCGCGGCCGTCCCTTCCCCCCCGACTCAGCCGCTGGATGCGGAATCCGGCGATCTCCAGGAGCACCGCTCCCGATTCGTCGGTGAGGTAGACGTCTCCCTCGACCACTTCGGGGCTGGGGGAGTCGTCGTCCGAGATCCGCCGGGCGTAGACGTGGCGGGCCCGGGAGAGATCGCCGAAGCGGCGCAGGCGACGAACCGACACGGGGACGTACGTGTAAGGACTGTAGGAGCCGTCGGATTCGAGCGGCACGATGCCGGCGGTGGTCTGGGCGCAGGCATCGCCGAGTGCGGGATGGATGAGGTAGTTCTTGAAATCCGCTACCACCTCGGCGGAGAGAGCGATGGAGGTCAAAGACTCGCGGTCGTTGCGGTACTGCTCGGCGAGGACCTGGAAGGCGGGGCCGTAGACCAGTTCCCGGTCGGTCATCAACTGGTAGAACTCCTCGCGGGTCTTGCGGTCGGTGGCCCTCTCGCGAACGGACGCGATCTCGACGGCCGCGGGCTTCGCTTGGGGGAGGGCCGTTTCGTGGCAGAGGAGGCCGCCGGCGTGGAGCACCCACGGGTCTCCGGAAGCCTCCTCGCCAACGGCAGTGCTGTGGACCTGGAAGCGGCTTCGCCCCCCCGACTCGGCGGCCGAAGTCACCTGGACGGTGCGGTTCGCCCCCCCATCGAGAAACATCGGGTGCTGAATGGAGACATCCTCAAGCCCGTGCAGTCCGGGGCCGAACGCCTGTTCGGCAGCGGCCAGCCCCTGTTCCAGGTAGACCGCACCGGGGACCACCACGGAGCCCTGGACCTGGTGGTCGGCGAGATAGGCGAGCGCGCGAGTGCCCAGCCGGGCTTCAAAGATACTCGTCTCCATTGCCGAGGGGACGTGCGCGCCCAGCAGGGGGTGGACGGCCGGCCCGCGGGCGCCAGAGGCCATGCGGTAGCTGCTCTCGTCCTTGGGCTCGATCCAGTGCCGGATCCGTTCGAAGGGATAGTTCGGCAGCTCGACCCGCCGCCGCGGCCGCGCCCCTTCGACGCCCCGCCAGTCCACGGGGGCCCCGAGGCAATAGAGCTGGGCCAGCGTGCCGAGGAGGACCCGAAAGTCGTCCTGACCCTTCCGCAAGGAAGGAAGCCAGGCCACGTGGTCGCCTTCCACGCAACGGCGCCCCATACCCAGGAGAACGGGAGCCGGACCTACCTCGAGCAAGGCGTCGACCTGCTCCTCGAAGAGACGGCGCATTCCCTGCGCGAAAAGAACGGGTTGGCGGACGTGTCGCCGCCAGTACTCGGCGGAGGGCGGCCGGTCGAGGAAGACCTCGCCGGTGAGGTTCGAGACCAAGGGGATCTTCGGCGGCGCGTATTCGATGGCCGCGGCCACCTCGGTAAAGGCGTCGAGCATCGGCTCCATCAAGGGGGAGTGGAAGGCGTGGGAGACGGCGAGCATCTGCGTGCGGACCCCCGTCTTCTCGAAAGCGTCCACGACCGCCCGGACCGCCGCCGCCTCGCCGGAGACGACCACGTTCTCCGGGCCGTTGACGGCTGCCACGGTTGCCTGGTTACGGTACGGCTCCAGGACCGCCTCGACCCGCGCCGCATCGGCGAAGACTGCCGCCATGGAGCCGCCGCGGGGCAACTGCTGCATGAGCCGTCCCCTCGCGGTGATCAGGCGCATGCCGTCCTCCAGAGAGAATACCCCGGCCAGGCAGGCCGCGGCGTATTCCCCCACGCTGTGGCCCAGCAGGACCGCCGGTTCCACGCCCCAGCTCCGCCACAGGTTGGCCAAGGCATACTCCAGGGCGAAAAGCGCCGGCTGGGTGAAACCTGTTTCGTCGAGCAGCGAAGGGGACTCCGGTGGGGCATAGACCGCAGCGAGCAACGAATCGCCGGTATTCGACCGGAAGATCTCTTCGCACTCCTCCATTACCTTCCGAAAGCGGGGCTCCCGCTCGAAGAGGCCCCATCCCATGCCCACGTACTGGGAACCCTGCCCAGTGAAGAGGAAACCCACGGCGGCGCGGGGCTTGGCCGGAGCTTGGGCGGCGACTACCCCGGCAGGCGTCCGCCCTTCGGCCAGCGCCGCGAGCAGCTCCCGGGCAACCTCGGCGCCGGGGGCAACGATCGCCGCCCGGTGGCCGAAATGGCCGCGCGTGGCATTGGCCGTGAAGCAGTAATCGGAGAGGGGGGCGTCGGCATCGGCCAACGTCTCGGCGAACTGCGAGGCTCGCCGCCTCAAAGCGGTATTGGTCTTCGCCGTGATGGTAAGCACGTGGAGGGGCCGTTCGTCCGGCGGTGCGGCCGGCGCCGGGGCTGACGCTGCCTCCACAATGACGTGCGCGTTGGTCCCCCCGAAGCCGAAAGAGCTGACGCCGGCAATCCTAGGCCCTTCGCTGCACTCCCAGGTGCTCGGTTCACGGGGAATCGACAGCCGCGTTCCCTCCAGGTCGATGTGCGGGTTGAGCTCTTCCAATTGCGCCTGCCCGGGGATCTGCCCCCGCTGCATCATGAGGATCACCTTGATCAGACCCGCCATGCCGGCGGCGATCTCCAGGTGCCCGATATTGGCCTTTACGGAAGTCAGGCGGCAGGGGGGGCCGTCGCCGCGGAAGAGTTCGCCGAGGGCCTGGACCTCGATGGGGTCGCCCAGGGGGGTCCCGGTACCGTGCGCCTCGATGTAGGAGACCGCTTCGGAAGACAACCCCGCTCCAGCCAGCGCCGCGCGGATGACCGCCTTCTGGGCGGGGCCGCTAGGCGCGGTGATCCCCGACGTCCGCCCCACGTGGTTCACGGCGCTGTGGCGGAGGATGGCGAGGACGTGATCCCCTGCACGCACGGCGTCGGTGAGCCGCTTGAGGACCACCACGCCGCATCCCTCGCCGCGAACGTAACCGTTCGCGGCGGCGTCGAAGGGGCGGCAGCAACCGTCCAGAGAGAGCATCCGCGCCTTGGAGAGGGCAATCATCGCATCGGGCGTGAGGATCAGATTCACCGCCGCGGCCAGGGCGACGTCGCATTCCTTGTTCCGCAGGCTCTGCATTGCCAGATGGACCGCCACCAGGGCCGAGGAGCAAGCCGTGTCCACGGCCACGCTGGGACCGGAAAGATTGAAAATGTACGAGAGGCGGTTGGCCGCAATACTCAAGGCATTTCCTGTCCCCGAGTGGGCATCGACATAGTCCAGGAAGTTGTCGTACTGGGCGGGGATTTTCGAGTAGTCGGTCTGGCCCACCCCGACGAAGACGCCGGTCTGCGAACCCGCCAGCGCTTCGGGAACCAGGCCCGCGTCTTCCATGGCCTCCCAGGCGATCTCGAGGAGAAGCCGCTGCTGGGGATCCATCCTCGCCGCCTCGCGAGGCGTAATCCCGAAAAAGAGGGCGTCGAACTGGTCCACCTGGTCAAGAAATGCCCCCCAGCGCACCGCCATCCTTCCCGGTGTGTCCGGGTCGGGATCGTAAAAGAGGTCGACCGGCCAGCGGTCGGCGGGAATCTCCACTGTGGTGTGGCGTCCCTCGGCAATGAGGCGCCAATAGTCCGCGGCATTCGCCGCGCCCGGAAAGCGGCAGGACATCCCCACGACGGCGATCGGCTCGGCAATTCGCCCGTCCGTCTTTTGTTCTCGTAACCGCTCTTCGAAAAGCCGCTGCTGTGCGGGCGACAACCGCGCCAAACGTTCGGAGATGCTGCTCATGAATGAACCCTGAGGTTGCGGACCACGCGCAAGGCGACACCCCTGCGGACCGCAGGGTCTCGCCCAGGCGGACCTGTCCCGGTAACGTCGTGATCCCCCTCCGCTGGCGGGAAACCTATCTTGCCTGAACCGTCCACTCGCTCGCTGATCGGATACTATACCCGCCGAGATAGCAATTCCAAGGTGGTCCACCCTCAATGGGGAGCATAGCCAAAATGGCGAATCTACGTATTTTGCCGAGGGTAATGGCGGTGCAACTTACCTTTGCGGCAGCAGTACTCCAACGGTTCGATGACGAGCGCAGACGGGCGAGATGTCCTTGGAAAGAAAGGAATCTACTCGGTTCCATGAAAGCCACTTGCAGAAACTGGCAATTGTTTGCGTTCAACAAGCTTATCGTTACTCCGGCTTCCAAAAAAACTAGCTCCATCAGGGGTGTTATGCTCCACCTTGTAGGGTGAAGTTGAATAGCAATCTGGGAGACATAGAAAGAATCACGGACCGCAGCGACAACGGAAAGCTCTAACGAAGCGGAAAGCTCTAACGAAGTTGTCGATTTTCTCGACTCTATCGGCCCTTCCGGCCGATACCCTGGCACAGTGCCGCCAATATGGCAGGGGTGCTGACGGCTTGTGAGCGCAATGCCTCCTCATATGGGGGTAGAACGCGGCAACGCCGGATGTTCGGCAGCGATCCGGAATGACCCGTGCCACGAACCGAGCTTCCGCCCCTGGACCTTCCTTGGGGGCGGGGGAGCCGCCGACGGCGCCCGATGTCTTCCCGGACAACTAGGGTCAGCTCGCGGCAATTTCGCTGCGAGCGAGAAGATGGGGATACCACCCATGAAACGTCTCCTCGGCAGCGGACTACTGGCCATCCTCATGCTCAGCGGCTCGGGCTGCCGAATCTTCTCGGCAGTCCTCTTCCCGTGTGAGGACCCTTGCGGCATGCCGGCCCACGGTGTGCTGGGAGCCGGCCCCTTGGGGATGGTCGATTGTGGCCCGCCGTGCCCGCCAGTAGTCTGCGGCGATCCCTGCGGTGTTGCGGGTGGTGTCGCTGGCGGTGCCTATCGGCCCGGGATCATCTCGGCAGTCCGCGCGCTGCTGAATCCAGCAACGTTCCACGGCCCCAGCTGCGCGGGACGCTACTGGGGCGAGGCCTACAGCGATCCGGCTGCCTGCTGCGATCCCTGCGACCGGATGGCCAACTTCACCGGACCGGTCTGTGGGGGCTATGACTGCGGGCTGCCGGCGGTCTACGAGGAGGGTTACTGTGCCTCCTGCATAGCCCAGGCAAGGCCCCGCAACGGGGCAGTCGGTCCACCGCGTCTTGCGCAGTCCGCTTCCTCGCGGCCTCGGCCACCTCAAGACGCCCAATCGGCCGCGGGCCGCGCCGGGAGCGTGGTCTCGGCCGGGCCGCCCGCCCCCATCCGGCCGGCGCCCCGTCCGCAGCAGGCCTCCCGGCCCTCGGCCGCAACTCCCACGCCTGCCGAGCCTGCGCCCACGCTGGCAAACCGAACGGTCCGCGAGGGCGAAGTCATCTACGAAGGTCCCACCGCGAACGGCCGACCGGTGATACCGCCGCCCCGGATCATCTCCCAGACCGACCGGGTCGTGGTCCCGGCCGGCTCCCAGGCCGAAGACGTCCCGGCGGACGACGGGCCTGCCTCTCGCGTTCCAGCTAGGACTGCCTCCCGCGGGGGATGGCAGGCCCGCTGAACCCTCCTCGCGAAGTGACCGGTAAAGTCGTCAGGCCGCGCGAGGGCTGCGCGGCCCTCGCCACCAGGACCGGCGAAAACGTCTCCATGCTGGTGACGGGGCGGTTCGGCGCGGGCCGCGTTCTGGCCTACACCTCCCACCCGGCCCCGCACTGGGTCTGCAACTTCATCTACTGGGAGCAGTACCAGCGCTTCTGGTCCAACGCGCTCGACTGGCTGCTGGCCGAGCGCCGCGGCGGCTCGGGGCAGGCCGGCTGACCCGGCCCGGACGAGAGCGCGCCGCAGGATGCCGCTCGTGGCCGTACCACCAAGCTCCGCCCCCTTCCCGCTCCCCCTTCAGGTTGGATCGCTCGCCGCGTCGCGGCCTAAGCCTCGGAGATACTCTCCCGGGGGATGCCCAGCCGGGGAACTGCGTAGCCGATCTCCTTGAGACGGAGCGGCCGCCGTGCCCGGCTGGTGGACCAGGGGGACCTTGCCGATCGGGTAGACGTCGAATCCCAGGGCATGGAGGGCGGCGTGGTCCAGGCAGTTGCGGCCGTCGAAGAGGACCGCCGGCGGGATCATGGCGGCGTGGATGCGGCCGTAGTCCAGACCGGCGTATTCGCGCCAGTCGGTGAGCACGGCCAGGGCGTGGGCCCCGCGGGCGGCGGCGTAGGGGTCGGGCTCGAAGGCGACCGCCGTTCCCAGGTCGGCAAGGTCGGTGCGGGCGTTGTCCAGGGCCTGCGGGTCGGTGACGACCACCTCGGCCCGCTCCTCGGCCAGCCGCCGGCAGACGCGGATCGCCGGGCTCTCGCGGGTATCGCCCGTATCCGCCTTGAAGGCGAAGCCGAAGAGGGCGATCCGCTTGCCCGCCACCGTGTTGAACATGCTCCGTAGCATGCGGGTGACGAAGCGGTCGGTCTGGTAGTTGTTGATCTCCACGACGCTCCGCCAGTAGGCGGCGACCTCGCCGAGGCCGTAGTGCTCGCAGAGGTAGGCGAGGTTGAGGATATCCTTCTTGAAGCAGGAGCCGCCGAAGCCCACGCCCGCACGGAGGAACTTCGGCCCGATCCGCGAGTCCATGCCCACGGCCCGGGCGACCTCGTCCACGTCGGCCTCGGTCGCTTCGCAGAGCGCGGAGATACTGTTGATCGAGCTGATCCGCTGGGCGAGGAAGGCGTTGGCAGCCAGCTTGGAAAGCTCGGCCGACCAGACGTTCGTCGTCAGGATCCGCTCCCGCGGGACCCAGGCGGCGTAGAGCTCGGCGAGGACCTCGACGGCCGCCTGTCCGCTGGGCGTGGGCTCGCCGCCGATGAGGACGCGGTCGGGGTGGGCGAGATCTTCGATGGCGGTTCCCTCGGCGAGGAATTCGGGGTTGGAGAGGACCTCGAAGCGGACGCCGCCGGGGGCGCCGGCGAGGATCCGCTTCATCGCCTCGGCCGTCCGCACGGGGAGGGTGCTCTTCTCGACGACGATCTTGTCGGTGCGGGCGTGTTCACGAATCTGGCGGGCCGTCTTCTCCCAGTACTGGAGGTCGGCGGCGTGGCCGGCGCCTTCCCCGAAGGTCTTCGTGGGGGTATTCACGCTCACGAAGATCAGATCGGCCTCGGCGATGCCCTTGGCGATGTCGGTGGAGAAAAAGAGGTTGTGGCCGCGTGTCCGGAAGACGAGCGCGTCGAGTCCGGGCTCGTAGATAGGCAGGCGGGACGACTGCCAGGCGGCGATCCGCTCCGGATCGATATCGACGACCACCACGCGGCGGTCGGGGCACTGGGCCGCGATCATGGCCATGGTCGGGCCGCCGACGTAGCCGGCACCGATGCAGAGGATGTTCTTCACGGGACTGAGGCTCCGTCGGATCCGTCTTTCCCCCGCGCCGCCCCAGCAAGCAGGGCGATCCGGAAGCCGGCCGCGTTGGCGTGCCGAGCGGTTGCCCAGCCGGCAGGGGAGAATCGTCTTGACAAGTGTAGCCGACGAAAGGCGGCGCGTGGTGCCTCCCGAGGGGGGTTTCCACCGGGCATGCCTGTGGCCACGCTTCCCCGCTCGGAGCCGGCCATCCCGGGAGTATCCCATCACGAAGGATGCCCCCCCGGCTTCGCCCCGGGGAAGCGGCACCTGCGCGCCGGCCTTGTTGCTTGCCGTCCCCGGACACGGCCCACCGCACCGTCCGACCGCCCCGAACGGGGCCTTCCCATTGAATCGGCAATAGGGGTCTTGACGCCCCAGCCGCGCGGCGCGGTATCATCTCCCTCTCAGCCGTCAGAGATCGAACACCCCTTCGAGAAGGCTGCCCAGTTGGCCGGGTTCATCGGCACGGACGCTGCGGGCGCGGCCACAGCCGTGCCACCGCCTCGGAACCCGATCCGGCTCGGAGCGCTCGCGGCGAGGAGAGGCGCCCATGACCAAGACCTACGAGGCCCGCTACGTACCCGATGCCCGGATCCTCCTCGAGGGCGTTCCCGACGAACCCGCGTGGGAGGAGGCGAACCTCGAAGAGCGGTTCACCTTCCCCTGGGAAGAGCGCCCTCTGCCACGGACGGAGTTTCGCGCCGTCTTCGATGAGAGGGCGCTCTACTTCGCGTTTCACGTGGAGGACGACGACGTCGTTCTGGTCGAGGATTATCGGAGCAAGGAGGACGTCATGCAGGAGGACCGCGTCGAGCTCTTCTTCGCTCTCGATGAGGAGCTGACCCGCTACTACTGCCTGGAGATCGATCCGCTGGGCCGTATCCTCGACTACCGCGCGTCGTACTACCGCAAGTTCGATTTCTCCTGGAGCCTGGCGGGGCTGGAGGCCGTCGGCAGCCCCTGGGGCAGCGGCTACGCCGTCAAGGGCCTGATTCCCCTGGCGTCGCTCGAGTCGCTCGGCTTCCCCCTGCCCCACTCCCGCCAAGCGATCAAGTTCGGCCTCTTCCGAACCGCGTTTCGCCATACGACCAGGCCGCATTGGCGCGAGAGCTGGATCAGTTGGGTCGATCCGCGCACCGAGGAGCCCGATTTTCACGTCCCGGCGGCCTTCGGATGGCTGCGCATGGTGCGGTGAGCCCGGCTCGCGGCAGAACTCGGCATCCTCCCCTGCGCCGCAGCGGCCGCACTGCCGCCGGGCTGCCGCGCCTGGGGGCGAGGCGGGCGGCGCCGTCAGCGGAGCTGCACGACCCGGCCGCTCCGCGACGACTCGGCGGCCGCCACGATGAGGCCCACCACGTCCCGCGACTGCTCGGGCCTGATGCGATCGGGGGCGGCACCTCGGACGATGCAGTCGGCGAAGTACCGCAGCTCGGCGCGGAGGATGCCGAAACGCTCCCCGAACACCTTGGGCCAGTACATCGTGTCGGGCGCGGACAGCCCGTCCGCGGTGTGGATCTCCAGCCCCGCCTCGCCGCAGTTGACGTAGAGGGCGCCCTCGGTGCCGATGATTTCCATGCGGGCATCGATCGCGTAGGGGGTGGTGTTGGGCAGGTGCCAGACCGACTCGACCACGCCCACGGCATCGTTATCCAGCCGCATCATCGCCCAGGCGGCATCCGGGTACTTGCACTTTCCGGGATGGACCTCCTGGGCATAGACGCTCACGGGTGCCGCCCCGGTGAACCAGAGCATCAGGTCGGCGTCGTGGATGGCGTCGCCCATCAGGGCGGAGATCTTGTCGAGGTTGGCCTCGCCGATCGCCTTGGAGAGGTTGCGGCGGGCGTGCATCGAAATAATCCGGCCCAGCCGGCCTTCATCGATCGCCTGCTTGGCCAATGCTACCCGGGGATCGAAGCGGCAGATGTGCCCCACCATGAAGAGGCCGGCGCTCTCCCGGGCCGCCGCGATGATCCGCTCGCAGTCCTCCACGGTAGGCGCCATCGGCTTTTCCAGAAACACGTGCTTGCCGGCGCGCAGGGCGTCGACGGCAATATCGCGGTGGTCGTGGACGTGGGTGGTGATGCTCACCGCGTCCACCACCGGGTCGGAGAGCAGGTCTCGGTAGTCGGTGTAGCGGCCGGCGACGCCGTACCTGTCTGCCAGTTCCTCGAGCCGTTCCGGCCGCCGGGTGGCAAAGGCCGCCAGCTCGATCCCCGTCATGCCGGCCAGCGTATCGGCGTGGATCTCCCCGAACCATCCCAGGCCGATCACCCCCCAACGGACTGTCTCTCTCTTGCCGTGCGATCTTTTCGCCATGGGACTCCTCGCGTCGAGAAAAACGGAGAGGGGACGGCTCCTAGAGCGAGACCTTCTCTCCCGAGGCTGCCGATCGTTTCTCCGCCAGCACCAGCCGCAGGGAATCGACCGACTGCGGCAGCGTGATGATCTCGGGAACGCTCGCTCCGCTCGCGGCCTTGACGAAGTGCGCGATTTCGTTCGAGTAGCCGTCGCCCGGGGCGATTTCCGGAGTGAAGGCGTCGCCGTCGACGGGGCAGACCTTGAAGGCCGGGGCGCGGGTGCAGTCGTAGACGATGGTGGCCCTGTCGAGAAGAACGTTGAAGCTCATCTCGAACCCGAACGAGGGCGCCATCGACCAGCCGCCCTCGGCCGTGATCACCCGCTCGTTGCCGTAGAGGTACTGGGTGACGATATGGTCGCAGTTGCCTGTAGAGCCGCCGACGGCACGGCTGAATACGGCCGCGGGCATGCCGAAGACGTACTGCACGTAGTCGGAATCGTGCACGTGCAGGTCCACGGCCGCCGACCCGCTCTTCTCGGCGTCGAGCAGCCAATCCTCCCAGGTCCAGGTGGGGGTGAGGCTGAGCCGCTGGAACGTGGCGGCACGCACGCCGCCATACTGGCCGGAGTCGATGATCTCCTTGGTCTTGGCGTACTCGGGCCAGAAGCGGATGCAGTGACCGATCTGCAGCCGTTTGCCGCTCCGCCGGGCCGCAGCCACCATCTCCTCGCCGTCTTCCACGGTGAGCGCCATCGGCTTCTCGCAGAGCACGTGGAGGCCGGCTTGGAGTGCCCTGACGGTATAGTCGCGGTGCATATAGGTGGGCAACGTCACCGAGAGGGCGTCGAGGTCGGCCGAGGCGACCATACTGTCGAAATCGTCGTACAGACCGATGCCCGTAAAATCGAGAGGCGCTTCGGCCCCCTCGATGTTGCCGGCCGTGCCACCGGTATCCGCGAACCGGGCTTTGTCCGTATCGCAGATGGCGGCGACCTCGACGCCTTCCAGCGCCCGGTAGCAGCGGAAGTGCATCTTGCCCATGAATCCCAGCCCCACGATCCCGACGCGAATCATCGTGCCGTCCTCCGCACTCGTTCGGTTCCGGTTTACTTGAACAGCTTCTTCATCGCCTCCGCGGTCTTCTCCGGGCGGCCCGGCTGGTAGGGGATCATTTCGGCGGTCACGTAGCCGTCGTAGCCGATCCGGGCCAGAGCGGCCTTGACGGCCTCGAAATCGACGTCGCCCTCGAGGAGGTCGACGAAGCCCTCGGCCGTTCCCAGGGACCTCTTGAAGTCCTTGACGTGGACTCGCACGATGCGCTCGCCCAGGATGTCGATCCAGTGCTCCGGGTAGCCGGTCAGGAGGACGTTGCCCACGTCGAAGTAGCTGCCTACCCTCTCGGAGCCGAAGCCGTCGATGAAGTCGCGCATTTCCAGGGGGCTCAGCAGGAACTTGTTCCAGACGTTCTCAATGCCGAGCGTCACCCCCAGCCGCTCGGCCGTGGGAAGGATCTCCCGGATGGCCGCCTCCGCGCGCTCGTAGCAGACGTCGTAGGGAACCACCGGGCTCTTCTCCAGGAAGAAGACGTCCACGGCGCCGGGGACGTACAGGTAGGCGTCGGTGCCCAGCCATCGGGCCACCTGCAGCGCCTTACGGGTGAACTCGACGATCCTGGCGCGGACGGCGGGATCGTCGTCGCTCGGCGAGCACCCCCAGCTCTCTCCGCTGGCGACGCTGGCGATCTCCAGCCCCAACTCTTCGGCCTGGCCCACGATCTGCTCGCACTGCGCCTGCGTCGCCTCGTGGGTGAGGGCTCCGGAGCCGGCCACACAGAGCTCGATGGCGTCGAAGCCCAGCGCCTTGGCCTGGGCCATGGCCTCCGCCACCGGGAGCGATGCCTCCAAACCTCCCTCAAACATCCAGTAACTGGCGCTGATCTTCATGGCGAGGTCATCCTTTCGACGTGTCGGCCTGGACGGCGCGAACCCGGGGGCGGGCCGGCGCGCCTATCCCGGGTAGAGGACCGGCGTGCGGGTCTTGCCGGCCTTGCGGAAATCGAGGGCGTCGTCGACGATGCGGAAGATGTCCCATTCGGGGTTGAACCCCAGCACCGACTGCGACTTGCTCATGTCGATGCAGAAATCGTGGAACTCGCCGACCTCGAAGCGGACGACCGGAAGGTCCAGCTTCTCCGCCACGTAGTCGGCCAGCACGTCGTAGGCGAAGGGTGCCGGCCCGGAGATGTTGAAGGCCTCGCCGACAGCCGTCGGGTTGCCGATCGCCAGCAGGACGGACCGGACGGCGTCTTGGATGCCCACGATCTGCCGCTTGCCCGCGCTGCCGTCGGCATGGACCAGGCAGGCGACGGCGTCGCGTCCCTCCTCGAAATGGGACTTCTGCTCCGGAGTCGTCGCCCAGTCTTTCCAGACGGGGACGCCGAAATTCGGTTCCCGGAGCGTCACGTGCGCGAGGATATCGTCCTCGTCATGGACCCAGGAGAACCGCAGGATGGTGATCGGCGTCTGGTACATGATCTGGTACTGCTCGCACATCACCTCTTCGAGCACCTTGGAAAGCGGGTAGTAGCCGGGATAACCCGAGTGGCGGTGGTTCTCGTCGATCGGAATCGGCTGGGGATAGTAGTAGATCCCCGCGCGGGCATCCGAGCCGGCCTGGATATACTGCCGGACGTGCCCCGACTCCTTGCAGGCATCGAGAAGATAGAACGTCCCCTTGACGTTGGAATCGAGAAAGAGCTCCTTATTCTCCTTGACGTTCCCCATGTGGATCACGACGTCCATGTCGGCGATCAGTTGCCTGGCCAATTGCGGATCCCGCAGATCGCCGCTGACGACCTCCACGTTCTCCAGACGCTCGACCCGGAGGCCGTCGCTGTACTCGAGTGCCCGCACGCGGTAGCCGGCCCCTACCAGTTCCGGAAGGAGCGCCCGGCCGATCTTCCCTGCCGCCCCAGTAAGAAGGACGTGTTTCACGTTCATGCGCCTGGTCCCTATTCTTGCCGCGCGTTGCAGCCGCGCGTCGGCCGGTGGGGCGAAGGTCGCGGCCTCCCATCCGTCTTTCCGCCACGGCGTCTTCCCCGCCGCAGGAGAGATTCTCCCGGAGCCATAAGGAAATGTCAATGCGATGCAACGCCTCGCGGCGCCTTTCCGCCGATTCCCGCGCGGCAGCCGGTCGGGTATACTCCTCTCAGGCAGAATGCCCGGGGAGCCGCGTGCGCCGGCACGGCACCGGCGGCCCGGAAAGGCGGCGCCAGCCGGCCTTCGGCAACGGCGGTGCCCGAGGGGAAAGAAGGATGAGGAAGGGGAGGCTCGGCGCCGTGAGGTTGCCGAGCCGTGGCAGAACAATAAGGCGACAAGGCGAGAGGACATCATGCAATCCCCACGCAGCTCGATATCCACGGCACTCATCGTCCTGCTCCTCCTGGGAAGTCTCTGCGCTCCCCCCATTTCCGGCGGCGAGGCCGAGCTTCTGCAGATCGAGGACATCCGCATCCGGGATCCGTTCATCCTCGCCGACACGGACGGGGGCAAGTACTACATGTACGCCAACAAGGGCAACCGCCGCGATGCCCGGGGCTGGGAATGCTACGTGAGCGACGACCTGCGGACCTGGAAGCCGCCGGTGGCCGTGTTCACGCCCCCCGAAGGTTTCTGGGGGGAGCGCGACTTCTGGGCGCCGGAGGTGCATCGATACCGGGGAAGGTATTACCTTTTCGGCACCCTCAGCGCCGAGGATGCCATGCGGGGCACCCAGATCCTGGTCGCCGATTCGCCACTGGGACCCTTCGCTCCCCACAGCGACAAGGCCGCCACGCCCCACGACTGGATGGCCCTCGACGGCACGCTTTTCGTGGAAGACGGCACGCCCTGGATGGTCTTCTGCCACGAATGGCTGCAGATCGGCGACGGCACGATCAACGCCGTGCGCCTCTCCGACGATCTACGCCGGCCGATCGGCGAGCCCTTCCTGATGCTGCGGGCGTCCGATGCCCCCTGGGTTCGACCCATTCGAGAGGACAGCTACGTCACCGATGGCCCCTGGCTTCACCGCCTGCCCAGCGGGCGGCTGATCATGCTCTGGTCGAGCTTCGGAGAAGGCGATTACACGCTCGGCATCGCCAGGTCGGAAAGCGGTACCCTGCGGGGACCGTGGCGGCACGACCCCGAGCCGCTCGTGGAAAACGGCGGACACTCCATGATGTTCCGCACCCTGGAGGGCCGTCTCCTCTTGGTCCTGCACAGCCCGAACCACGGACCTCGGGAGCGCGCCCGCTTCTTCGACGTCCGCGAAACGGCGACGACCATCGAACTGACACCCTTGGACTACGATTTGCAGCCCGCCGCCGACTAAGCCGCCCGGCGGAGACGCCGGTGCCGTCGTCCGGCCAAGGGGCGACCGGGACCAGGAGCCCGGCCGCAGGACGTTTCCCGGGCAGTGCAGTGCAGGGATGCCCCTTCGCCGTCTGCTCGACCTCGATCCGGAACACGCGGGTATTCCCGGACTCCGTAATAGGAGGGGTCGGGCAGGGCCTTGCGCCGAGCGGTCCCGGCGGTACAATACGAGTTTCGGGGGAGTGTGCCCGATTTCCGAATCCGTTTCCGGAAGCAATCGCCGTGAGCGAGCCCTACACGATCGTCATCGGCCTGGAGGTCCACGTACAACTGCTCACCCGCAGTAAGCTCTTCTGCGGATGCAGCACGCAGTTCGGCGCCCCGCCGAACACCCAGACCTGCCCGGTGTGCATCGGTATGCCGGGGACGCTGCCGGTAATGAACCGGGCGGCCTTCGTGCTGGGCCTGAAGGCGGCCCTGGCCCTCGACTGCCGCATCGCCCGCCTCACGAAGTGGGATCGCAAGAACTACTACTACCCCGACCTCCCCAAGGGGTACCAGATCAGCCAGTTCGACCTCCCCTTTAGCAGCGAGGGACACCTCGAGATTGGCGATCCGAAGGGGGCAACCACCCTTAAGCGGGTGGGCATTTTCCGCGTGCATCTCGAAGAGGACGCCGGCAAGAGCATGCACGACGAGGCCGCCGGCAAGGCCGACAGCCGCATCGACCTGAACCGCGCGGGCACGCCGCTCTTGGAGATCGTCACCAAGCCCGACATGAACTCCCCCGCCGAGGCCAAGGCCTTCCTCACCGAGCTCAAGCTGCTCCTGAACTACCTGGGCGTCTCCGACTGCAACATGCAGGAGGGGAGCCTGCGGGTGGACGCGAACATCAACCTCCACGTGCCTACGCCCGAGGGCACGGTGGCCACGCCCATCGTGGAGGTCAAGAACATGAACTCCTTCCGGGCCGTGGAGCGGGCGCTGGCCTACGAGGCCCCCCGGCAATACGACGTCTTCCGCGAGACGGGCCGCCGGCTCGGCGATTATCCCAAGCAGACGCGCGGCTGGGATGAGGCCGCTCAGGTGACCCGCCCCCAGCGGTCCAAGGAAGAATCGAGCGATTACCGCTACTTTCCCGACCCCGATCTGCTTCCCGTCGCGGTGAGCGAGGAGGAGATCGGCGCGCTGCGTGCCTCGCTGGGCCAACTGCCCGCCGCCCTCCGCCGGCAGCTCGAGGCGGCCTACGGTCTGACCCCTTACGACAGCGACGTGCTCGTCAACCAGGGCCGTGCGCTGGTCGATTACTACGTCGCCGTTGCCGAGGCGGCCGGCGACGGCAAGGCGGCCAGCAACTGGATCCAGCAGGACGTGCTCCGTTGGCTCAACGAGCGGCAGCTCTCGATTGCCGAGTTTCCCGTGCCTCCCGGGCGTCTCGGGGAGTTGATCGCCGCGGTGAAGGCCGGTCGCCTCGAGAGCAGCCGGGCGCGGGACGTTCTCGGGGCCATGGTCGCCGAGGGGCTCTCCGTCCAGGAGGCCGTGGCCTCCCTGGGTATCGAGGAGGTCGGCACCGGCGAGCTGGCGGCGCTCTGCCGCGGCCTCCTCGAGGCGCATCCCCGCATCGTCGCCGACCTGAAGGCGGGGAAGCTCAAGGCCGTCGGCGCCCTCATCGGGCAGGCCAAGAAGCGGAACCCCAACGTGAATCCCAACCAGGTCCGCGAGACGTGCCTCGAATTGGTGCAGGAAATGTGAGCGTGATTACGCTGACCACCGACTTCGGCGTCTCCAGCCCCTACGTGGCGGCGATGAAGGGCGTGATCCTGGCGATCAACCCCCGGGCTACCCTGGTGGACATCACCCACGCCGTTCCGCCCCAGGATATCCGCGAAGCCGCCGTAGTCCTCGACGAGGTGGCCGACCGGTTTCCCGCGGGCACGATCCACGTGGCCGTGGTCGATCCCGGCGTGGGGACCGACCGGGCCATCCTCTACGCCCGCATCGGCTGCCAGCAGTTCGTCGCTCCGGACAACGGCCTCTTGGGGCCGCTCATGCAACGGCGGCCGCCTACCGCCATCTACCACGTCACCGAGCGCCGTTACTGGCTGGAGCCGGTCTCGGCGACCTTCCACGGCCGCGACATCATGGCCCCCGTGGCCGCCCACCTGAGCCTGGGGCTGGACCCCGCCCTGCTCGGTCCCCCAGCCACGCATCCGCAGTCCATCGAGTGGCCCGCGCCCCTGGTCTCGAGCCATCGCATCGACGGCGTGGTGTTGCGCGTCGACTCCTTCGGGAACCTGATCACGAACATCACCGGCGACCTGCTCGTGGGACGGCCCACCGACAACCGCGCCTGCGTGGTCTGCAACATCTTCGAGACGTTCGGGATTTTCCAGACCTATGCCGATCAGCCGGCGGGAACCCTGATCGCCCTGGTGGGTTCCAGCGGCCGGCTCGAGCTGGCGGTGGTCGGTGCCAATGCCGCCGACCTGCTGGGCATTCGCGCCGGGGAGCGCGTCACCATCGGCTGGGGCGTCTGGGAGTAGCCGAGGGCGACCCCGCGGTGTTCCGCCCCAAGATCTCGGGAATACCCGTTCCCTCCTGTTCCAAAAAAGGTGGGCAAGGCGCCCGCTCTCTTGTCGTTCTTCATTCTGAACAGGAGCAAACAGAGGGAACGGAGGGGAGAAGGGGAGAAGGGACGGTCGAGAAGACCGAGCAGGAAGAGACCGAGGGAAGGACCCTCCGTAACCGTTCACGGGCCGGCCGAGGGACAGTCCCATTTTCGCGGCCGCATAGCGCCGTCCACGAGGAATACCTTCTACGGCCGCGAAAACCGGGACAGTCCCCCGTGAACGATACGACCCTCCTGTCATTTCCAAGAGGGTTCATGACCGAGCGTGCCACCACTGGTAGACACGAGTTAGACAGACCACGACTCCCGCCGTTCGCTGCCCCCTTCGCCGAAGAGAGCCGTAAGGCAAATCGCCGACCAGGTCTCGAAGCGCGCCAAGTCGGCCAGCAGCTCGGCCACCGGTCGGAAGCCGCTCTCCACAATATCCGCCTCACGGGCCCGCACGTGGGGTGCTTCGAGATCGAAGCGATGGACGATTCCCAGGTGGACCTGTCCGACGGGTGTCTGGTCGTCGTTGATCAACCCCACCACGCGGGCCGTGTAGGGCGACTCGACCGCCACCTCCTCTTCAAGCTCCCGCCGCATCCCCTCAGCGTAGGGGTCGCCGGCGCCGTTCGCCGTGGCGTCCACCGCAGAGATATGCCCCCCGATGCCGACACTCCGCTTGCTGTGTAACCGTCCTTCCCCCTGCCCGACGCCGCGGGTGTATTGGAAGAGCGAGAGGCCTCCCGCCGCGTCGGTATGGCAGAGGAGGATGTAGGGTATGAGCTGTTTGAAGCTGGGGTCTTCTTCGACACGGTCACGGGGAAGGAACCGGACATGCTCGGGGCGGAGCAGCTCGGCGAGGTATCTCTCGCCGTGGCGCAGAAAACCCTGGAAATGGCCCACACGGTGCAAGACCTCTGTGGGAACGACGAGGACACGTTCCGGTTGCACTTCACTCACAGGGGACCTCCTTGCAGCAGGCAGCGGATAATGGGCGGGACGCGGGCTCGCCTGCAAGAGCCCGCTTTCTGGCGCGGCCCCCTTCGACCCACCCCGAGCTGCACCGCGGTTGCAGTATAGCGGCCCACCTACCGCTTGGCGAAGCCCCCCGGAAAACTTCCACGACGCCCGTGGGCCGCGCGCCATGGGCATCATGGCCCGCCTGTCCGACCTCACTCGGCGGAGGCAGAAGCGGCAACTCCTGGGCATCGCTCACGCACTGGCAGACGGACTTCCCGCGCCGTGCTGGCCGTCCGGGTAGATCGGGCTGCTGGTTTGCGTTATGCTTCCTTTGCGGCGAGTCGGT
>SKOZ01000017.1 GCA_007119795.1 Planctomycetales bacterium | reverse complement strand
CCGATGATGGAGTGCAAGCAGGCCCTCATCGAAGCGGCCGGCGACGAAGAAAAGGCCATCGAAGTCCTCCGCAAACGGGGCGCGAAGACGATGGCCGGCCGCGCCGGCCGGGAGACTTCGGCGGGCCGCATCGCCGTCTACGTGGCTCCGGGCGCCGGCACCATGGTGGAACTCCAGTGCGAGAGCGCCCCGGTGGCAGTCAACGAGCAGTTCGTGGCTCTGGCCGAGGACCTCGCAAGGCAGTTGGCCGAGGGCCCCGGTGCCGACACCCCCGAGGCCCTCCTCGCCCAGCCGTCGCCGGGCGGCGGCGCGGTCCTCCAGCAGCGGTTCGACGACCTGACGAACCGCATCCGCGAGGTCTTCCGCCTGAAGCGGATCGTCCGCATCGACGGCACCTGTGCGGGCTACGCCCATCACAACGGCGGTGTGGGTGTTCTCCTCCAGTACGAGGGGGGGCCTGCGGAGCTGGCGCGCGACATCTGCATGCACGTTGCCGCGATGCGGCCCGGCGCCTTGGGCGTGGAGGATTTGGACCCGGACGTCGTCGCCAAGGAGCGCGAGATCCTCTCGGCCGCGGCGCGCCAGGAAGGAAAGCCCGAACCGATCGTCGCCAAGATGGTCGAGGGCCGGTTGCGGAATTTCTATGCCGAACGGTGCCTTACCGAGCAGCCCTTCGTCAAAGACGACGAGGGCCGCCGCGTGGGCGCCGTCGCCAAGGCCCAGGGGATGAAGCTCCTCCGCTTCGTCCACTGGGAGCTGGGCAAGGAGTGAGGAGAGCGGCTGCGGTGAGGTAGGGTACGTAATTCGGGTGCGCGTCGACGCACCGGTCCGGACTGCGGAGAGAGGGATGGTCGCCGAGAAACCAGCAGAGGGGGCCGCGGCCCCGCCGGCCTACCGCCGCGTGATCCTGAAGATCTCCGGGGAAGGCTTCGTCCAGCCCGGGGAGCGGGGCATCGCCATGGACGCCGTCCTCCATCTGGCCCAGGAGACCTACGGCGCCGCGGAGCAGGGAACGGAGATCGCCGTGGTGCTCGGCGGAGGGAACATCCTCCGCGGCGCGCAGTTCACGGCGGGCAACTCCAGCATCCACGAGGCCACGGCGCATTACATGGGGATGCTGGCCACGGTGATGAACGCCCTGGCCCTGCAGGACGCGCTCGAGTCGCTCGGCTGCGACACCCGCGTGATGACCGCCATCCGCATGGACGGCTTGGCCGAGCCCTACGTCCGCCGCCGCGCCCGCCGGCACCTGGAGAAGGGCCGCCTCGTCCTGCTGGCCGCGGGCACGGGAAGCCCCTTCGTCACCACGGATACGGCCGCCGCGCAGCGCGCCCTCGAGCTCGAGGCCGATATCCTCCTCAAGGCCACCCGCGTGGACGGCGTCTACAGCGACGATCCCGAGAAGAACCCCCACGCCGTCTTCTACGGCGAGCTGACCTACGACGACGTCCGCCGCCAGAACCTGCGGGTGATGGACCACGAGGCCATCACCAAGTGCATGGAGTACCGGCTGCCGATCCGGGTCTTCAACTTCCGCAAGGGCGGCAACATCGCCCGCGCCGTCGGCGGCGAGCGCGTGGGAACGCTGGTTCACGGCGCCCCCTGGTAGCCCCGGCGCTCCGCTTTACTGGTAACGGAAACTCTAGTGGGACCGAGCACGGAAAACCGAGAGCCGCACACGAACTCTGGAAAGGACCGCCCTACGATGAGCGCCGACGAAATCCTCCTCGACGTGGAAGAGCGGATGGAGAAGGCCGTCTCCGTCCTTCGCGAATCGCTGGCCGGCATCCGCACCGGCCGCGCCAACCCCGGGCTGGTCGATTCGCTCCGCGTGGAAGTCTACGGTTCACCGACGCCCATCAAGCAGCTCGCCTCGGTCGCCGCCCCGGAGCCCACCCAGATCGTCATCCGCCCCTACGATCCGGGGACGCTCAAGGACATCGAGAAGGCCGTCCAGGCCAGCGACCTGGGGTTGAACCCCCAGAACGACGGCCGGCTCATCCGCATCAACGTCCCTCCCCTCTCCACCGAGGTCCGCAAGCGGATGGTGGCCCGCATCCGCGAACTCTGCGAGGAGGCCAAGGTCGCCATCCGCAACATCCGCCGCGACGGCAACAAGGCCGCCGACCAGGCGGAGAAGTCCAAAATCCTCTCCGAGGACGAATGCCAATCGGTCAAGGACGAAATCCAGGACCTCACCAAGCGGTACGAGACGCAGGCCGGCGAACTCGCCCAGACCCGCGAGACCGATGTCATGGAGGGCTGACCGTCAGCGCCGCGCGGGTGCCGGCGCGGTGGCCTGCCGGGGTGCATTCGCCGCCGCGGCGGTGTTCGAAGAGGGGGCCTGCGTGCGCCCGGTGAGGTAGTTGTCGATCCGGGCCCGTTCGAGAAGCCCCTCGAAGTACTCCACCATGGCCAGCTGCATCTTCTTCTCCCGGATGTCCTCGTAGAGGATGTCGCGGACCTCGGCCGGGTCCACGGGGGTAGGCTCGGTGCGACCCTCGCAGAACAGGATCACGTAGTGGGGGCCCACCTGGATGATGCCCGAGATCTCCCCGGGCTTCAGGGCGAAGGCCTCGCGCTCCAGGAGCGGCTGTCCACCGTGGCGGCGGATGGGGGGCACCTCGCCGCGGAGCACGCGGCTGCTGGCCTCAATTGAGTACTGCTCGGCCAGCGTGCCGAAGCCCTCCGCCGTGGGATTCTGGCGGGCCAGGTCCCAGACCTGGTTGGCGCGGCGCTGGTTGTCGAGCACGATCGCCCGCACGCGGACGCGGGGGCCGTAGTTGGCCTCGAAGGCCTTTTCCATGTCCTCGCGGGTGACCTCGACCTCGTCGGCGACCAGCTTCCGCAGGGCCACGGCGGGCCAGACGCGGTCGCTGCGATAGATCTCCTCGGAGATGCCCTCCTGTTCCGAAACCATCGCCAGCCACTGCTCGACGTCGGGAGAACCGTCGCGTTGGGGGGGGAGGTTCAGGGCCGCCACGCGCCGGATCTCGCCCTCGAGCTCCTCCGCGGAGACGGCCACCCGCGCCTCGGCGCAGGCCTGTTCGATGAGCCGGCGGTGGATCATCCCGTCGAGGATCGCCTCGCCGTAGCGCTCCAGACACTGCTCGGCCAACTCGCGGAGGCTGATCGCCTGGTCGTTGATCATCGCCGCCACGCCGGGGTTCGCCTCCCGCTTGGCGGGGTCACTGTAGACGAGATCCACCCGGGCCTCCTCCTGGAGATCGCGGAAGACTTCGCCGGCCACGCGGCGGACCTTGTTGTCGCGGACCATCTCCTCGAGCAGGGGAGCGGCCACCTCGAAGGAGACGTCGCGAGCTTCGATAAGCCCTTCGCGCTGGAAAATCACGTACTGGTCGCCGAGAGTGAGAACGGGCGAGATGCCGCCGTCGGGCAGATTGAAGACCGCCTCCTCGATCTCCGGCGGGCTGGTGTGGCGGCGGATCGGCTGGATCATGCCGCGGGCCGCGGCGCTGCTGACGTCCTCGGAGTGGTCCTTGGCGAGGTTGCCGAACTCCTCCGGATCGGCCGCCGCCCGGGCGCGGAGGCTCTCCGCCTTGCTGCGATCGCTCACGGCGATCAAGCGGACGCGGACCTGGGGCCCGTACTGCGTCTCGAAGGCCGCCTCGAGCTCCTCGCGGTCGACCGTGAGGCGGTCGCCGGCAAGACGCCGCAGGGCCAGCATGGGCCACACCGTGTCGTTGGCGTAGTGCTTCGGCTGAATGCCCCGCTCGTGCTGGAGCATCTGCATCCACTGTTCGACCGAAAAGCCGAAGCGCTGGGCCATGCGCTCGATCTCGGCGTCCACTTCGGCCGAGGTGATCGTGATACCCCGCCGCCGGCACTCCTGGGCGATCAGGTGGCGGTTGACTAGCAGCTCGAGGACTTCGTTGCCGTGGTGGCGAAGCGCCTCGCGCGCCAGTCCCTCGCGGGTAATCGCCTGCCCGTTCACCGAGGCCACCACCGCCGACTCCTGCCCCGCCGGTGCGGCCGGCGAAGGGTTGCGCTGGGCGGACGTTTGGGCGGTGCGCGCCGCCGAAGCCGTGCGCCCCACCTGAGCGCTGGCCGGTTCTGCGTTCCAGTAGTAGCGGACCGTGACGGCTGCCGCCAGGAGCGCCACGCCGCTGATCACAACGCCGAACTGGAGCGAACGCCTGCGGCGGGCGGGCCGGGCGGCTGCGTCCCTCTCTGCAAGGCTCGGGGAAGGATTCTCTGGGTTCATCGCGGTTCCTCCATAAACCGAATGGGTCCGTACTTGATCGACCCGTTCCGGCCCATCGCGCCGGGTCGGCCCTTGCGGTAGGGGCCACCGTGGGCGGGCGCAGGGACGGGTCGCCGGGGCGCAGAGCATGCTTCCTTGCCGCGCCTGATTGGGGGAATATAGGACGGAAGCGACAGCCCGGTCAAGAGCGATCTGAGGGAGCGGGCAGGGAGAGCAACGGGAGCCAGGATGGGGGGCGGACCTCCAGGTCCGCTGCCGCAAGGAGCCGGCGAGGGGCAAGGAGGGCATGCGTTGTTGCCGATTCTCGGCGCATCCTCCACCCGAACCATCCCCAGGGGGGGCGGTCGGCGAGCCGGACGCGGAAGAAGAGATCGACTCGTGTCCGCCAGCCACCAATCATCCGTCACCACCTGTCCCCTCGTTCCTCGATCGATCTTGTCCATCCTACGGCGGCTGCCTACAATCCGTCTGCTGCCGCCCGGCCGCCGTGCCAATGCGGAGGATTCGCCAAAGTCGGCGGCCCCCAAATGCTGAATATACGTATAGGTACTTGGCCGAGGCGGAAACGCCTTGGCCGTGGGAGGCGGGCGTGTCACAATGGAGGTAACGCGATGGCGGTGCCGAGCGGCGCGAAGAAGGGCGTCTTGCGGAGGGCGAGCGCTGCGCGCCGGCAACCTCGCCTGCGAACTCCAGAGTTCGCTGAGGCTCCGGTGCAGCCCGCAGGAACGACGCGGACGTCATTCCCGGGCCGCGATAACCGTCGCCGCTGTTCGCGGCCGCTGCTTCGCGGTACGACCGTTGCGACGGGACGCACTGCCCGCGAGTGGACGACCTTCGTTGACCGGCGGCAACCGGACGTGTTGCCGGGCGTGAACAAGCGGCAAGCTCAAGCCGTCAAAGGCGTTACAGAACCGCGAAGGCCGCGTTCTGCTACCAACGAAGCACAACGCGAAACTGTGGATCGGCCGCTATGGCTGGCCGATGAGAAGGATGCCTGGCCCGCGGCGAGGGCGAAGGCAAGGTATAGTTCAGTCGCCTTGTCCATCCCCCGGCATCTGCCGGGATTCGCCGAGGGGGTCACGGCCCTTCAGGCGAAGGTCAAGGGGTCCCGAGGGGACGGTGAGCGTGCCTTGAGTGAGAGACGCACGTGCTCGCGATCGCGCGGTGCGGTTTCGTTTCCGGTCGTTCGATCGGCCGCGCCGCGGCGAGCGGTTTCCCGCAGAGGAGCATGGGAGGTGTAGGAATGCATATCTACGGTCCATCGCAGGTTCACGGCGCCCAGCCGGTGGGGCCGCCGCACACGGCGCGGATCGCGCGCCCCGCCGGGCCCGAAGCCACCGGGGCGATCCGCGACGAATTGGAGATTTCCGACGCCGCCCAACTCGTCGATCGGATCGGCGATCTTCCCGAGGTCCGTCGGGAGCGCGTCCAGGCCATCCGCGCCGAGATCGCCCAGGGGACTTACGAGACGCCCGAGAAACTGGATGCCGCCATCGGGCGGCTGCTCGAGGAGATCGACTCCTGATACTCCCAGCCTGAACTTGAAGCGTGCCGCTCCGGCCGCCGGCCGGAGGGGCGCGATGCGCTGCCATGGCGAAGAGCTTCGCACTGCAATCCGTTCAGGTCTCCCGGGCGCCGGAGGAGGTGTTCGCCGCCTTCCTCAAGCGGCGCGGCAAGCGCGTCACCCGGCAGCGGCAGCGGATCGTCGAGCAGGTCTTCAGCCACCACGACCACTTCGACGCCGACGAACTCATCGAGCACCTGCAGGAGCTCATCGCCAAGCGCCAGGTCAGCCGCCCCACGGTCTATCGCACCCTGGCAGAGCTCGTCGAAGCCGGTCTATTGCGGAAGATGACGCTTGCCGGCCGCAGCGTCTACGAGCACGACTACGGCTACCCGCAGCACGACCACCTCTACTGCCAGGTGTGCAACCGCCTCATCGAGTTCCAGAGCCGGGAGCTGGAGCATATTTCCCACGCGGTGGCCAAGGAGCACTGCTTCGAGATCGCCTGCCACCGCATGTTCATCACCGGCGTGTGCGCCGACTGCCGGCGGTCGAAATCGCCGGCCCCCGCCACCTGACGCGGGCGGGAAGCGTCGGCCTTACGCGGTCAACTCGTCCAGGGGGCCGACGGCGATCGTGGTGGCGCGGGTCAGGGGATACTTCGCCAGCACGGCGGCGACCTCGTCGCAGGTGACCGCCGCCAGGCAGTCGAGCTCCTCCCGCACCGGGAGGTAGCGGTGGCGGTAGAGCCATTCGGCCCCGACTGAAAAGAGCCGCCCGCGGGGGCGCTCCGCAGAGAGGACGATCCGGGAACGGACCTTGCTCTTCGCCTGTTCGAGCTCCTCGGGAGTGATTCCCCCGGCCTCGGCGGTGCGGTAGACCTCGGTGATCCGCCGCAGGTTGTCGGCGGCGAAGGCGGGGTCGCAGCTCATGAAGGTCATCATGGCGCCGGCCCCGTCGAATTCGTAGTGCGCCAGCCCGACCTGCTCGGCCAGGCCGGAATCGAGCAGTTCCCAATAGAGGCGGCTTCCCGAGTCGTCGCCGAGGACGGTGGCCAGGAGGCGGGCGGCATAACGGTCGTCGTCCTGGGCCGAGGGGGCGTCGGCCAACTGGATGACGTACTCTTGGGCGGCCGAGGGCTTGCGGATCACTTCGAAGCCGCAGAGAGCCGCTGCCGGCCGGACGAGGCGCTCCGCGGCCAACGGCGCCCATTCACCGCAGAAGCGTTCCGCCCACGACACCAAGGCGGAAAAGTCGATCTGTCCGGCGGCCACCAGGACGATGTTCTCCGGGCTGTAGCGGCGGCGGAAGTAGTCGCGCATCGCCTCGGCCGAGAGGTTGGTGATGCTCGCTGTCGTGCCCAGCACGCTGCGGCCGAGGGGGTGGGGGCCGTAGTGCAGGGCCTTGATCCGCTCGTCGGCTCCGAAGGGGGGCTGGTCCTCGTACATGCCGATCTCTTCGAGAATCACCAGCTTCTCGGTGGAGAAGTCGGACTCGCGAAGGGCAGGGCGGAGGATGTCGGCCAGCAGCTCGACGGCCCGCCCCGCGTATTCGGGGAGCACGGCCGCGTAGTAGATCGTGTTCTCCTCGGTGGTGAAGGCGTTGTAATGGGCGCCGATCTCGTCGAACTCGCGGTTCACGTCGTCCGCCGAGCGGGTCGCCGTTCCCTTGAAAGTCATGTGCTCGAGGAAGTGGCTCACCCCCGCGACGGCATCGTCCTCGTCGCGGGAGCCGGCGCGGACGAAGAACCCCAACGCGGTCGAGTATGCCTCGCCGTTACACTCGGCGACGACCGAGAGACCGTTGTCCAGCCGGTGCGTTTCAAACTCCAAGCGGCACCTCCAGCGGTTCGGGACCGAGCGTGACCAAGGTGAAGTCGTGCGGCGGGTGGGCGGCGAGGTAGGCGTTGATGCTCTCCGGTGTGAGGGCGTCGATGCGGCTCCCCACCTCGGCCAGCGTCCGCACTCTTCCCAGGTGGTACCAGTCGCGGGCGATGGCCCCGCTCCGCGCCGCCGTCGATTCCTGCTGCATGATCAGCGCACTCTTAATCCGCGCCTTGAGGCGGTCCAGCTCCCGGACCTCGATTCCTTCCGCGAGGCGGAGCAGCTCGGCGAGCGTGACGTCGAGCGTCTCTTGCGCCCGTTCGGCGCTGGTCCCCGCGTAGCAGAAGACGCCGCCGCGGTCGCGGAGGGTGTGGTACGTGGCGTAGACGCTGTAGCAGAGGCCGCGCTTCTCGCGGACCTCGTTGAAGAGCCGGGAGCTAGCCCCTCCGCTGAGGACCTGCACGGCGCTCCAGGCCTGGAAATAGTCGGGATGGTTGTAGGGAACGCTTGCGTAGGCCAGGCCGATCTGTGTCTGGTTGGCATGAAAGGGGAGGTGCTGCTGGCGCGCGTTGGGGGCTTTCTCGATAATGGCCGCGGGCGGGTTGGGTTGCCAGTCGCCGAAGAGCGCGCCGACCAGGTCGGTAAGCGCCGCCCAGTCGACCCGTCCCGCGACCCCCAGGATCGCGCCCGCCGGTTGGTAGTGGCGGGCCGCGAAGCGGCGGATCTCGTCGGCTGTGATCACCTCGAGGGCTTCACGTTCCCCGTGGGAAGGGCGGCCCCAGGGGTCGGGATAGTGCCGGCGGCGGACCTCGACCATAACCCGCTGCGCCGGCTCGTCCTCAACGGCCCGCAGTTCTTGGAGAACCACCATGCGGCTGGACTCGAGATGCGCGTCGGGCAGGTGCGGCCGGCGGACGAGGTCGGCGTAGATGCGAAGCGCCTCCGAGAGGTTCTCGGTCACCGTGGCCCCGCAGAAGGCGGTATGCGCGTCGGAGACCGTCTCGCTCCGCTCCAGCCCGAGGTTGTCCAGGTCGAGGATGAACTGGCGGTTGTCGCGCTCTCCCGCCCCGCGGAGCGCCAGTTCGCAGGCGAAGTTTGCCAGACCGTTGCGGTCGGCGGGATCGAAGACGTTCCCCGTCGGCAGCAGGAAGGTGAAGGCCGCCGACTGGACCGCGGGCATGGGCTCGGCCACCAGGACCAGGCCATTCGGGTAGCATTGGGAGTGGATTGTGGAGCTCACGGAGTGGAACACCCATCCGGCAAAAGAGAAAAGTGATTGGAGTGTCCCCCACCGGGAGCGGCGCCCGCAACCGGGTAGCCTCGGGCCGCCTCCCCCTTGGGGAGGATTGAGGAGGAAACCAGATTCTATAACGCGTTTGCCCCACCGGCAACTGGTCCATTCGGGTGGCTACCTGCCGATTCTGATGGTGCGCCCCCGGCGGATCGAGTCGGTCTGCTTGTGGCAGAGCACCAGGGCATCGCGGGCCAAAACGCCGTCGAGGAGGGTGGAAGGGGTATTGGTGCGGACGGCGGCGACGACCTCGTTGATTTCGGCGGCGAAGGCATCCAGTTCGTCGCCGAGGCGGAGCTTGGGCCGGGTCGCCTTGCCGTCCTCGGTGAGCACGGCGACCGACCGCGCCGGATCTTGCGTGACACCCAGGGCGGCCAGATCGTCGTAGATGAGCGTGGCCTTCTCGAAGTGCACCTCGAAGCCGTGGGTGAAGGGCCTCCCCTGCTGGTAGATCACGCCGCTGGTCGCCGTAACCACCAACGAGGGGTCCTCGAAGAGGAACTGGGTGTTGAAGTACTCGGGCACTTCACCCCGCATCCGCCCCACCGACTGCACCGCGGCGGGCATGCCGAAGAGGACGCGGATGAAGTGGGCGTCGTGGACGTGCAGATCGACCACCGGCCCGCCGACCTTGGCCGGGTCGTAGAAGTCGGGGATCCAGAGGGGATCGGAGATGACCCGCTTGAAGTTCCCGCCTAGCAGGCGGCCGTATTTCCCCTCCATCGCCGCCCGGTAGGCGAGCTGGTACTGGGTGAAAAAGGGAAGGACATGGCCGATCAGGAGGAGCTTACCCGACCTGCCGGCCGTCTTGACCATGCGGTCGGCCTCGGCGGTGGTCAGGGCGATGGGCTTCTCGCAGAAGACGTGCTTGCCGGCGGTCAGGGCGGCCACGGTGGTGTCGGCGTGCAGCGCGGGGGGGAGGCAGACGTCGATGAGATCGATGTTCGGATCGGCGACCAGCTTGTCGAGCTGGTCGTAGCGGGCGATCCCCCCAAGGTCCATTCTCTTGCCCGCCGGCCCGAAGTTGCCCTTGATGCCCCGCCAGTCCCCCGCCAGGCGCTTGGGGTCGGTCTCGCAGATGGCCGTGACGCGGGCGCCGCGGACCTTCTCGTAGGCGTGGTAGTGGATCATCCCCATGAAGCCGATGCCGGCGATACCCACGCGGATCATGGCGCGCTCCCTCCGATAACGGGTTTACAGCAGTTTGACGAATCGATCATAGGCTTCGTCCCAGCGGGCGGTCTCTGCCGGCTGGTAGGTTTCGACGGGGAAGCTGGCGCGGACCAGCTCGCGGGCCTGGGCGATCGAGCCGACGTCGCCCGCCGCCACGGCCTGCACGACGAGATTCCCGATGGCGGTGGCCTCCACTGGGCCGGCGACGACGATCCGCCCGCAGGCATCGGCCGCCGCCTGGCAGAGGAGCCGGTTCTGCGTCCCCCCGCCGACCACGTGGATCGTCTCGATCCGTCCCCCCACGAGCCGCTCGCACATGCCGAGCACGTGGCGGAACTTCAACGCCACGCTGTCCAGGGCCGTGCGGAGCACGCTCCCTTCATCCTCCGGCACCGCCTGGCCCGTGCGGCGGCAGAACCGCCGGATGGCCTCGGGCATGTCGCCGGGGGCCAGGAAGTCGGGGGCGTCGGGGTCGATCAGCGAGACCAACCCCGGGGCCCGGGCCGTCAGGCGGTTGAGGTCCTCCCACCCCCAGTCCCGCCCGGCCTGGTTCCAGACGCGGCGGCACTCCTGTACCAGCCACAGGCCGGTGATGTTCTTGAGGAGCCGCGTCGTGTCGCCCACGCCCCCTTCGTTGGTGAAGTTCAGCGCCGACACCTCGTCGTTGACCACCGGCTGGGGGACCTCGACGCCCATCAGTGCCCAGGTCCCCAGGCTGATATAGCACCAGTCCGGCTGCTGGCCCGGCTGGCTGGCGGCGGGAACGGCCATCACCGCACTGGCGGTATCGTGAGTGCCGGGAAGGACGACGTCGCCGCGCAGGCCCGTCGCTTCCGCCACGCCGGGCCGGAGGGGACCGAGGTTCGTCCCCGGCGGCACGATGTCGCCCAGAATGCCTGCGGGCAGATCGAAGCGCTCGAAGAGTTCCGTGGCCCAACGGCGCCGGAGGGGGTTGTAGAACTGGGTGGTGCTGGCGTCGGTCAGCTCGTTGCACTGCGCCCCGCAGAGCAGCCAGTGGAAGAGGTCGGGCATCATGAGCAACCGCTCCGCCACGTCCAGTAGAGGCGAGTCGGTCTCGCGCATGGCCACGAGCTGATAGAGCGTGTTGAACTGCATGAATTGCAGGCCGGTGTGGCGGAAGATCTCCTCCCGGGGGACGCGGCCGAAGGCCCGATCGGGCATGCCGTTGGTGCGGCCGTCGCGGTAATGATAGGGATTGCCCAAAAGGACATCGCCGCGGCCGAGGAGCCCGAAGTCCACCCCCCAGGTGTCCACGCCCACGCTCTCGGCGGCACCGCCCAGCCGCTCGGCCGCCGCCCGCAGACCGGCCAGCACGTGCGACCACTGGCCGAGCAAATCCCATTGCAGACTCCCCGCCACGTCGACCGGTCCGTTGTCGAAGCGGTAGACCTCTTCGAGCGTCAGGCGGGCACCATCGAAGCGCCCGACCACGTGCCGCCCGCTGGAGGCCCCCATGTCGATCGCCAGGTACGCCTTTTCCGCCATCGCTGCTGCCTCGCGCGCCAGTGGGGATGCTGGAACGATTCCCGCCCGCCGAGACGGCCCCCTCCCGCGGCCGCCCCATTGGGGACACGCAGCATCCTCCCCCTTTCGGCTGCCTCCGTCAAGGGGCACGAAGACTCCAGCATTCCCGGTCTGGGGTCGGCAGGGGTAATCGGCCGCACGGTCGGCAGCGGGGAATCGAGAAGAGACAATTCGTGGAGAAGAAAGTGCGAGAGGGAGAATTCGACCTCCCGCCCCGTGAGGGACTGGACCTCAAGTCCTTGCGGGAAATCGCGCAACCCTTTGTGTGGCAAATCGTTGTGCGTCATTCTTCGGGGGGTGCCGAAAACCGTGACGGCCTTTGTGGCGGGTTTACCATCCAGTCACAACAACGGTTTTTGGGGAGCCGGACCACGACTTCGAGCCATCCCTTGCTGTCTTGCTTCGAGCCGCTGGGCGGTTACCGGTTCGGGGTGTACCTGACGATCCCCACCACGGCGAGCGAGATGGTGGTGAGCGCCTGCCGGCTGGCGACCGCCGAGCCGGGCCCATTCGTGCTCTTCGTCCCATCGGGCGACTGCTCGGCGAGGAAGGCCCGGCGGCCGAACAGAAGAGCCAGAAGCGGCGGGAGACCCTCGCCCGCAACCTCGCCGCCTACTTCCGCATCGAGGGCGACCCCTTCGTCCGCCACGGCAACGGCTGGCGGGCACGGTTCCGGATCGAGCCGGAGGGGTAGGAGGCAAAGCAGGAAGGGGCTTGGGGAGCAACGCCGCGCAAAAAAACGCCCTCCGCAGGTGGGGCAGGACCCTGCAGAGGGCTAAGCCGGGGTTGCCCCCCGACCTGAATCCAGTATGGCTCATGGGGCAGCTTTCTGCAACCAGACCGTTCCACTTTCCACGGCCGCTGCGATACGTCGCGGACCAGCTTCCGCAGGGCCATGCCAACCATGCCTCGTATTCGCGGCCAGACCGCTCCGACCCGTGGTCTCGACATCGCCGGTAGGGGTCAACGCCGTCTGGCTAGTTGACGGGGGCGGCGTTCCAGCTTCTCCCCCCAATCGTGCATCGCCTCCAGTACCGGCTTCAGCTCCCGTCCCAACTGCGTCAGCGAGTACTCCACCTTGGGGGGAATCTGCTGATGGACGTAACGGTTGATTTTTCGTCGGCACAGCGATAAAAGTCAACTGGCGGAGCAGCTCGGCTGCTCGGGTGCACCTCAACCGGGTTTTCCCATGAGTCTCAGGAGAATTCCTTATGTCCACGTCCTTCACCTATCGCCGACTCGACAAGGACGATGCCGCGGTGCTGCTGGTCGATCATCAGGCCGGCCTGTGCAACCTCGTGGGAGACTTCTCGCCGGACGACTTCAAGAACAACGTCCTTGCTCTGGCCGATGCTGCGAAGTACTTCAAGCTGCCGACGATTCTGACCACCAGTTTCGAGGAGGGGCCCAACGGACCGCTCGTCCCGGAACTGAAGGAACTGTTCCCGCAGGCTCCGTACATTGCCCGTCCGGGACAGATCAACGCCTGGGACAACGAAGACTTCGTCAAGGCGGTGACCGAGACCGGCAAGAAGCAGTTGATCCTCGCCGGGGTGGTCACGGAGGTCTGCGTCGCCTTCCCCGCCCTGTCGGCTCTGGAAAAGGGGTTTGAGGTGTTCGTCGTCACCGATGCCTCGGGAACGTTCAACATGACGACCCGCGAAGCGGCCTGGTCGCGGATGGCTGCTGCCGGGGCCCAACTGATGACCTGGTTCGCCGTTGCCTGTGAACTGCACCGGGACTGGCGCAACGACATCGAGGGGTTGGGAGCGCTCTT
>SKOZ01000083.1 GCA_007119795.1 Planctomycetales bacterium | reverse complement strand
GACCCGCCAGCCGTCGATCTCGAAGAAATCGGCCACCATCTGCAAGCCCAAGTCGTGCTGGTTCCCCGCCACCGAGGCGGCCAGAAACGTCTTCCCGTTCGGCGGGCGGCAGTCGGCCGCCGCCAGGAGTTGGGCCATCACGGTGCGCGTCGTCGACGAGGCGAAGTGCTCTTCGGCGACGGTGATCTCGTTGTCCGCCCACATCCGGCCCAACTCGAGCTGGGCCGGTTGCAGAACCTCCAGATAGAGGTCGGCGATCGGCGAGCCGTCGCGGACCGCGTCGAGGATGAGATCGCGCGCCGCCCGCCGGTTCCCTTCCAGCAGCGTCAGCAGGTACTTCGTCGCCGTGCGGGAGTAGGGCGAATCGGCGCTCAGCCGGGGCGCCGTGCCGGGCGGCTCGTCGTCGAGCCCTTCCCGGGCCCTGGCCAGGTAGGCCTCGGCGGCGGACGCGGGCTCGGGCGGCAGCTCTCGGGAGAGCACGTTGCCCAGTACTTCCAGGGCCTTCCGAAACGCTTCCGGCGAAACGCCCCGCGCTCGCAAGACCGCCTGCGACCACCGCACCTGCCGGGCGAAGACCTCTCCGCAGTCCGCGGCTGCCGCCGCCGCAAGCGCTTCGGTGCACTCGACCAAGACGCTCCGCCAGGCCGCAAACGGATCGCCGGCGACGGTTCCGGCCAGCCCCGGATGGAGTTCGACGAATTCTTCCGCGGCAAACGACGCCCAGGCGGTGCGGCCGCGGGCGACGACGGCACTGAGAAAACGGCTCGGATGGGTCATGGCGGGTAACCATCTTGGAAATCGGGAGTGGGTTCGCCGCCGGCCGCGCGCTGAGCGAGGAAGCGTTCGGCCGCGGCGCGGATCTCTCGGCTGATTGCTTCGGGGAGCGGTTCCGACGGCATGCGCGCTCCGAGCAAGAGGAGGGCAGCGGTGCGGTCCATGATCTCGGCGTCGCTCTCGGGCCGCTCGGCAAGATGCCGGGACAGCCGGCGGTGGGCGGCCGGTCCCAGGCCGAAAAGGGCCCGATCGGCCAGAAGAGCCAGCAATTCACGCTCCGAGGCTGGCGAAAAGCCGTTCACGGGGCATCCTCCTTGCCGAAGGGCGCCACCGCGGGCGCAAGGAGCTGGCGCAGGCGCATGAGGCCCCGCCGCGCGTGCGTCTTCACGGTTCCCAGCGGCAAGCCGGTCACCTCGGCAATCTGCGACTGCGAGAATCCCTGGTCGATAGCCAGCCGGATCACCTCGCGCTCCCGGGGGCGGAGCTGCTCGAGTGCCTCGCGGGCGCGCTGCGCCTCTTCCGCCGTCTCGAGCAAGTCGCCGCCGTGAGACGCGGGAGGGTCGTCGCGCTCGCCCATGGAGTGCGCCGCGGGGCGCCGTTGGCTCTTGCGGTACCGGTCGATGAGCCGCCGGCGGGCGAGCATGGCAATGAAGGTCGTCTCGGCGGCCGCTTGAGGATCGAACCGCGCGGCGTTCTTCCAGACGTCGATGAAGATCTCCTGGACGGCATCCTCGGCCGCGCCGTAGTCGCGGCAGTAGCGCCGAACCAGCGACCAGACGAGGCGGCCGAACCGCTCGATGCATTCGTCCACGGCCGACGGATCACCCGCGGCAATCCTCTCGAGGACAGTCAGCGGCACCGATAGCTCCCCAACGGATCTGGCGCACGGAATCGGGGGGCCCCAACCGGGACCCCCCAACCCGCAAAACGAGGCGACCCCAGCTTACTCCGGGAGGATCACCGCGTCAATGATGTGGATCACCCCGTTGGAGCAGACAATGTCGGTAGCAGTCACCGTCGCGTCGTCGACGCGGACCTTGCCATCGTCGACGCGAATGCGCACTGCCGAGCCTTGCACGGTCTTGGCCTCGGAGAGCTGGACCACATCGGCGGCCAGCACGCGGCCGGGAACGACGTGATAGGTCAGCACCGCAACGAGCTTCTCCTTGTTCTCCGGCTTCAGCAGCGCCTCGACCGTCCCCTCCGGAAGCTTCTCGAACGCCTCGTCGGTGGGGGCGAATACCGTGAAGGGACCTTCGCCCTGCAACGTCTCGACGAGGCCTGCCGCCTGGACGGCGGCCACCAAAGTCGTGAAGTCGTCGGCGGCGACCGCCGTGGCGACGATGTCCTTCGGGGCCTCCGGGGGGGCCGCACACGATTCGGCCGGGGCGGAGCTGGGCGCGGCAAGTGCCAGAGCGGCAGCCAGCGACATTCCGTAGAGCATGGTCTTCATGAGAAACCTTCCTTCGACGCGGGGTTGGGGGACTCGATACTCGCTTTGCTCATCAAAGCGAACACCCTACGATTCGCCGGCCGGAAGCCGCCGGTTTCAAGAATCGCCGGCCTTTGCCGGAGACCCGCAGAAGGCCGTTACGGTTCGGCGGGAAGCGAGGCGATCCATCGCCCCAGCCGTTCCAGGGCGACCCGGTCCGGAAGGTGCGTGGCCAGCGGAGGCATCTGCCCGGCGCCGCGGGCGCGCACGCGCAGGTAGAGCTCCGAGCGGTGCGGATCGCCCGGAACGAGGAGCATCAAGTCTTCCCCGCCGAGGCGGAGCGTCGGTTCGCGGTCCACGAGGCCGGTGGCTGCCAGCGGCACGAAGGCCCGCAGATCGAGGTCCGTGCCGGAGGGGCCGCCCGGCTGGTGGCACACGGCGCAGTTGGTCTCCAGATAGCCGCGGACGGCGGCGCCGAGATCGGCATGGGCGTCTTCCCAGTCGGGATGTGCAGGGAGCTCTTCGGCGGCGGGTAGCGGCGCGGCAAACATCCCCAGCCGTTCCATGGCCTCGAGTTGGTTCACCGTACCGCCCGCGTAGTCGGCCAGGCGGTTCATCTGCGCCGTATGGGTTCCCAGGGCGTGCCCCGCAGCGGCCGTGTGACAGGCGTTGCAGTCGGCGCGGCTGGGAAAGTACCAGTCGAGCCGCTGCGGCCCCTCGGCCGTCTCCACGACGAAGGGGTGGGTCACTGCCGTATCGATCAGGCGGGCATCCGTCTGTGCTTCGTTCCACACGTAGGTATAGCCCGCCCAGCCACGGGGATTGTGGACCAAGAGCCGCGTCTCCAGGCGCCTCCGGGTGCTCGGGTCGCCCGGCACGCGGTCGAGAAGGAAGGTCTTCACCAGCACCGTTCCCACGGGCAGCTCCCACGGCTCCTCGGCGCTGAATTCGATCGAGGCGGGCCGCGGCAGGGCGATGTACCGCTCCTTCTCCGTGCCGTCCGACCAAAGCGGTACGTTGACCTCGTAGGGGATCAGCCCCTCGACGGGCGTCATCGTCGCCGTCGAGGTGAAGAGCTCCGTCTGGGAGAGGAGCCGCGGGAAGGGGAGGGATGCGGTATCGCCCTCGTCCTCGGCCGGCTCAAAGGTATACACGTAGCCGTCGAAGGCCGTGAAGTAGACCTCGCCCGCGGCATCTTCGCCGAAGGATGTGATGGGCAACTGCCGCGGCGCGGCGATCTCGATGTTGCTGGTCACCTCCTCCCCGTCGTAACGCAGCGCCCAGACGCGCCCGGTCACGAAGTCGGCGTACAGGTAGGCCCCGAAGAGCTCGCGAAACCGCCGTCCCCGGTAGACCACTCCACCCGTGATCGACTTGCCTTCGCTATGGGGATACTCCCAAATCGGATCGGTCAGCTCCTCCTCGCCCGTGGCCAGTTCGGGGCGGAAGGGGTGGGTCCCCTCGCGGAGGTTCCACCCATAATTGCCCCCGCGCTCGATGACGTTGATCTCTTCCCAGGCGTCCTGGCCCACGTCGGCGGCCCAGAGGGCGCCGGTGAGACGATCGAAGGAGAGCCGCCAGACGTTCCGGAGCCCGTAAGCCCAGATCTCCTCGCGGACCTCGGGCCCCTGGCCGACGAAGGGATTGTCGGAGGGGATGGCGTACATGCGCCCCGGGCTGCGGCGGTCCACGTCGATTCGCAGGATGGAGCCCAATAGGGTGCCGAGATTCTGGCCGTGCCCCAGGGGATCGCCCCCCGAGCCGCCGTCGCCCAGGCCGATGTAGAGGTAGCCGTCGGGGCCGAAGGCCATGCTGCCGCCGTTGTGGTTCCAGTAAGGCTGCTCGAAGGTGAGGATCGTGGTGCCCGTCCGCGGATCGACGCGGTTGGCCCCCGGCTCCATGACGCGGTAGCGGGCGACGACGCTCGCCAGGGGACGGACCGTATAGTACACGAAGACCATCCCGTTCTCGCGGAAGTTGGGATGGAAGGCGATCGACATCAGCCCCTCCTCGGACTGATTCGTGGCGACGCGGTCGCTGAGGTCGAGGAACAGGTGCCGCTCGGCCTCGGTGACGTCGCGGCGGTTGGGGAAGACCCAGATGCGCCCCGCCTGCTCGCAGACGAAGAGCCGGTCGCTGCCGTCGCCGGCATGGGTGACCTGCAGCGGCCGGTCGAACTGCAGGTTGGGGAAGGCGCCCTCGATGGCCAGTGGAGGCAGGGGATCGGGCGACCCCATCAGGAACGAGGTGTCGACCGCCTGGAAACGCGGCAGCCCCGGCTCCACCGCGTGCAATGCGCCCTCTCCGGCCTCGGCCGCGGGCGGCCCGGCGCCCGCCCACGAATCCCCAACCCAGGCCCCGGCCGTGAGGCTGCCCAAGAGCAGGATTACCGGCAGCGCCGAACGCATGGCAAGGGATAAATCGACGTGGGAAGGGAAGCGGCTAGGCGCTTGCCGGCTCGGCGGAGTGGCGGGAGATGGAGCGGGCGCGGCAGCGGAGCGCCGGCGTCCGGCGGGCGCCGCGAGAGAAGCTATGGTCATGGCATGGTCCGCAGGTGGGAGGCTGGGTCGGAAAGGGATATCCAACCATTATCACCCATCCACCGGCCCATGGGCAACGCGCCCCCGCGAGCCCTTCCGAAACGGCATGGCAATGTTCTCTCTTCGGGCTCGCTTGACGGTTCGCTTTCCCGTCGTATACGATGCGATATTCAGCACTACCGGCACCGGTTTCACCTGGAGCCGCCAGAACGTGAGGCACATCGAACCGCCGACCGGTGTCGGCGTCTGGAAAGGCCCCAATCCGTCCGATGCCGAAGGGGCATTACTACCCGGTGGTGTAAATGGCAACACTAGGGATTTTGGTTCCCTCGTTCCAGGTTCAAATCCTGGCCGGGTAGCTTGCGGTGGGGGGATTTTCTCGGCGAGGGAGTTTCCTGCCGGCGGGCTCATTTGTGGACGGGGCGGCCGAGCTTCTCTTCTACGCTGGCGACCTTGGCACGCAACTGGTCGCGCCTGCCCTTGCGATAGTCGAGCTTGATACTGCACTCGATCCGGTCGCAATCGGCGGCCATCGCTCGAAAGCACTCCTGGACGACGGCCATCACCTCGTCAAACTCTCCCTCGAGCGTAGTCCCCATGGCATGGCACTGGTAGTCGAGTCCGCTGCGGTCGATGATTTCCAGACCGCGAGCCACGAAGGGGCTGACGCTGGCTCCCTTGTCGAGGGGGTACATGCTGAATTCAAGCAAGACCATTGGAATCACCTCCTTTTTAGCGGTTGACCCGCTCGAGTTGGCGAAAGAGATCGCCGATTTGCTGGTGAACGTCTTGCCGCTGGCGTACGACCATGGCTTGACCGGGTTGCCAGTAGTGGATCGTCCCCGGGCCGCCCATCGTGTCCCAGGTGGACGGGGCGATCGTGCGGCGGATCAAGTCGGCGAGCTGCTCGCCGTAATCGCCGGCCGCCCCGCCGCCGGGCTGCGGACCGGCGAGGGGACCTGCACCACCGGGCGGGCCGGCCATGGGAGCCGCGGCACGGGCTCGCCCGGGAGCCGGGGGACCGACCGGCTGGGCCAGGAAGGCAGGGCGCCGATCACCCCGCATCTCAGCCCCACCGCGGACGGCATATCCGCCGGGACCGGCTTCGCGGCGCGACTCCGGCTGCAGCCGGAAGGCGAACTCCCCCAGCCGCTCGGCGAGCACGTGGAGCAGTCTCACCCGATGGGTGCGAGGCAGCCGTTCGGACTCGCGGACCTCCTCGTAGAGCCCCAGCAACTCCAGGGCGGCTTGCTCGAGATCGTCCTCTCCGACCCGCTGACGGCGGCGGACGGCGCTGAATACGGCGGCGCGGAGTTCGGAAGCGCTCCGGGGCGCGGGGCGCGCCTCAGAGTCGGCGGCATCGGGGGACGGGGAGGTAACCCGACTGCCCGCCTCGGCGGCCGGGCGCGCCGGCCGGCCGTCGGCAGCAGCGGCCAAGGGTATGGCCGCCAAGACGAGGTAGATTCCGTGGATCATAGGGCGACTCCTCACTCACTTACCGCGGCCGGAGCGGTCGCTCGGACGACGCTTCGCGGGCGAGCAGCGACCGCAGTTCGGCGACCTCCGACTCCAGCCGCTCGCGGTCCCGTTTCCATCGCTCGCGGTCCCGAAGGAGACGGAGCAGGTAATAGCGAGCCCGGCAGAAAAGCCGGGAGTTCGCCTCGATGGCTTCGGGGGTGCCTCCTTCGTCGGCGGCGGTCTCCACGCCGAGACTGACGATCGATTGGCCATCGGGCAGCGTGGCCACCACCGCCCCGAGGTCCTGGGTCTCCTCGTCGGTCACCAGGGGACCAGGTGTGGCTGCCTCGCAGAGCCGACGTATGGACTCCGCCTCGAGATCGTCCACCGGGGGACTCCGCTCGAGATACAACGGATCGAAGACCTCCGCGGTCTCCTGCTTCTCGTCCCAGAAACGTGCCATCGTCTCGGACCTCCTGAAAGCTCCCCCCCATCTTCGACAAGAGCCGCGGCAGGTCACCTCCGGCGGACCCCCCTACCCGTGACGGCACCGCCAAGCCCACGCCGACCGCGTCGAGAGACCCTCGCAGTCTGCTTTCCATCGTGAAGTCATTTTACCGCTTTGGCACCCAAATCCAAACGGATTCGCCGAGGCACAGAGGGGGAGTCAATCCCCACGGATGGTGTGCTTGCTGCTTCGCTGCACGGTGGAGGGATGCCCGACAGGAATATTGTAGTTAGCGACGACGCTGATGGCCTGCTGCAAGACCGATGGTGCGCCGTCAAACCAGGCCCCACCTTTTGCGCAGGAACCACTCCACCCCCATAAGGGTGACAAGACAGAGGAAGAATGGCCAACTGTCCCAAAACGTCTGCCGTGCCTCGGTGACGATCTCCACGGTCTCGGTGTCTTCGGTGAGACGTTCCAGCAGGCGGGGAAGCTGCTCGGGGGCCAACGTCTCGCCGCCGGTTGATGCAGCAAGACTCTCCATCGTGGAGACGTCGGCGGCGGGGTTGTCGAGCTCCAGGTCTTGCTTGTGGACGAGGAACCGCGCCTCTGCCGAGCCCAGGGTGTCGCCGCCGTGCGAGGCGGAGACGCGGACCGTGTAGTCTCCGGCCCGTTGCGTCTCCCGGAAGGTCCCGGTCGACTCGCCCTCCTGGCGAATGAGCGTTACCGGCTGACCGCTCCCTTCGGGTGGGACGACCTCGACGGAGAATTCCGCATCGTGTAGAGGCTCCCCCTCGGGCGAGCGGGCTCCTACTGTGAACTCGACCCGCTCGGTGGGGCTATAGCGGCGTTTCGCCAGCCGCACCCAGACGTCACCGTCAGCGAGATCGTCCTTGCGGGCCAGCCAGAGGACTATCTGCCGCCAGAAGCGGCGATGAGCGTTCTCGAACCCCTGCATCCACCACTGCCAGGTCGAGTCGGCGGCAAAGGCGAGTACCCGCCCATCGCCGTAGACTTGCGAGACGAGCAAAGGGTGTTGCTGTTCGGTGGCAGCCAGGACCACGGCACCGGGCTTGGGATCGCGGAGGCGGTTCGCCCCCCGGAGCCGCGGCAGCGATGCCCAGGCCGATGCGTTTTCCGAGCCGGGCGCCGCGAGGAGGAGCACGAAGTGCCGTAGCCCCTGCTGGGTGGGCTCTATGCGGAGGGGACCGGGGAGGTGAAGGTCACTGCGGATGGGGCCGTCGAGCGGCTGCCGCTCGAGGCGGTCCATCTCTACGGGCAACACGTCGGCCAGCGGCGTCTCGGCGTAGCCCCCGGCACCGAAACTCTGCAGGCCGCCGAGCATGATCAGCCCTGCCCCTTGGGAGACCGCCTCGGCCAGGGAGCCGAGTTCGCCTTGACGAAAGGCCGAGGCGTCGACGTCACCGATCATGTAGACGTCGTAGGCCCCAGGCTGGAGGCGTTCGCGGAGGTCGCCGGGCCGCGTCTGGGGCCGGCGGGGGTCGAGCCGCACGTAGTCGACGTTGATGTCGGGCGAAGCGTCGAGCGAGGTCCGCAGGAAACGCTGCTCGACGCGGAGGTCGCCCTCCAGGTAAAGGACGTTCAGACCGCCGGCCAGCACGTTCACGAAGGTGCTCAGCTCGTTGTTCGTTGTGACCAGCTCCCCCGGCTGCGGGGCCGCGGAGAGGACGAGCTTGAATTCGCCGGGGACGGGGGGGGCATAGCTGAGACGCACGGGGATCAGTTCTTCGCCGGTGGTGGCGCGGATCACCTGCTGGTCCACGACCTCCATGCGGCCCGGGGCCGTCTCGAAGGCGAGGCGGACGGGGATCTCGCGGTTGACGTAGCCGTCGACCCGCACCTGGGCCGTGACGGCCAGCTCGTTCTTCACGAAGACGGTATCGTTGACCACGAGGTCCTCGACGGCCACGTCCCGCGCCTGCCCCAGCCCCCTCGCTTGCCCGAAGGGTATCGTGTAGAGGGGAAATCCCAATGCCGCCAGCCGCCCTGCGGCGACTTGCGGTGCGAGGTCGCGAGGGGCGTAGGCCCGCTGCGCCCCGTCGCTGAGGAGGACGACCCCCAAGAGCCGTTTTCCCGCCTCCAGTTGAAGGATGTCGTCCAGGGCGGCGCCGATGGCGGTCTGATCGCCGTCGGGGACTTCCGGGAGGGCGACCCGGCCCCCCGAGAGCTCGGCCGGGTGGAGGGCGGCATCGAAGGTGTAGGCGCGGACTTCGAAATCGCTTTCCAGGCGCCGCAGGGGGGCCTCGGCCGCCGCCAAGGCCTCGGTAAGCGCCTGCCAGCGGGTCCGCCCGCCGATGCCGTCCGGTATGTCCATGCTCCGCGAGCGGTCGAGCAGCAGGACCAAGGTGGCCGCCTGGCGGCGGGTTTCGGTAAAGATCAGCGTGGGCCGCAACATGGCGGCGATGACGAGGAGGACGATGCCCAGGCGGATCGCCGCCAGCACCCACCGCCGCCGCGGCGTCAGCCCTCCCCGCGCAGGAACCGCGAAAAGCAGCAGCACGAGCACCGCGGCGGCCCCGGCAACCAGGAGCAAGCTCTCACCGACGGGGTAAAAAGAAAGTCGCAGCATGATGGCTCGTTCGTTCCTCGTCCCCGTGCTCCCGCGTGGAAACGGAGGCCCGCGAAGACTCGTTTCGCTCCGTTACCCCCCAAGAGATTTGGGGATTCTCGCTCTGCATCCCGTATCCCTGGCCGCCCTCCTCAGGGCCTCGCCGGTGGGGCGCCTGGCGGCGCTACTCGTCGGCATCCTCGGCTGGGGACGTGGCGGTATGGACGGCGCGCAGCACGAAGAGGACGCGGTAGGCCGGTGCCACCTCAGGTGCGGCCTGCACATCGCCGGGGGTGCCTGCCTCCGGCCGATCATCGGCCGGATCCGTCACCTCCGATTCCGGCTGGGGGTCGGCCGCCGGCGCCTTTTCGGCCCTGGGGGCGGCGCGCCGCGCGGGGGACGAGTCAGGGGAGGGCCCAGCGGGATCGACTGCCTCGGAGAGCGCTTCAGCAGGAGCGGCGCGCGTTGCCGGTACGGGAAGTCGCTTCTCCGCGGGCTGGGATGGACCTTCCGAAGGCGCGGCCGCGGCGGCGAAAGGGGCCGCCTCGCCGCGAAGCGACCGCACTTCGACTGGGACGCTCCCGGCAAACGCGGCACGGTCCTCGCGGACCGTTGCCGGCGTGAGGACCCGCTGGGCGCGGCCCACGACCGTCGATTTGGCCGGGGCACGGCCGGGTATTCCTCGGGACGGAGGCTCGGGAGGAATCCTTGCTTCCGACCGTTCCTGCAGCGGTATGCCAAGCCGCCGATCCGCCAATGCTCTGGCGGCGTCCTCGGCCGGGACCTCTGTTTCCTCTGCTTCGCGCAGTGCCCTGGTCGGATGGGGAGGGGCGGGCGTCAAACCCGGCCGCTCGTCACCCTCAGCCGCCAGGGGCTCGGACCGCCCAAAGGCCAAGAGTCGCCGCTGCTCCGGAATGTCGGGCGCCGGCGTAACCCCGACCCGGTAGACCTCGGCACGCTGATTCAATGCTGCCAAAGCCCCCTCGATTTGCGCCGGGGTCGCCTCGACGTAAACCAGATCGAGGTCCTCCTGGGGTGCGGAAACCCGGCCACCGGCCGCTTGACGGCGAGCAGGGGAGGCGATGTGGTGCCGGTCGCGAGCCCGAAGGCCTTCGCTCTCAGAGTCGATTTCCTTCTCGGGAACCGCATCGGCAGCCGGCCCTGCCTCCGTAGCCTCGGAAGCGTCGTCGACCGACTCGTCGTCCCCCTCATCGAAAAACGGAGCTTCCTCCCGGCGAGGCCGGCGGGTGAGGCGCTCGTCGGCCTCCCAGGCGATGTTGCTCCGAACCAGGATATCGTCGAAGACCCGGCCCTGGAGCGCTCCCGCATCCATATCGCAGTAGACGACCAGCACCCCCCGGGTCACCGTACCGAGCTCCTCGGCAAGAACCGGTTCGGCGGTGGGGCGCTCGGCCGTGGGGACGGCGCTGGCCTGCCAGGGTGGGGGCCCTGTGCGGGCCCCGTAGGATTCGCCGGGATATCCTCCGTACCCGTCGAGCCCGTAAACCATGCCACCAACACCACCCATGCCGCCACCAAAATCGTGCATACCACGAGTACCGTATCCGGACTGTCCCGCACTCCCGGGAAGCGGCCTCGCCGTTGGGTGGTCACGATCGGAATAGTAATCGGAATGGTAGGAGTCCACCGCGGGCGGAGGCCCATCGGCGGGCGGAGCCGTCACAGCGGCCTCGGGCGGCGGCGGGGAAGCCATGGGCTCGGCGACTTCCAGTGGTGCAGCCTGTTCCGCTTCTCCGCGTTGCGCCTCGTGCAAACGGGCGGATTGCTCGGTCTCGTCGTCCACACGGCCGCGAATCTCGAGCGGCACTTCGACAGCGGGCTGATCTGCCTCCATTGCGGGGGCCGCCGGCTCCTCGGGTGCCCGGGCCACTTCCTCGGGTGGAGGCGAGGCGAGCAGCACGAGAACGGCCACCGTCACGGCCACACCGCTGTAGGCCAGCACCCGCGGCGAGAGGAGGCGGCCAAGCCGCCAGCTCGCCGGGGCCGGTCCCCCGGTAGTCGCCGTCGAGGGCCCATTGGGGCCGGTGCCACCTGCGGTCTCCAGCGGGGCGGCAACGGATTGCCCGCGGCCGTCACCGGAAGGTCCTTGCCGCCCGTCGTCCGCAGAGGGCGAGGGGGCCAGCAGCCGTTGCTCGGCGGTCTGCAAGACCCGTTGGCTGAGGTCCTCGTCGAGAGGGACCGCGGGCAGGTTCTTCAGGGTCGCACTCAGGGCGCGGAACTCCTCGACCGCCCGCCGGGCATCGGCGTCGGTGGCAAGCCACTGATCCACGCGGACCCGGTCGTCGGCGCTCAACTCGCCGTCGAGATAGGCACTGAGCAGTTCGTGTTCCGGCGGGTTTGTCATGGCTTAAGGGGCAGTCGCGACTCGGGGTCGCCGAAACCAAGGACTCAGGGTTTGTCGATCGGCAACATCTCGCGGAGTTGCTCGCGCAACTCCGCGCGGGCACGGTGCAGGCGGCTGCGAACCGTTCCCACGGGAATCTGGAGGATATCGGCGATCGTCTCGTAGCAGCAACCCTCGATCTCCCGCAACACGAGCACGCTGCGGTGCTCGTCGCCCAGCGCGGCAATCGCCTCGCGGATCTGGCCGACGCGCTCCGTCCGCTCGAGCGCCTCCACCGGCCCACCGCTCCGGTCGACGACTTCCTGGCCGCTCTGTTCCCGCAGGTGGTCGAGGGAGCCGAGGGGTCGTCTGCGACGGTGGTGGGTGATCGCCACGTTGAAGGCGATCCGGTACAGCCAAGTATAAAACGCGCTCGACTGCTGGAACGTCTCCAATTTGAGGAACGCCTGCACGAAGGCTTCCTGGACGATATCCGAGGCGTCGTCGCGGCTGCCGCTGACGTGGACGATGGTATTGTACAGCCGGTCCTGATACTTCTGGACCAGACTTCCAAACGCCGCCGACCTGCCGGACAGGCACTCCTGGATTAGTTCAGCGTCGTCATTCAAAGCAGGGTCACTATATAAGACGCAAAGAGGAGAGGCGAAGTTCCGCCCGGCGTTCCGAGACCGGGGGACGCGGAGACCGCAGGGCCGCTCGCCCCCGACCCCAGGGAGGGGATACGCCCCACTATAGAGAAACCCCCATGGGAATCGTTTGTGTTACAGCGCCTTGGCAACCGCGACCGACATCGGCGGGGGACATTCGCTCCCCGCGTCCAGCAAAGCGCCGACCTTGCCAGACAGGAGGAGAATCTCATGGTATTCCCTCCCCAACACACCGCGCCGGGACACTTGTGTATGATCCCAATATGCCGCTGGAATGTCAAACCGGCGTTACACCCCCGTGACACGACCCCCACAAATGGTGTGCCGTCGTCGCCAAAGAATCTCGTCTGCCGCAGAGGCGATCTCTCCGCTACAATGCTTGCACTTTTCCCAGATGGCCGTAGCAGAGGCTACGGCCGGGGGGCTTCAATGACCGTGTGGGGGGGCTGGATCTCGCCCTGCCGCAGCAATGACCGACGTCCTGATCGAGCACGGATCCTATGTCGCCATTGTGGTGGTCCTGATCCTCACGGGAGCGGGGTTTCCCGTTCCTGAGGAGGTCCCCGTCATTGCCGCGGGCGTGCTCAGCTCGCACGGCGCCCTGAACCCGGTGGCGGCGTTCGCAGCCTGCCTGATCGGCGGCATCGCCGGAGACGTGCTCACGTACTGGATCGGCTACCACTTCGGCCGCGGTGTCCTCCGCGGCCGCCGCTGGTTCGCCCACTTGGTCACCCCCCATCGGGAGGCACAGATCGAGGCCATGTTCGCCCGCCACGGCCTCAAGGTCTTCTTCTTCATCCGCTTTATCTCCGGGCTGCGGGCCTCGCTCTACCTGACTTCCGGCATCCTCCGCGTCCCCTTCCGCCGCTTCCTGCTCGTCGATCTCGCATGCGGCACGGTCGTTATCAGCATCGTCTTCGGGCTGAGCTTCTGGTTCGGCCAGACGATTACCGCGTGGCTCCGCAACCTGGAGGTGGTGGCGGCCGTCGGTCTGTTGCTCGTGGTCGGCGGCCTGGCATTCTGGCTGACCCGCCGTCGAAACCTCGAGCAAGAGGCTGTCCTGGAGGCACCCGCTTGGCTCTCGGACGGGGAACTCGGCCCACCGCTCGATGCTTCGGCTGCCGCCGAAGTGCCGGTGGTCGCCGCGGACGGCTGTGCCGAGCCGACGCTCCCCGTCGGACCCTAGCCGAATGGGGGACACTGGTCGCCGCGACTCATCCGGCGATAAG
>SKOZ01000063.1 GCA_007119795.1 Planctomycetales bacterium | reverse complement strand
TGGTCAGCCGCGGTCCCCTCCCTTGGCGGCTCCTGGCCTTCATGCTGGAGGCCTCGCCCGAGGTCGATATGATCCGCCGCCTGGTAGGCAAGCGACTCATGGACAGCCGCGCCGTCGAGCGTGGGCAGGCAGACCTCGACAAGATGCTGCTGGTCCTCTGGCGGGCCGGCTACGTCGAGCTGGAGCCCAAGCCGCCGCCGGAGTTCGTCACCGGGGGGCCGCTTCGCGAGGGGGATGACGGAACGCCTCCGCCGGCCGACGACGATGACGACGCTCCCCCGGCCGGCGGCATCTTCGATGCCGCCACGGCGGCGCGGCTGGCCAAGAAAGCAGGCGCCGAGGTCGGCCAGGCCGCCGGCGACGGCTCCGAAAAGCCCGCCGAGCGGCCCCCGTATCGCCCCGAAAAGGCCTATGCAACGGAGGACTTGGGGAAACTGCTCATGCTGCGGAGCGTCAATCCGCTCTACGGTATCTTCCTGGTGAACCAGCTCGGCGTGGCCGACTTCGCCGAGCGGATGCAGGCCATCGAGAGCGTGCTCGAGCTGCCGCGGTCGGTGGGGCATTTCGTCCGCGTGCCCAAACAGCGCGATCTGCCCCCCGGGCCGCTCGCCACGCAGCGGCTCGACCAGCAGCTCGTGCAGCTCGGACTGGCGACCATGGAGGAGCTCGTCGAGCAGGGTGAAGAGGAGGAGGACGACCGTCCCCGCCGCCGCGCGAGCTGGGACGAGCCGCCCCCGCGGGTGCTCACCCTCGCGCAGAAGCTCCGCCTGCTCTTCGACTACGAGTTCCCGGGCGTCCACGACGTCTACACCTACCCCGTCTGGGCAGCCGGTGAGCTACTCGAGCTGGGAGGCGATTTCAACAAATACGTCACCAGCAAACAGATGCAGAAGCAGGAGGGGATCGTCTTTCGCCACCTGTTGCGGCTGATTCTACTCACGGCCGAGTTCGCCCAGTTCACTCCCCCGGAATCGACGCCCGAGGAGTGGCAGGCGGAACTCCGCGAGATCGCCGAGCGGCTCACCCAGAGTTGCCGCGCCGTCGATCCGACCAGCACCGACAAGGCCCTCGAAGAGGCCCGTGCCGCCGCCGAGGTCCCCGGCGGGACCCCCATTATCAATGTCTGAGGGCTAGGCCTTGCGGATCTTCTCCCGCCCGGCCTGGACGTGCTTGGTGGCGTTGCGCGTGTCGACGATCAGCGGGGCGTGCTGGACGATGAATTCCCAGTCGTAGGAGGAGTGGTCGGTGGAGACGAGCACGCAGTCCTGGCCGGCCAGCGTGGTGGCGGTCAGCTCCACGCTCGTCATGCCCGCGAAGTTCCAGTTGCGCATCTTCGGCAGCCGGGGAACGTAGGGATCGTGGTAGCTCAGCTCGGCACCGCCGTGCTCGAGGAGCTCCATGAGCTCGAAGGTGGGGCTCTCGCGGACGTCCTCCACGTCGCGCTTGTAGGCGGCGCCCAGGAGAAGCACCTTGCTGCCGCGGAGCGGCTTGCGGACGTCGTTGAGGGCGTCGACCACCTTGCGCACGACGTACTGCGGCATGCTGGTGTTGATCTCGCCGGCCAGCTCGATGAACCGCGTCGGCATGCCCATCCGCCGGGCGACCCAGCTCAGGTAGAAGGGATCGATGGGGATGCAGTGCCCGCCGAGCCCCGGGCCGGGATAGAAGGCCTGGTAGCCGAAGGGCTTGGTCTTCGCCGCGTCGATGACCTCCCAGACGTCGACGCCCATCCGGTCCATGAGCACCTTGAGCTCGTTGACCAGGGCGATGTTTACCGCCCGGTAGGTGTTCTCGAGGATCTTGCAGGCCTCGGCCACCTCGCAACTGGAGACGCGGACCACTTCGACGACCGCCTGGCGATAGAGGAGCTCGGCGAGCCGGCCGCTGGCCTCGTCGATCCCGCCCACGACTTTGGGGATCCGCTCTGCAGAGAAGTCGGCGTTACCCGGGTCTTCGCGCTCGGGGCTGAAGCCGAGGAAGAAGTCTTTCCCTGCCGCAAGGCCGCTTTGGGAGAGGATGGGCAGGAGCACGTCGCGGGTGGTGCCCGGGTATGTGGTACTCTCCAGGACGACGAGTTGGCCGGGACGGAGCGCCGCGGCGATATGGCGGCCGGTGCCCTCGATGTACTGAAGGTCGGGGTCGCGGCTCTCGTTCAGGGGTGTAGGGACGCAGATCAGGATGGCATCGGCCTCGGCGAGGCGGCTCATCTCCGCCGTGGGCTCGAAGGTCCCCTCGTCGACGCAGCGGGCGATCCACTCCGAGGGAATGTGCCCGATGTAGCTCCTGCCCGCCCGCAGCCTCTCGACCTTTTCCTCGTCGACGTCGAAGCCGACCGTGCGATACCCCGCGGCCACGAAGGCGCGGATCAGCGGCAGGCCCACGTAACCCAGGCCCACCACGGCGATCCTGGCCGTCTTACTTGCCAGGGCGGTCTCGAGCGCCTCGATCGACGTGCTTGGCTCTACCTTGGTCATGACAACCTCCTTGACAAGTCGGACACGATTCAACCGAACCCCGCAGATTTGGGGCGACCGGCCCAGTGCCGGCCCAGCGGAGACTGCGGGGGCGAAACGGTCAAGTATAGCTTCCCCCCACGCCGTTGCCTCCCCACCGGCAGTCCGGGTGCCGGCCCCAAGGCCCGAATACCGTTATTATCCGGCCCCCATCCAGTGCGCGGCCTCCTGGCGGAGCGCCGCCAGGGCGCGGACCCAGAGCATCCGCACCGCCCCCACGCTCCGCCGCATGCGTTGGGCGATGGCTTCGTGGGTGAGCCCCTCGAGATTCCGGAGGATGAGCACCTCGCGGTAGTCGGCCGGAAGGCGGTCGAGGATTTCGGCGAGGAGGACCTGCTCTTCGCGATCGGCTACGATCTCACTCGGCGAGGGAGAATCGGCAGGGAGCATCTGCCACAGACGGTGGGAGGACTGGGCCAGTGAGGCATCGAGCGACCGTTCCCGCTTCAGGTCGCGTTTCTGCGTGCCCGCATAGCGGCGGGCATGGTGGGCGAGCTGGTGGGCCAGGATCTGCCGCAGCCAGGCCCGCCGCTCCGCTGCCGTACGCCCGCGGAACTGCTGCCAGTCACGCCAGGCCTCGATGAGCGTCTCCTGGACCACGTCGGCCACGGAGAACTTCCCCTGGAAGCGGCTGTCGATCTCCAGCCGCGCCAGCAAAACCAGCCAAGGTTGATAGTGCACCAGGCCCGCAGTCGCGGAGAGGTCGGCTTCGCCTTCTCCGGCGGATCCATTGGCCGGCAGCGAATGCGGAGTGCCGGCGGAGCCGCCATCGCTGGGGAGCATGGTCTTTCTCCTAAGTGGCATCTGCCGTTTCGACCAGAAGACCCGGCCCGCTGCGGATGCGGCGGAATCCGCGCACGGCGGCCGCCGCCGCAAGGTGGATCAGCAGGAGCATCCCCGTGGCTTCGAACGCGGGCAAGCCGATCCAATACCAACCGTTCCATGCGTAGACGCCGCTCTTCCCCGGGAAACCATTCCAGGACAGCACGGCGATCGCCAGCGCGGCGGACGTGCCTAGAAAGACCGCGGTCCAGATGCCCAGCCAGCGCCCCCGGCCCCGGGCCGCCTGCCAGACCACCGCCGCCAGCAACACCGCCGCCGGGACGACGAGCACCGCGGCGAAGAACCGCTCAAAAAGCGTGTGCAACTCCTCCGGACCCTCCGCGGTGAGTCCCGGCACCGCCAGCGCCACCACCAGCGGCAAGCCGAGCATGGTCTCCATGCCCCACGTCCGCCGGTAGGCCAGCCAGGCCATAGTGCCCAAAGGCAGGATGACCATCGTGAAGGAGAAGAAGAAGGCCCAGGGGATGATCTCCGCCAATGCCGCTGCATCCGGCGGCAGCGGGACCCAGGGGAGGGGAAGTCGGACTGCATCGCGGGCACCGTCCAGCCGCGCCGGGCCGCGGAGCGCCAGCCGGGCGGCTGCATCGGTGGGCACTCCACGGCGGCAGACGGTGACCGACGAATGGGTGAAGAGCAGATACGGTGCCGAGGCCATCGATCCGTTCTCGACCAGGTGCGTTTCCACCTCCAGCCACGCCCCGCCCGACCGGGGGCGCGGGCCCGCGCAGCGCCACAGAGCTTTCCCCGAGGCCAGGTCGATGCCGGTGATCGTTCCGTCCGTGCGGAAGGCCACCAGCGGGCGATCGTTCCCCTCGGCCCAGAGGAGCTCGGGTGACCAGAGGCCTCGGCTTCCTGCGGTCCAGAGCGGCGCCTCGGGTTCCTCGGGCCGCAGCGCCTGGAGCTTCGCCTCGCGGACCATGACGATCTCGTCGTTGCCGTCGCCCTCCGCGTCGACGGCGAGGATGCGGAAGGCAGCATCGTCGCTACGGGCTTCGAAGCGGTTCACCACCCCGCCGGCGTGGTCGACCACGAGGACCTCGCCCGGCATCCCCCACAGGTTGACGGCGATCCACGGCTCGCCCTGCACCCGCCGCAGCGGCACCGCCCTGGGCCGCCGCGCCGCCCGGCGCGGATCGTGACTGACGCGGCCGCAGTCGGGATCGACCGCCGTCTCCACGGTCCACCGCACCGCACCGCTGAGCCCGTCGAGTGCCACGAGGCGGGCGACCCGCCCGGCCGGCCCGCCGGTGCTCGGATCGATCACGTGCACAACGCTCCCGGCCTCCTGGCCACTCAGGCCCAACGTCACCACACCGGTTCGGTCTTGCGGGTCGAGGAAGTCGAGGTACACCACCTCCGCAATCCCGTCGCCGTCCAAATCGATCGCCGTGGCAAAGGCTGCGTTGGTGTAGGCGGACCACTGGTGCGCGTCGGTGGCGATGGGCTGCTGCCAGAGGACTTCGCCGTCGGTCCCGCGCAGGGCGATCAGCGCCAGGCCTTCGTCCGCTGGGACCTTCGCCTCACCCACCAGCACCAGCGCACGGCCCTGGGCGCCGAAGTCCGCAACCACGATTTGCGGTGCCACATCGCGGAGGTGGAAGGGGAAGTTCTGCTGGGCCAGGTCGGTCCCCGCTTTCCGGTACGCGGCCGAGAGGGGTTGCTGCCAGAGGAGCGTGCCGTCGCGGCCGGAGAGGACCGTCACCGAGAGCTGGCCGCTGTTAAAAGTCATGACGCCGTCGTCGGGGTAGCCCCCATTGGTCACCGCCAGGTAGACGATCTCCGGCTCCCCGTCGCCCGTCAGATCCGCCGAGGTGGCGGCCAGGGAACGGATCAACTGCGAGACCTCGAAGGCCCCTGTCCAGAGCTCGCGCCCCGTGCGGCCGCAGAGGGCGGTCAGGGGGCGGAACGGACGGCTGCGCATATCCGCTCCGACCCAGACGAGGATGTCGGGCGTGCCGTCGCCGTTGAGATCGTCGTCGAGCGAAATGGTGCCGGCAACGCGGAATCGCTGCGGCGTTCGCCAGAGGGTCTCTCCCGTCCGGGTGGACCGCACGGCGACCGCCCCCTCGGCGGTCGCGACCAGGTCGGCCACTCCGTCCCCGTCGTAGTCATGGCCCGGCTTCCATTGCAGTCCCAGGCGCCGCCAGGCTTCGACGGCGGCCCCGTCCACTGCGTGCAGCGTGCCGCCGGCGTCGAGGCCATCGTTTGGGGCGTGGAAGAAGAGCAGATCGTCGAGGTCGAACCGCCACAACGCCTCGCCGCTGGCACCGGAGACCGCTTCCATCCACCGCTGTGCGTGCCATGGCTCACTCCCCCCCAGGCCCGTATCCTCGACCAGGAGCACCGCGAAGGCCAGGTCGGGTACCCCGTCGCCGTCGACGTCGTCGAGCACGGCGGGGGCGCCGAGGATGCTGCTGCGGATCGATCGGGGCGTCAAGAGACGATCGTGTGTCGGCTCGGCAGCGGGTTCGTCGTCCGCTCGGCGGTCGGCCAGCCAGAGGACCTCGCCGCGGCGGCCGCAGAGGACCAGCACCCAGGCCTCGTGGCGCGCCGCGAGCACCACCTCGCCGATGCCGTCGCCATTGAGATCCGGCCCCTGGCGGCAGACCTCGGGGCGGAGATCGAACTTGCCCCGGCCGCCGAACGGATCGAACTGGTACCGCGCGGTCCACGGCCAGAGCAGGGGTTGATCGACAGGCAGCTTCGGATCGGTAGGCCTGGCCAGATCGAGCGACCAGTGCCCCTGGCCCACGAGGCCGTCGACCAGGGCCAGGCCGTCGTCGCGGAGGTGAACGAGATCGGTTCGTTCGCCGCGGTCGACGAACGTGAAGCTGCGGTCCACCGACAGCTCGGGCCAGAGGAGCTGGTCGTCGAGATCGACCCCGTAGACCGGGTTGGCACCACGGTGGACTTCGGCAGCAAAGGCCTGGCTGAGGCGGTTTTCTCCCGAGAGACGCACCGCGTATTCGCCGGCAGCGAGCGTCAGCGGAACCTGCATGGGAAGGGTCGTGGGCGCCGCGGCGGCGGATCCGTTTGCGGCGAACAGCTCGGCAGCCAGGGGCGGGCCGTCGGTGGTCAGCTTGATCCTCCCCTCGCGATCGAGCAGCAGGTTCGACGGCTTGACGTCGCGGTGGATCACGCCGTGCTGGTGGGCGTATTCCAGGGCCTCGGCAGCCTGCAGTCCCCAGGTGGCGATCGTCTCGGTCCCCAGCGGGCCCTGGCGCTCCCGTAGGACTTCGGCCAGGCTCTCGCCGTCGATGAACTGCATCACGTAATAGTTCACGCCCCCTTCCGTCCCCACGGCGTAGACGGGCACGATGTGCGTGTGGTGGAGCTGGGCGACCGTCTCCGCCTCGCGGCGGAAGCGCTCGAGCACCTGCGGGTCGGAAACGGTACCGCAGCGGAGGATCTTCAGTGCCACGCGGCGGTCGAGCGAGACCTGCCGCGCCTCGTACACGGCTCCCATCCCCCCTCGGCCCACCTCGCGGAGGATCTCGAAGTCGCCCAGCGATCGTGGCACCGCACCGCCCGGCTGGGAGCGGTGGATGAAATCGATGCCTTCCAGGCAGGCCGTGAGTTGGGAGGCGAACTGGGGGTGTTCGCGGAGCAGTGCTGCCGCATCAGGGGATTCGCCCGCCTGGATAGCGGCGATGTAGCGATCCAGAATACCCACCAGCACCGCCAGCTCGTCGTCCTGGGCGGCGGGAGAAACCGGCATGGGGCAGGTCGAGCGGGAGTGCTCCCGCGGCGGGGGATCGTAATCGTCGGATGGGGGCAGATTGGACATCTAGGCAGTTCCCGGTTCGAACCGCGAGTCATGTAAGGAGGGTACTGCGCACCAAGAAGGTCATAGGGGGTGATTTCTGCAGGTGTCCCCAGGGCGTAGGTTCCTTCAAGGCGCGCGTCGGAAATCGGGGGGCCGGCGATGGAGCGCCACTGGAACGATCAAGGCTGCAATCGCCCCGTCCACCGTGCGTGGCACGGTTACTCCCGACACCCTGATTCCAGGTATTGGTCGTCTGCCTGCCCATCTCGCAAAGGAAGTCCGTGGCTCTCCTCCGTTTTGCGGGCGCCATGGTTCGTTGAGTTGGAATCACTCCGCGCGGTTGCTCGGCCGACGCAAATTCTATGCATCCCGCCGCAGCAACGTCGCAAGGCGATGGCGCTGCGTCCTCCTTGGGGGTGGATTGCTGCACCGTTCCCCTAGGCAACCCCCTTCATCCTGTAGGATGGATCGCCGAACCGTCCCCCTGAGCGGCGCCTCCCCCATCCAGTAGGACCGGCTGTTGATCCGTCTCCCTGAGTAGCTCCCCATCGCCCAACAAGAGGGACTGCTGCTCCGCTCCACCCGAGGGCTCTGCATTGCCAGGGTGGAACCAACGGGTCAGGACGGAATAGGGGCAGAGCATCGGCGTTCGTGCCCGATAGTCGAGGTACTGCGGCCCCAGTGCCCGCACCAGGTCGCGCTCCTCGAAGGCTACGCCGATGAAGATGTACGCGGTGGTCAGCCCAGCGAAGAGGAGGTGGCCATAGGTCATCGTGGGTGTAAACCAGAAGGCGACCAGGAAGCCGGCCATCAGCGGGTGGCGGATCACCCGGTACAGCGACCGCTCGATGAACCGCGGATGGGTGTATGGCTGCCCCCGCCAATTGAGGAACACCTGCCGCAGGCCGAAGAGGTCGAAGTGGTCGATCAGGAAGGAGGTGTACAGCACCGTTGCCCATCCGAGGAGGCTGATCCCCGTCAGCAGGGTCCAACCCACCGGATGCTCGACTTGCCAGAGCATGCCCGGAATGGGCCGCCACTGCCAGAAGAGGAGCAGCAGCAAGAGGCTGGCTGCCAGCACGAACGTGCTCCGCTCCATGGCGGGGGGGATGATCTGCGTCCACCACCGCTTGAAGGCCGGGCGGGCCATGATCGTGTGCTGGACGGCAAAGGCCCCCAAGAGCAGGCTGTTGACCAGGATCGCCTCCCACAGCGGCACTGCGGGTCCGGTATCGATCGACTTCGGGACCAGCCCCACGGTCAGGAAGCCGATGGCATAGAGGAAGGCCGCCAGGAAAAACCCGTAGGCGACCAGGCCATATCCGAAGATCAGGTGGCGACGCATGACAGACGCCCTCCAAGGCAAGGGGTGGCCAAGAGGCGGTTGTGCGGCCGTTCGACCGCGGCCGGGCCTCTTGTCCAAGGGGAGACTTCCGGAAAGACCGCACGAAAGCTCCTCACGTCCGAGACGCGAGGTGCCTGAGGAACTAAGGGCCCTTTTTTTGACAGTTGTCACGCGCTTTTTTCGCCGACGCCGTTCCCTCCAGCGCCGTCATGTCCTCGTCCACCCGCGGCTGAACAGCATCTCCCCTGCATGGATTGCGTACTACATGCGGATGCGCCCCGAGAATACCGCAGGAATACCCCGCCTGGTCGCAACCGAGGCAGCCGCTACCCCGTTGCCGGACCGGGGCTGGCGATGGGGGAACGATCGAGATCAGCTCATCAGCAGCAGGAAGACGCCGGCGGCGACCGCGGAGCCGATGACGCCGGCCACGTTCGGTCCCATGGCGGCCATCAGCAGGTTCACCCGGTGGTCGGTGTGCTGGGAGGCGAATCTCTGGACGACGCGGGCGGACATGGGCACGGCGGAGACCCCGGCGGCGCCGATGCAGGGGTTGATTCGCCGTGGGTGGGGCAGGAAGAGGTTGATGAGCTTCGCGGCGAGGATGCCGCCGGCGGTGCTGCAAGCGAAGGCCACGGCGCCGAGCACGAGGATGAAGAGTGTCTGCGGACGGAGGAAGGCCTCGCCGGCCATGGTGGCGCCGATCACGAGCCCCAGGAAGATGGTGAGGATGTTGATCAGCGAGCCGCCGGCGGTCTTGCCCAGCCGATCGGTGACGCCCGACTCGCGGAGCAGGTTGCCGAACATCAACATGCCGATCAGCGGGGCGGCGGCGGGGACGGCCAGCGAGGCGATCAAGGCCACGGCGATGGGAAAGGCGACCACCGCCGGCCGCGACACCGGCCGTACCAGGGGCATGTCGATTTCCCTTTCCTTCGAGGTGGTCAAGAGGCGAAGGATCGGCGGCTGTACGACGGGCACCAGGGCCATGTAGCTATAGGCGGAGACGGCCACGGCGCCCAGCAAGTGGGGAGCCATGATCGCGGTCAGGAAGATCGAGGTGGGGCCGTCGGCACCGCCGATGATGCCGATAGCCACCGATTCGCGGGCCGAAAAACCGAAAAGGTAGTAGGCCCCGAGGGCAGCCACGAAAATGCCGACCTGCGCGGCGGCGCCGAGCAGCAGCGTCAGCGGCCGGCTCAGCAAGGGGCGGAAGTCGGTCAGGGCTCCCACTCCCAGGAAGATGATCGGCGGCAAGAGCTCGGTCCGCAGACCGGCGTCGTAGATCAACTGCATGAGCGGCACGCGCGCGTCGGAAACGGGGGGTGCCGCGCTCGAGGCGCTGAGCATCGCCTCCGGCAGGTTGGCCAGCAGGGCCCCGAAGCCGATGGGTATCAAGAGCATCGGCTCGTAATGCTTGGCGATGGCCAGGAAAATGAGCAGCCCGGCCACGGCGAACATGACGGCGTTCTGCCAGGAGAGGTTGGCAAAGCCCGATTCCAGGAGCAGTGTTTCCCAGGCCTCCATGTCAGCCCCCTTTGACGCGGAGGATCGGCTGGCCTGCGGAGACCTCACTCCCCAGTGCGGCGTCCACTGCCAGCACCGTGCCGTCGCAGGGGCAGCGGACGTCGTGCTTGGCCTTCATGGCCTCGACGGCGGCGACGACTTGCCCTTTGCGGACCGCGTCTCCAGGCTTCACGTGGATCTCCACCACCTCGACCTTCCCCTCGAAGGGTGAGAAGACCGGTATGGCGCCTCCTACCTCGCCGGTTGGGGCCGGCGGCGGCGCGGCGGCCGCTGCCCCGGCATCGCCCGGCGGCTCGATGGTGATCTGGAAGGTCCGCGTGACCAGCCCCTCCACCACGGTGCAAGTCGTGGTCACCGGCGCCGTAAGACCCGTGGCGGCCACCGCTGCCGGCGGCGGGGCGGCCTCGACCGCCTTCTCGTTCTCTTTCTTCACGAGCGGCAGATTGATCCGCGCCTTGCCGCTGAGGAGGCGAATCCCCTCGTTGAGCTCCATGCTCTTGTTCGGCACGATCGCCGCGGCAACGAGGAAGACGTTCTCGTCGGTGACCGGCAGTTGCCGCTCCCGCAGCGCGGCTTCGGCCACCGAGATGCTCTCGGGCGCCGCTTCGAGCGGATCGCCGTCGAAGGGAGGGAGTTCCAATTGCGCCGCAGCGACGCGGACGACCTCTTCATCGGGGCGGACCGGCGGTTTCCCGAAGTAACCCAGCACCGAACGCCCGTAGCCGGCGTCGATCTTCTGCCAGCGGCCATGGAGCACGTTGCTGAAGGCCTGCAGCCAGTACTGCTGGCTGCCGGGGGTGACACTCGTCCAGGCGCCGCCGGCGCGGACGACCTCGGGGAACTCGGCGAGCACCGCGCCGTAGCGGTCGAGAATTCCCGCCGAGGTCATCATGTGGACGTTCGGCCCGATCGCCCCGCCCGGCATGGGGAAATCCACGACACGGGCGTCCGCCGCGGTGGTGACAGGGTTGAATTCGTACTCGCGGAGCCCCTCGACGAGCAGCATCTCGATCTCGGGCATCCGCCCCGCGTCCACGTCAAGCCGGAACCCGGTCCCTTTCAGGGCGTGGGCCATCGAGCGCACGTCGGGCTGCACGGTCCCCGAGGCCATGGGCCGCACCGAGAGGTCGATGCCGTCGACGCCCCCCTCCAACCCCGCCATGTAGCAGGCCACCGCCATCGACGCCGTGTCGTGGGTATGCAGCCAGAGGGGGATCTCACGGGGCAGGAGCTTGCGCAGTTGGCGGGCCGTCTCGTAACAGGTCCGCGGGTCCGTGGTGCCCGAGGCGTCTTTCATGCATACCGAATCGACCCGGATTCCGGAATCCATCACCCGCTTCACCACGGCGACGTAGAACTCGGGCGTGTGGACCACGTCGGAGGCGAAGGGGAGGCCCATCATGGCCACGCAGAGCTGATGGTGCAGCCCCGCCTCGATGATTGGTCGGGCGGTGCGGACGAGGTTGTCGGTATCGTTGAGGAAGTCGAAGTTCCGGTCCCAGGTGGTGCCGTGCTTCTTCATCAAGCGGGCCTGCAGGGCCAGCGTTTCGATCCGCTGCGTGGTCAGCGTGACTCCGGAAACCGAGCGGGTGAGAATCTGCAAATCGGCGTCGGGCCCCACGGCGGCGCGCATGCGGTCCATGCATTCGAAGGGGTCTTCCCCGACGTAGAAGTAGGGTGCCTGGAAGCGGGCGCCGCCGCCGAACTCGAAGTGGCGAATGCCCGCCTCGGCCGCGGCCGTCATGGCGGGAAGCACGTCGCCGACGCGCACCTTGCCGCCGAACACGCTTTGCAGCCCGTCGCGGAAGGCCGTAAGCATGACGCGAACGGTCTTGTGGGTCTTGGCGTACAGCACGGTATTCCTATCGTGGGGTCTCTCGGACGTGGGTAACCCGACCGCCGGGCACCATCGCCGCGGCGGTCGCGGCGATGGCGGCGACGACAGCCTGGTCGATGACCTCGGGCTCGGCGGGGGGCGGCGCTTTCACCGGAAACAGCCAGGTCAAGGCGCGGATGGTGACCGCCAGGAGCGAAAGCAGCAGCATCACCGCGAAGAAGGCGTTCAGGCAGACGATCAAGAGGTTCTCGTGCATGGCTCGGTACCGCCTGCTTCAACGCTCTTCCACCAGTTCCATCCGCCCCCGCCGCAGGGGACGTGACTGCCCTTCGATGACCAATGATAAGTCCGGCAAAAGGTCGAGCACCCGGCCCTCGGCGAGGCACGGTCCCACAAGGGCTTCCCCCCCATGATCCGGCCAGATGCGGACGCGCCTGCCAATGAAGCCCGCCAGCGATCGGAACTCGCGAAAGAGCGGGTCGGGGCCCTCGTCGAGGAGCCGCCGCAGGCCGGCGTCGAGTTCCTCGACGAGCGTGTGGAAGACGTCTCTCAACGGTGGTGGGTTCTTCGGCTGGAAATCGGCCAGTGCCGCGGGCTGGGGGACCACCGGCGAAGGAGCCAGCTCCGGGGGCCGCTGCACGTTCATCCCCACTCCGAAAACCACGCCCACGATCTCGGTCCCTTCGATCTGCGTCTCCGTGAGCACTCCGGCCACCTTGTACCCCGAGACAAGGATGTCGTTGATCCACTTGATCGTCGGCGTGACCCAACCCTCGGAGACCGCCTCGACGGTCCGCGCCGTCGCCACCGCGGCAAGGAGCATGAGCCCCGTTTCGCCGACGACCGCAGGCATCCGCACCCCGTACCGCGCCGTCAGGTGGAGGTTGCCCCGCACCGCCATCCAGGAACGCCCGTGCTGACCGCGAAAGCCCGTGCCGGTCAACGCCAGGCACACCAGGCTGTCCGGCAACGCCTCACCTTTCTGCAAGGCCCCGTTGACCGTCGAAAACTGGGAGGCCGCAGCGCGGTCGATGAGCAGCACCCGTCGGGCGAAGGCCGACTCGCCATCCGTGAATGCCTCGCAATACCAGGGAGTCGATGACGCCCCCAGCAGCTTCCAAAGCCGCCGGTCGGCCGCGTTCAGCGACGCCACCGTGCCCCGTCGCCAGAGGCATCCTTTCGGCAGCAGCTTCCGAGTATGATCCGGATGATCGGTCAGGTACACCGTAGGCGAACGTGACCAGGAAGCACTGGAGTTCGGCAATGTCACGGATCGGAACTCTCGAGGGCGGTAGTACGGATACTTCTCGGCGACCATCGGGAGAGCACCCCTGCCGCTTTCCCTCGGGGAGCCGTCTGGGCTCGTCCCACCATACCTCCTGAGGAGGGGCCCCTCAATGGCGGCCTTCTGTCGAGACCGACTCACGCTAGTTCAGCGCCGTCTAGATGTCAATATCTGAAAGCACCCGAATCTTTGGTTTCGTGCGACTGCCTGCTGCGGCTCGGCAGAGGGACGCAGGCCGAAATGCCCCGAGGTGCACTCGTCTTCGGCGCCGCAGCCGGCGGTGCCTCGGCGAGCCGGGACAAACACGCCAAGAAATGACGAAAGCCCTTGAAGATCAAGGGCTTTCGTCAGTACACCCCAGTGGGCTCGAACCACTAACCTTCGGTTCCGTAGACCGATGCTCTATCCAATTGAGCTAGGGGTGCAACAGATGGGGAGGATGACCTCAACCACCCGACACAACGATATAG
>SKOZ01000091.1 GCA_007119795.1 Planctomycetales bacterium | reverse complement strand
GCCGTAGTCGAGCCGCTCGGCTACGGCGCCGATGGCCGCCGCCAATACCGCACGATCACCTTCCGCGCCCTCGACGAAGACAGCGACCGCGTGGCGCGGGGGCTCATCGAAATGGGAGTGACACCCGGCACGCGGTTGGCCCTGCTGGTCCGCCCCGGGATCGATTTCGTCTCCCTCGTCTTCGCGCTCTTGAAATCGGGGGCGGTGACCATTCTCATCGATCCCGGCATGGGTAAGCGGAATCTCATTCGCTGCCTCGCCGAGGTCGAGCCCGAGGGCTTTGTGGCCATCCCGCCGGTCCACGCCGTCCGCTGCCTGCTGCGGCACCGCTTTCCCAAGGCCCGCCACCACCTCACCGTGGGCCGCCGCTGGTTCTGGGGGGGGACGACGCTGGCTGCCCTGCGAAAGACGCCGCACCGCGGCGGCGAGCTCTGCCAGACCCGGGCCGACGATCCGGCGGCCATCATCTTCACCACCGGCAGCACCGGCCCGCCCAAGGGCGTCCTTTACCGCCACGAGACCTTCGACGCCCAGGTCCGCTTCATCCGCGACTTCTACGGCATCGCCCCCGGCGAAGTCGACGTGGCGGCCTTTCCGCTCTTCGGCCTCTTCAACGCGGCCATGGGCGTAACGGCGGTCATCCCCGAGATGGATCCCACCCGTCCGGCCAAGGCCGATCCGGCCAAGATCGTCGAGGCCATCCGCGATTGGCAAGCCACACAAGCCTTCGGCTCGCCGGCGGTATGGAACCGAGTGGGACCCTACTGCCGGGAGCAGGGGATCCGCCTGGAGACGCTGCGGCGTGTCCTCTCGGCCGGCGCCCCGGTGCCCATCGGTGTGCTCGAGGGGATGATGGCCTGCATCCATCCCGAGGGCGACGTCCACACCCCCTACGGCGCCACCGAGGCCCTTCCCGTTGCCTCCATCGGGGCGCGTACGGTCCTTGGAGAGACGGCCGCACGGACCCGTCTCGGCCAGGGTGTCTGTGTGGGGCACCGCTTCGGCGGCATCCGCTGGAAGGTCGTTCGGATTGTCGACGGGCCCCTCACCGCCCTGGATCAGGCCGAAGAGCTTCCCCCCGGCGAGATTGGCGAGCTCATCGTCTCCGGTCCCCAGGTCACCCGCCAATACGTCAACCGCCACCACGCCAACGCCCTGGGCAAGATTGCCGAGGGCGACGAGGTCTGGCACCGCATGGGCGATGCCGGCTACCTCGACGAGACCGACCGTTTCTGGTTCTGCGGGCGCGTGGCACACCGCCTCCTCACGGCCGTGGGGCCGATGTACACCATCCCCTGCGAGGCGATCTTCAACAGCCACCCGGCCGTGTTTCGCTCGGCCCTGGTGGGTGTGGGGGAACCATCGCGCCAGCACCCCGTGCTCGTCGTCGAGCCGGCCGACCGCCGGCTTCTCACCGATGCGGCATTCCGTGAGTCGGTCTTCGGCGAGCTGCGGGAGATGGCTGTGGCCCACCCCCATACCGCTTCCATCGAGCAGTTCCTGGTCCACCCCGCCTTTCCCGTGGACATTCGCCACAATGTGAAGATCTTCCGCGAGAAGCTCGCCGTATGGGCCGCCGGCCGCGTGGCGCGCCGCTGAGCGCCGCAGAATGGGCGTGACTGCGTCCGAATCTCCTACGAGTGATGAATACCGACCCACCGACGGGTGCGCCGAAAAGCTCAGCGGCTCGACTCCAGGTGGCCGAGCTCCAGGCAAAACGAGCTCCAGGTAAAACTGGTCGTCCCTGACCTCGAGCCAGATCAGGTTTGAGTTATCCTCGGCAATGGCCTCAGCCTCGGTGACGGTCAAAGCGGTTGCCGCCTTGTTCCCGATACTGGCATTGGATAGCTTTGCAACGTTTTCTGCATAATTACACACCATTGTGTTCGGGCTCGAATGAACACCAACTCCTCTAAGTGTTTGCCTCCCAATGGCTTCTGACCGATTCTCCCCCGTCTCGGGAGCCTGGTATATCACTTGCTTGCTGAAGGTGCGCTCGTCCAAGTGGAGTGCCGTACTTCTCGCACCTCCCAGAGGTAAAGGAGAATCCTCATGCTCGTGGTGACCAGGAAGGCGGACCAGCGGATCCACATCGGCCGCGACATCGTGGTGACGGTCGTCCGGGTCAAGGGAGGGGCAGCCCGCATCGGCATCGAAGCTCCGCGCAACGTGGATGTCGTCCGAGGGGAGCTCATGGAGGGGGCGCCCGCCGTCGGAACGGCGGGGGTGGCGGAACAGGCCCCCGCCGTTCGGCGGCTCACCGCCAGCCGGCCCCGCCCCGGCGGCGACGAAGGGGCCGAACCAAACTCATCCGGCGCGCGGACAGCCATGCGGCGCGTCCCACGCAGCGAACCCATTACGGAAAAGTCGCCTCAGCCCGGCATAGGGCAGGCACCTTTGCGGCCGCGGATCCGCCCCATCATCGACCGCGATCCTTCTGCTCCGCGCTGAGGTCGCCACGGCCGGTGAGCATGGCGGGACAGCAGCGATGGCCGGGCTGTCCGCAATCGCCTTCCGGCCCGGGAACGTCCCCGTCATTGATCGGCACCCGCGAAGCTCGCTGGAAGGGCAGCGATGAACCCGTCGAGCGGCCGGGGCGCGGGATTGCCTGGCGGTTCCCGCCGTGCTACAAACGGCGCTGTCTGAAGGGAACGAGACGGATTTCGGAGACGGCCGCAGCGCGTGAGCCGTGGGTCCCAGGCGAGTCTCTCGTCTGGCGCGGGCCGCCGGTATGCGTACGTTGGCTGTTCCGGCATCGGCCGTCGCGTGCACAATTCGCGCCGGAGTTTTTTTGCGGCCGGCACCAAACCTGTGGGCAGTATGCGGGTACCGATTATGGCGAACATGAACCGGCGGCGGTTCCTGAAGGGGGCGGGGGTCGCGGCCGTCACGATCGCGGGCACGAGGGTCAGCGGCAAGGTCTTCGGCGCCAACGAGCGGCTCAATCTGGCCTTCATCGGAGTTGGCGGCTTCGGAGGGCACAACCTGGCCATCATGGCGGGCAAGCAGAATCCCATCCGCGGCGAGTACGCCAGGCAAGTCGCGGGGGCGCGCGTCGCGGCGCTGTGCGACGTCGACCTGCGGCAGGAGGGTCCTCGAAAGCCGACGGCGGCCCAGGCATTCGATGAGTATCCCCGCGCGGCCCAGTACCACGACTACCGCAGGATGCTCGATGAGAAAGATGGGGAGATCGACGCCGTAGTCGTCAGCGCGCCCAATCACATCCACGCCCCGGCAAGCGTGACGGCGATGCGCATGGGGAAGCACGTCTACTGCGAAAAGCCGGGCGCCCACTCGGTCTACGAGGCGCGGGTCATGGCCGAGGTGGCAGGCGAGCAGGGTGTCGTGACGCAACTGGGCACCCATGCCCACGCCACGGAGACCTTCCGGCGAGTCGTGGAGCTGGTCCGCAGTGGGGCAATCGGGGAGATCGAAGCCTGCCACATCTGGCTGCGGTCGGGTACGGAGGCGACGGATCGGCCCAGGGAGCGGCCCCCCGTACCCTCCGGCCTGCATTGGGATCTGTGGCTGGGGCCCGCGCCGCGGCGACCGTACCATCCCGGCTACATCCCTACGCAATGGCATCGCTGGTGGGACTTCGGCGGCGGGATCCAATTGGGGAATATGGGATGCCACTATGTCAACCTGCCGTTCTGGGCGCTGGACCTGCGGCATCCGTCGACCATCGAGGCGGCAGGCCCCGAGCCCCATCCGGAATCGGCACCCGGCCGCCAGCACGTGCGGTACACATTCGAGCGCGGCGGCGACCGATCGCCGCTCATCCTCACGTGGACGCACGGCAGCGAACCGCCACCGGTCTTTGCCGAGCACCAACTGCCCGCCTGGGCATGGGCCATCTTCGTCGGCGACGGAGGCATGCTCCTGGCCAGCTACGACCGGCACCAGCTTTGGCCACCGGAGAAGTTCGCCGACTACGAGCCGCCGGAGCCCAGCATTCCGCCGTCGGTCGGCCACCGCCAGGAGTGGATCAACGCCTGCCGGGGCGAGGGCCAAGCGCTGTGCCACTTCGGCTACTCGATGGGTGTGACGGAGACGGTGCTGCTGGGCAACGTCGCCTTCCGCAGCGGCCGGAAGCTCGCGTGGAACGCCCGGCAGTTCACGATCGACAACGCCCATGAAGCCGAAGGTTTTTTGCGCCGCGGCTATCGCCCCGGCTGGACCCTGTGAGCAGGGGCGCGTGGCCTGGCCCTGAGCGCAGCGAGCTGGGTGCCGCGCCGCCCCGCCGACTGGGGGCAACCGTCCTTCTTCAGCGAGAGAGAAGAGAAGGGGGGAAGATGCTCTCTGCATCCGCGGCGCCCGCTGCGGTTCGTCTTCGTCTCGTTGTCACTTCCAGAGACCCGCCTCCAGCCACAGCAGCAGCAGCCGCTTATGCCCGCTGCGTGCGGACGGCGTCGAGTTCAGCCCACCGCCGATAGGCGTCGGCGATGTCCCCTTCGAGTGCCTCCACGCGGGCTTTGGCAGCGGCGATCTCCTCGGGCGTCTGCCGGTAGAAGGCGGGGTCGGCCATCGCCTCGTGGAGCGCACCCACTTCGGTCTCGAGGACTTCGATCTGCTCGGGCAGCGCTTCCAGCTCCTGCTGCTGCCGATACGTCAGCCGCGGCACGGCGGCCCGGGGCGGCTTGCGCGGCGGGGCCGCCTTGGCAGCCGGCTCGGCCGGCGGGGGGGGCGGAGCGGGGCGTTGCCGCAGGTAATCGTCGTAACCGCCTGCGTACTCGCCGACGCGGCCTTCGCCCTCCAAGGCCAGCGTGCCGGTGACCACGTTATTGAGGAACTCCCGGTCGTGGCTCACCAGCAGCAAGGTGCCCGGGTATTCCATGAGCAGACCCTCGAGCACCTCGAGCGTCTCCAGGTCGAGGTCGTTCGTCGGTTCGTCGATCACCAGCAGGTTCGAGGGCTGCGTGAACAGCCGGGCCAGCAGCAGGCGGTTCCGCTCCCCCCCCGAGAGCCGCGCCACGGGGGCGGCGGCCTGTTCGGGAGTGAAGAGGAAGTCGGCCAGGTAGCCCAGGACGTGCCGCGTCTTCCCGTTGACGGTCACCGTGTCCGCGCCGTCGCGGACATTCTCGCGGACCGATTTCGTCTCGTCCAGCGCGCGGTGCAACTGGTCGAAGTAGGCGATATCGAGGTTCGTGCCGTGGCGGACGCTCCCCGCCTGCGGGCGGAGCTCGCCGAGCAGAAGGCGGAGCAGCGTCGTCTTGCCCGCACCGTTCGGACCAATGAAGCCCACCCGGTCGCCACGCATGATCGCCGTGGAGAAGTCCGCCACAATTGGGGGGCCGCCGTAGCCGAAGGTGACCTGCTTGGCCTCGATGACCAGCCGACCCGACTTCTCCGTCTCCTGGACCTGGGCCCGCACAGCGCCCGGCTGATCGCGGCGTTCGCGGCGGACTTCGCGGAGGCGTTCCAAGGCTCGGACCCGCCCCTCGTTACGGCTGCGGCGAGCCTTGATGCCGGTGCGGAGCCAGGTCTCTTCCGCCGCCAGCCGCTTGTCGAACTCGGCCCGCTGCCGCTCCTCGGCGATCAGTTCCGCCTCCTTCCGCTCCAGATAGGTCGAGTAGTCGCACGACCAGCTCGACAGCCGTCCCCGGTCCAGCTCGAGGATCCGGGTGGCCAGCCGCCGCAAGAAGCGGCGGTCGTGGGTGACGAAGAGGATGGTCCCCTCGTACCGCAGCAGCAGCTCTTCGATGCCGTTGATGGTCTCGATATCGAGATGGTTGGTCGGCTCGTCCAGGAGCAGGAGGTCCGGGTGGCCGACCAGCGCCCGGGCCAGCAGCACCCGCCGCGTCACCCCCGCGGAGAGGTGGGTGACTTCGGCATCCGGCTCCAGGGCGAGCCGGTCCAGCACGGCTTCGACTTCGCGGTGCATCGTCCAGCCTCCCTCGACCTCAAGGGCATGCTGGATGCGGTCCAACTCGGCCGCGCGCTCGGGGGAGGGGTCGCGGGCGAGCCGTCGGCTCGCCTCATGGTACTGCGCTACCCGCCGCCCCCGCGCGCCCAGTCCGCGAGCGACTTCATCGAAGACGCACCCACTGAGCCCCCGGGGCACCTCCTGGGGTAGCATCGCCACGCTCAGCCCCTGCTGGCGGACGATCTCGCCGCCGTCCGGCTCGAGATCCCCGTGGAGCAGCCGCAGCAGGCTCGTCTTACCCGACCCGTTGCGCCCCAACAGGCAGACCCTCTCCCCGGCCTTCAGTGTCAGATCGACGTGATCGAGCAGAGCGGGGCCGCGAAAGCCCAACGTCACGTCTCGCAGTGCAAGCCTCACCATAAAGCGATGATACGGCCCTCCGCCACCCCCGGCAACCGGGCCCCGTGGGAGCGGCTGCCGATCCGCCCCCCGGGTTGGGATCAGGCGATGGTGCCGTTGCCGACATGGTCGATGAGGTCGGCTCCCAGCAGGTCGATCCAAGGCTGAGGTGGTGGGGCGGTTATGGCGACGGGCTCACGGGTCTTAGGGTCGTCAATAGTCAGTCGCCGGGCATGGAGAGCGATGGCCCGGAGCCGCGGGTCGTCGAACTGGGGACCGAAGGGTTGGCGGCTGCCGTACTGGGAGTCGCCCAGAAGGGGATGTCCGCGGGAGGCCGCCTGGATGCGGACCTGGTGCGTACGGCCGGTCTCGAGCTCGATGGCCAGCCAGGTCCCCCACGGCCCGCGAGCGACCGTACGGTAGTGGAGCACGGCCGGGCGGCCCTCGGGTTGATCGGCGGCAACCACTTGGCCGCGAGGTTCGCCGGGGACCTTCCGCACGTGGTCTTCCCAGGTCCCCTGCGGCGGTTCGACGGTTCCTGCGACGATCGCCCAGTAACGCTTTTCCACCGTGCGGGCCTCGAACTGCTCGGCCAGGCGGCGGGTGGCGCGGCGGCTCCGCGCGAAGACCATCACTCCCGAGGCCGGGCGGTCCAGGCGATGCGGCACACCGAGATAGACCTTGGCTTCACCACCCGACTGCCGTCGCAGGGCCTCTTTGATCCGCAGCTCGAGGCTGTCGATCCCCGGCGGCGCCTGGGTCAGCAGGCCCGGCGGTTTTAGCACCACGAGCAGGGGGCCGTTTTCGTAGAGCGTCAGGTAACCGGTCATGGAGATCCTGGCACGGGCTCCTGCTGTGTGATGCAGTGGAAGGCTCCCAGGCCCCAGACGAGGTCGAGGGCATTCTGACCGACGGTCCGGCGGCCGGGGAAGAGGCGGGCCAGGATGTCGAGGGCGACGGCGTCGGCGGCGTCGCCGAACTGGGGGACGACGACGACGCCGTTGGCGATGTAGAAATTCGCATAGCTGGCCGGCAGGCGATGGCCGTCGCAGAACTTGGCGGCGGGCATAGGCAAGGAGATGACGGCGAGCGCCCTGCCGCGGGCGTCGGTCATGGCGGCCAGCCGGGCCAGGTTCTCTCGAAGCGGCTCGTAGTTGACGTCCTGAGGATCCTCCTCGACGGCCGCCACGACCCGCGCGGGACCGACGAAGCGGGCGAGCTGATCGACGTGGCCGTCGGTGTCGTCGCCGGCGAGCTCGCCGCCGAGCCAGAGGACCTTCTCGACGCCCACGTAGTCGCGGAGTGCCGCTTCGATTTCCGCCCGCGGGCGGCCCGGGTTGCGGGACTCGCTGAGCAGGCACCGTTCCGCCGCCAGGAGGGTCCCTTCGCCGTCGCTGTCGACGGCCCCCCCCTCGAAGACGAGCGGCACGGTAAAGCGGTGGCGGCCGGTGATCGCGGCGATGCGTGCGGGCACGGCGTTATCGAGGTCATAGGGGGGGTACTTCCCGCCCCAGGCGTTGTATTCCCAATCGACCAGCGCCGGCGGCGCCCCTGGCGGACCGGCAAGGAAGGTGGGGCCGTGGTCGCGGATCCAGGCGTCGTTTGTGGGGACATCGTGGAGGATCACGCCCGGAACCTCCCCGAGCCACCGGCGGGCCTCGGCCATGACGGGATCCCCCCCGCACAGTACATGGACGGTCTCCGTATCGGCAAGCGTGCGGGCCAGCTCTGCCCAGACGGCGGGAATCGGCTCGAACCGTTCCGGCCAGGTCTCGCGATTGTGGGGCCAGGAGAGCCAGGTGGCCGCGTGCGGTTCCCATTCCGCCGCAGTACGGTAACCGAGCGCCGCGGGCGTGGCATTGTCGGAGGACATGTGGCGTGGTGGCTGGTTGTAGGTGGCTGGTGGCTGGCAGTTCGTGGCTGGTGGCTGGGGGGCGGGAGGATGCGCTTCCGGCGAGCCGCCAGCCACGAGTCACCAGCCACTCGCTGCGATGCAGTCGCAGAATTACGAGTCGATGAACCGCTTCGTGAGGTCGCCGTAGGCGTCGATCCGCCGATCGCGGAGGAAGGGCCAGTGGGTCCGCACCACCTCGATGCGGTCCAGGTCGCAGGCGGCGTGGAGGTTCTCTTCGACGTCGTGGGCGGCGCGGGCCAGGACGTTGCCGTTCGGGTCGGCGACGAACGAGGCCCCCCAAAACTCGAGCTGGTCCTCGACACCCGTGCGGTTGGCGGCCGCCACGAAGACGCCGTTGGCGATGGCGTGCGACCGCATCATCGTCTCCCAGGCGGAGTGCTGGCTGGCGCCGAAGGCGGCCTTCTCATCGGGGAGCCAACCGATGGCCGTGGGGTAGAAGAGGATCTCCGCGCCCGAGAGGGCCACGAGGCGGGCAGCCTCCGGGTACCACTGGTCCCAGCAAACGCAGACGCCGATGCGCCCGAAGCGGGTGGCGAAACTGCCAAAGCCCAGGTCGCCCGGAGTGAAGTAGAATTTCTCGTAGTAAAGCGGGTCGTCGGGGATATGCATCTTGCGGTACATGCCCGCCAGATGGCCGTCGGCGTCGTAGACCACGGCCGTGTTGTGATACAAGCCTGCGGCACGGCGCTCGAAGATCGAGCCGACGAGGACCACGCCATACTGCTGGGCGGCCAGGGAGAGCGCCTCGCTGGTGGGGCCGGGGATCGGCTCGGCGTGGTCGAACTGGCAATGGTCCTCGCTCTGGCAGGGATAGGGCGCGGCGAAGAGCTCCGAGAGGCAGATGACGTTGGCTCCGGCTGCAGCGGCATCCGCGATCCGCTCCAGGGCCTTCTCCACGTTCTCGCGACGCGATCGCGAGTGGCGCATCTGGATGAGTGCGAGACGGACATTACGCGTGGCGGTGGCGGACATCGATTCGCTCTCCGGCTCGGGGCGGGCAATGGGGAAGACGCGTGGCGGAGGGGGCGGACGGCGCGAACCGGTCCGCCGCCGGAATGCATATTATCTATTGCGACAAGCGAGTATTGGTATCGATCGTGCGGCAGTCCGTCAACCGTTGCGCGGTGCGACCTGCGCCGTTTCCCTTGCCACCACCGGGCAGTCACCTCGGTGCCCGAAGACCCGGGCGGCGTCTCCTCTCCGTGACGTCTCGCTACGCGGTGGCGTCCCCCGCACTTTGTGGGGATGGAGTCGGTGGCGCAACGCCCGAGTACCCCATGGTGCCCTGTCGTTCAGGTCGGACCAGGGGGAGGGGGTCGATTGCGGGAACTCCATGGGCTCTAACGCCTGCACGGGCCAGGAGAAGTCGGGCTACCCTCACCGCGGGGTCCGGAAAGTCTCCCCTATGGGAAACCAAGTGCCGAAAATGCAATAATGCTGTAGACTGCACTGTTGTGGCGCCGCCGGAGGCGGTGGCCCACCGTGAGCCGCAGGTCAAAGCGCATGAGCACCGAGCAACAATCGATCCATCCCGACCTCGTCGAGCAGACCAAGCAGCAGATCCGCTCGCTGGTGAGTGAGGTTGCGCAGTTAGCCCGCTCCGACCTCGCGCCCGAGGAATTCTACGGCGAATTCCTCAACCGCGTGGTCAGTGCGCTGGCAGCCCTCGGGGGAGCGGTGTGGGCACTCGACGATGAGGATCGCCTCGCCCTGCAGTATCACATCAATCTCCAGCAGACCGGACTCCGCGAGAACGAAGAGGGTCAGCGGCAGCATAGCCGGCTGCTGAACAAGGCGCTCAGCGCCAGCGAGCCGATCCTGGTTCCGCCGCGATCGGGCGCGGGCGAGGAAGGGGCCGCCAACCCCACCGATTTCCTCCTCGTGCTGGGGCCGATCCGCACCGATCTGCAGACGGTCGGCGTCGTCGAGATCTTCCAGCGGAGCGAGGCCGGGCCGAATACGCAGAAGGGGTATCTCCGCTTCGTGGGGCAGATGTGCGAGCTGGCGGCGGACTTCGCCAAGAATCGCCAGCTCCGGCACTTCTCGCACCGCCAGGCGCTCTGGTCGCAGTTGGAGGAGTTCACGCGCGTCGTTCATGCCAGCCTGGACCCCCGGGCCACCGCCTATACGGTCGCCAACGAGGGGCGGCAGCTAATCGACTGCGACCGGGTGAGCGTGGCCCTGCGGCGTGGGCGGAAGTGCGTCATCGAGGCGATCAGCGGCCAGGACATGTTCGACAAGCGCTCGAACACGGTCCGGCTCCTGGGCGAACTGGCCACGCGGGTGATCGATACCGGCGATGCGGTGTGGTACACCGGCAACACCGAGGACATGGCGCCGCAGGTCGAGGACGCCGTCCAGCAGTACGTCGACGAAGCGCACACGAAGATGGTCGCCGTGCTCCCGCTGAAACCGCCGGCACCCAGCCTGGACGAGGAAGAAGACCTCGATCGGCGAACGCCGCCCGCGCCGCCCGTGGGCGCCTTGATCGTCGAGCAGATCGAAGACGCCCGCCTCGCCGAGACCATGGTCCAGCGGGTGGAGGTGGTCTGCCGGCACAGCGCTTCGGCACTGACGAACGCCGCGGAGCACCACAGCCTCTTCCTCATGCCCCTCTGGCGGGCCCTCGGCAAGTCGAAGGTCCTGGTCGGCGCGCGGATGCTCCCCAAGACGGTTTCCGTGTTGGTAGCTATCGTGGGGGTTGTGGGGGTGCTCACGTTCTGGCCTGCCGACTTCAACGTCAACGCCACAGGAAGCCTGGAACCGGTCATCCGGCGGGACGTCTTCGCCCGCCTCGATGGCAATGTCATTGATCTGGCTGCAACCCACGGCGCGGTAGTCCGTGAAGGGGATTACCTTTTGCGGATGCGGAGCACGGAGATGGAGGTGGCACGAACGCAGATCCTCGGTGAGATTACGGCCAAGGGCCAGCGGCTGGCGGCCATCGAGCGCGAACTGCAGGTCGACCGCCGCCTCCAGCCGGAGGAGAAAGAGCGCCTGGAGGGAGAACGGCAGGCGCTGGAGAAAGAGATCGAATCTTTTCAGCAGCAGTTGCTCCTCTACCGGCAGAAGGCCGAGGACCTCAACGTCCGGAGCCCCATCGACGGCGTTGTGATCACCTGGGACCTCGAGCAGAAGCTCCTCGCCCGCCCCTTGCAGCGCGGCCAGGTCCTCATGCAGGTGGCCGACCCCACCGGTCCCTGGCGGGTGGAATTGGACGTCCCGGAGTACCGCATGGGTTACCTCCGCCAAGCGCAGCGGGAACTAGAAGAGAATCTTCCGGTATCCTTTATTCTGGCCACCGATCCCGGTACGCGCCATCAGGGAAGGATCGAGGAAGTCCACCTGGCGGCGGAGCCCCGTGGCGAGGAGGGGCACGCGGTGCTGGTCAAAGTATCGATCGACGCGGAGACCCTCGAGGCCCTCAGGCCCAACCTGCACCCGCGGGCCGCCGTGCAGGCAAAGGTCTACTGCGGGCGGCGGTCGCTCGGTTATGTGTGGTTCCACGACCTGGTGGCCTTCGTGCGCTCGCGGATCCTCTTCCGGTTCTTCTGAGGGCGAGGCGCGGGCCACATCCCCCCTGAACGGGTGGTTGTTTGGATATGCGGTGAGAGCAGCTGGAGGTGAAGGCTGGCGAGATGCGGAACGATCATCCCCTTTCCCGGTGGGTAGCGGGTGAGGGTCGGGGTTGGCAGCGAAGCGGCACGTGGGGCTGGCGGCGAGCTCTCCTCGGGCCCCCACGCGGCGGCTTCGCCGCCCGGCTCTGCCAAAGGGGAAGATGTCGAGTCCGCACCAGGCCCATGGCATGTTGCACGTAGTCGGTGATTCATTGCGCCGAAATAACGGCAGAACACCAATCTGAGTGAGAAGAGGACGACCGATGAATTCGGCGATCGTATTGGCGGCGGGAATGGCCCTGGCGGCCTTCGGCAACGGGGATGCGCCCTACGGGGAGGCGCAGTCGTCCGAGGTGGTAATCCCGCGGTGTAGCGTGGCCCTGATCGACGAGGCGCAGGTGCCCGCCCAGGAGGCCGGCGTCATTCGGGAGATCCTCGTCCGCGAGGGGGATCAGGTCCAAGAGGGCGACCTCGTGGCGCAGATCGACGACACGCGGGCGCACATGCAGAAGCGGGTCGCGGAGTTGGAGCTGTCGGTGGCCCACGAGAAGGCGGAGATCGACGTCGACATCCGCTTCGCCGAGGCCGCCGCGCGGGTGGCCGAGGCCGAATACCGTCAGCGGGATTCGGCCAACGAGCGCTACCCCGGTACGGCCACCGAGGCGGAGCTGAGGACCCTCTGGCTGCAGTACCGGCGGTACGTCCTCTCCATCGAGCAGGCGCAGATGGCCCGGCGGATCGCCTCCCTCGAGGCGCAGGTCAAGTCGGCCGAGGTGGAGGCGTCCGACGACAACCTCCGCCGCCGCCGCATCGAGGCGCCCTTCGACGGCATCGTCGTGCAGCGGCACCGCCACGAGAGCGAGTGGGTCCAGCCCGGCGAGCCGGTGATCCATCTCATCCGCATGGACCGTCTGCGGGTCAGCGGCCGGCTCCGCGTCCAGGAGTACACCCCCCAGGAGATCGGCGGCCGCCGCGTGACCGTTTCCGTGAGTCTTCCTCGGGGGCAGAGGGAGGATTTTGCGGGGAGTATCTACCACGTCGACCCGCGCGTGGTGGGTGGAGACAGCTACCAGGTGTGGGCCGAGATAGAAAACCGCACCGTGGGCGGCCATTGGCTCCTGCGGCCGGGCCACGAGGTCATAATGACGATCCACCTCGACCAATAGCCGATGGCCACGCTAGCCGACAGCCTGGTTTCCAGTTCCGCGCGGCGGCTATCGATCCGCAAGCGTCCCGATCTCTCGGCGCGCCGCCAGTACTACTTGGGGAAGAGCTACTGGGTCGTCAAGGACCCCGTGGGGCTGAACTACTTCCGCTTCCAGGATGAGGAATACGCCATCCTGGAGATGCTCGACGGGCAGACGAGCCTGGACGAGATCAAGGAGCGCTTCGAGGCCAAATTCCCCCCCCAGAAGATCACCGTCGAGGAACTGCAGCAGTTCCTGGGCACGCTCCACCAGAGCGGCCTGGTGATCGCAGGTGTCCCCGGGCAGGGAGACCAGCTCCACAAGCGGCGCTCCGAGCGGCGGCGGAAGGAGATCCTCGGCCAGGCGACGAACATCCTCTGCATCCGCTTCAAGGGCTTCGATCCCGAACGGGTGCTCAACTGGCTGTACCCCAAGACGCGGTGGTTGTTCCAAGCGCTGCTCGTCGGCACCTCCCTGCTCCTGGGCCTCTCGGCGCTGCTGCTGGTGCTGGTGCAGTTCGACGTCTTCCGCTCCAAGCTCCCCGAGTTCCACCAGTTCTTCAGCCCCACCAACGCCCTCTTGATGGCGGCCACGCTGGGGGTCACCAAGGTCCTCCACGAATTCGGCCACGGCCTGACGGCCAAGCACTTCGGCGGCGAGTGCCACGAGATGGGGATCATGTTCCTCGTCCTCACTCCCTGTCTGTACTGCAACGTCTCCGACTCCTGGATGCTCCCGAGCAAGTGGAAGCGGGCCGCCATCGGGGTGGCGGGCATCTACGTCGAGCTGGTGATCGCCTCGGTCTGTACCTTCATCTGGTGGTTCACCCAGCCGGGGCTCCTCAACTACATCTGCCTGAACGTGATGTTCATCTGCTCGGTGAGCACGCTGCTGTTCAACGGCAATCCGCTCCTGCGGTACGACGGCTACTACATCGCCGCGGACCTCATGGAGATCCCCAACTTGCGGCAGAAGGCCTCGGCGATCCTCAACCGCAAGTTGGGGCACTGGCTGCTGGGGATCGAGCCCCCGGAAGATCCCTTCCTGCCGCAACGGAACCAGGTGCTCTTCGCCGTCTACTCGGTGGCCTCGGCGGTCTACCGCTGGGTGGTGCTGGCGTCGATCATGTACTTCCTTTACAAGGTTTTCGAGCCCTACCGCCTGCAGATCATCGGCCACGGGATTATCGCCATGTCGATGGTGGGGCTGGTGGGGATGCCTCTCTACAAGCTGGGGAAATTCTTCTACATTCCCGGGAGGGTGGAAAAGGTGAAGAGGCCCCGCGCCTACACGTCGCTGGCCGTGGTGCTGCTGCTCATCGCGGGTGTGCTCATGGTTCCCCTGCCTCACCGCGTCTTCGCCCCCGTCGAAGTGCGGGCCCGCGACGCCGCCACCGTGTACGTCGAGGTCGCCGGCACGCTCGAGGAGGTCTTCGTCGACTACGGCCAGCCGGTCAAGCAGGGCGATCGACTCGCCCGCCTCTCCAGCGTCGACGTGGACCTGGAAATCACCCAGCTTCGCGGGCGGCAGGCGTGGTACGACTCGCAGCTGCGGGGTCTGGACCTGCGGAGCCTGCACGAGCCTGCGCTCCTGGCACAGATCGGCCCCATGAGGGCCGGCCTCGAGGCGGTCGTCGAGCAGTTGGCCGAGCTCGAGGCCGACCGCGATCGGCTCACGCTTCGGGCCCCGGCAGACGGCATCGTGCTGCCGGTGACCACGCACACGCCGCCCGAGGAGTTCGAGGGCCAGTTGCCCACCTGGTCCGGATCGCCGTTGGATCCGCAGAACCTGGGATGCTTTCTGGAGAAGGGCGTTCGCTTCTGCCAGATCGGCGATCCGAAGCGGCTGGAGGCCGTGGTCGTCGTCGACCAGGGAGACCGTACGCTGGTGGCTCCCGGGCAGCGGGCGGACATCAAACTGGAAAACCTTTCCTGGCGGACGCTCCGCGGCGAGATCGCCCAGATCGCCAGCGAGCCGATGCTCTTCGCACCCATGAGCCTCTCCACCAAGGCGGGAGGCGATCTTCCCACGACGACCGACAGCAGCGGCAGGGAACGGCCGCAGTCGACCTGCTACGAGGCTCCCGTGCCCCTCGACGACGAAGACGGGCTGCTCCTTCTGGGGCTCCGCGGGCGGGCCAAGGTCCACACCGTCTGGCAGACAATCGGTTTCCGCCTCTGGCGGTTCATCAACCAGACGCTCAACTTCCGCCTGTAGGGATGCTAAAATGCTCCCTTTTCGGCCCCTCTCGCTGCTGGAAGCCGCCATGCCCGACCGCCAAGCGACCCTCGACGAACTCCGCTGGAAGAAGCTGCCGGTGCTCGACGACGGATTCGTCTGCCTGGTCGACGTGATGGGCGACGACGCAGCAGTCGTCCAGGCGGCGCGGGTCAGCTACGGAGAGGGGACACGAGCCGTCTCCGGAGACCGCACGCTGATCCGGTATCTGGTTCGCCACGGCCACACGACCCCCTTGGAGATGGCCGAGGTGAAGCTCCTCGTCCGCGTCCCCATGGACTCCTGGCGGCAGTGGATTCGCCACCGGACGGCCTCGGTCAACGAGTACAGCACGCGCTATTCGATCGCCATCGAGGCGGCGCAGCGGACGCCTCCCGACGGCTGGCGGAGGCAGGCCACGGCCAATCGCCAGGGGAGCGAGGGAGGGCTGGAGGCGGCGGCGGCCCAGGAGCTCTCCACCGAGGAGGAGGCGCTGCACGAGCGGGCCCGCGAGGTCTATCGAAAGCGGCTCGAACGGGGCGTAGCCCGCGAACAGGCTCGCAAGGACCTCCCCCTCTCCACGTACACCGAGGCCTACTGGAAGATCGATCTGCACAACCTGCTCCACTTCCTGGCCCTGCGGATGGACCGCCACGCGCAGTGGGAGATCCGTCAGTACGCGGTGGCCATCGGGGAGCAGATCGTGCGGCCGCTGTTTCCCCTGGTCTGGGAGGCCTTCGTCGACTACCGCCTCGAGGCTTTGACCCTGACGCGGCTCGACTGCGAGGTGATCCGCGGCCTGGCCGCGGCGGGGAGCCTTCCTGCCGATGAGGCGGCCTTCCTGGCCGCGGGCGCCCCGAGCTGGTCGGGCCTGGCCCGCTGCCGCGAACGCGACGAGTGCCGGGAGAAGCTCCTCGCCCTGGGATTGCTCAGGGAGCCCGGTTAGAGACGGCGATGGCCTCGATTTCCACCAGCAACTCGTCGCGGCAGACGTCGGCGACGGCATAGATGGTGGGCACTTCGCCGAGGCGCTCCCGGCAAGCGGCATAGGTGGCTTCGAAGTCTTCCTGGCGCTTGATGTAGACTCGGACCAGGGCCAGGTCGCCGAGGGTGGCGCCCAGGCCGGGCAGGTCGTGGCGGACGAGATTCTCCTCGGCGATGAGCGCCTCGATGTTGTCGAGCGTCTGGTGCGTCTGCGCGGCCACGTCGCCGTGGTGGCGGCTCTCCGAGGCGGTGATGGCCGCCGTTCCGGAGACGAAGATCGTCGCGGCGCGGCCGGCGGCCAGGGCCATGGCCCGGGAGAATCGCGGGCTTTCCGGGCTGTAGACGGCGGAGTACTGGAAGGCCGAGGTCTGGCAGGGGTTCTCCAAGGGGACGACCCGGACGTCCTTCCGCTCCGTCTTCAGCGCCAGGCAGCTCATCAGCACGTCCCGCCCGCAGGCGCCGATTCCCGTGCTCGCCGGAAAGCCGGGGCGCGCCGCACTGCCGCACTGGCCGGCGATGAAGCAGACCTCGCGGAAGAAGTCGGCCCGCGCGCGGTTGAGCTCCTTGTATCGCTGGGTTTCGCCGTCGGGGCCGACGATGTCTCCCAGGTAGAGCCAGGTACGAATTACCTGGTGGAAGCCGGCACCCGCCTGCTGGAGACAGCGCTCCATCTCCCGAAAGCAGCGGAGGGACTGCTCGTAGACGCCGGCGGCCGCCGGGGCTGGGGCGATCCCCGCGACGTGAACGAAGGCGATGTCGTTGTGGGAGGCCACGGCGAGGTGCTGCGAATAGCGCTCGATTGCGACCTCACCCCGCCCCCGGCCCACGCCTAGCGCCTCGATGGCCACCCGTTTCCCTGCACAGGGTGCCTGGTGGATGTAGGCGGTGGCGGGCAGGTCCGGCCCGTAGAAGGCGTTGATGACCTCCTGGCAGGCACCCAGATCGGCTGCGTCGCGAAAGAAGACGGCCTGCTTGACGATCGAGCCGCGGATCCCCTCCTCGTCAATCACCGCCTGGATGGTCCGCAGGGCGTCGCCGGTTTCCACGGCCACATCGCCCGCCTTCCGTGGAACGGCGGCGGCAAAGACGTGCCGCACGTCGTTGAGCTCGACCACTGAGTAGCCGATTCCGGCGTTGGTTACGGTGCGGATATCACGGTGGCCCCTCTTGGCGACTCTGCTGCCCATAGCGACTTCGGCTCCTTCAAGCGCGCGGTCTATCGTGGGGTCGGGGGGCCGCGCATACCCCATCGGAATTGGGGGGGTGGGCTGTTGGCCGGCGCCTTCGCAAACGTCCCGTTCTGGAGCGGCTTGCCGGTGCAATCGCGAGGCGGGCAGGTGCAGGCGGGGCCCGTGGCGAAACGCGGGTGCCCCTATTGTGGCATAAGGATCGCTGATTGGCAATCGTCGGGCTCGCGGAAGTACCCCGCTCCCTGCCATGCCGTTCCCCTCAGCTAACGGGTGGGGGGGAACTTGATCTCGCGGTTGTCCTTGTCGCGGCAGTCGAAGACCATGTGTTCCGGAGAGACCCCATCGAGTCCCTCGACCTGGATGGCCATGGCCCCTTCATCCTCGAGTTCGATGAGGGCGCGCCGCTTCTTGTTGCTCAGGTAATCGGCCACCTCGTTGTGGACGGCGACGGTGGCGGCACCGATCTGGGGGTTCTGGGCGGCGAGCATCAGCAGGCGGACCACCTCGATGGCCATGCTTTCGGGGGTCTTTACGACGCCGGTGCCGTGGCACGCCGGGCAATCGGTGAATGCGCTCCGCTTCAGCCCGGGGCGGATCCGCTGGCGGGTCATCTCGATGAGGCCGAAGGGGCTGGTACGGAGGATTTTCGTCCGCGCGCGGTCCCGCTTCACTGCATCGCGGAGGGCCCGTTCCACGCCGCGTCGGTGCCTGTCTTTGCGGAGGTCGATGAAGTCGTTGATGATTACCCCCCCCAGGTCCCGCAGGCGGATCTGGCGGGCGATCTCCCGCGCCGCCAGGAGGTTCATCTGGTAGGCCGACTCCTCGGCGGAATCGTCGGCGCGGAAGCTGCCGCTGTTGACGTCGATGGCCACCAGGGCCTCGGTCTGGTCGATGACGATGGAGCCGCCGGCCTTCAGGGGGACCTTCCGCTGGTGGATCTTGGCAATCTCCTCGTCGAGGCGGTACTTGTAGAAGAGCGGCTCCTTCCCCTCGTAGAGCTTCAGGCGGTTGACGTACCGCGGCATCACCAGTTGGAGGAACTCGCGGGCTCGCTCGTAGGCCTCGGGCTTATCGATGTAGATCGTGTCTACGTCCGCGGTGAAGATGTCGCGGATCGTGCGGATGATCATGTCGCTCTCTTCGTAGATGTCCACCGGCGCCGGCAGCTTGCGGATGCGGCGGACGATGACCTTCCACAGACGGAGCAGGTAGGCCAGGTCGCGAGAGAGCTCCTTGCGGGAGCGGTCGGCGCCGGCGGTGCGCACGATGAAGCCCACCCCCTTGGGTGGATTCAGGTCGAGCATGATATCGCGCAGGCGGCGGCGGACGGTTTCGTCCTCGATCTTCCGCGAGACGCCCACCCGCCCCAGCGCCGGCATGAGCACGAGGTATCGGCCGGGGATGCTGATGTACGTGGAGAGTGTGGGGCCCTTCGAGCCGATCCCTTCCTTGATCACCTGGACGAGGACCTCGTCGCCACGGCGGAGGATGTCCTGGATGGGCGGTTTGACGCGCGGGCGGACCCCGCCGCGCGGGCGGCGGTTCCTTGCCTGCGTGGCCACGGCACTCTCGCTTCCGGCACCGGGGTTTTCGCGCTGCCCCCGCCGCCCCCCCCGCCCCTCCGACTCGAAGGCCTTGCTCGGGTCGTAGCCTCCCTGGCGAAAGTACTGCGGCTCGAGGTCGCTGATGTGGAGGAAGCCGTTGCGGCCCACGCCGAAGTCGACGAAGGCGGCCTGGATGCTCGGCTCCAGATTGACGACCACTCCCTTGTAGATGTTGCCCACGTAATTGTGCTGGGCAGTCCGCTCCACATAGAGTTCTTCGAGGACGCCGTCCTCGACGATGGCAATCCGGCATTCTTCCGGTTGCGAAACGTTGATCAGCATTTCCTGTTTCATGCGCTCGCTTTCTTGCTCGGCAAGGGTTGGCGAGCCGCATTCGTCCTGCCAGCCGGTCAGGGTTCCAACTCCACGGCGGAGCGGACCAGGCAGCAGCCCTGCCGCTCCAGCTCGCCCAATCCCAGCTCGGCGAGCATCCCGCGCGGTCCGGGCCCCCCCCCGCCGCCGGTGACGCGGAAACGCATGGTGAGCGTCCCATCCACCAGGCGCAGGGCGGCGAGCCGGTCGGGTCCGGGGGGACCCTCCGGGGGCCCGCTTTGGCCGACCGCCACCCGGTCGACGGCCCGGGCCGCGGCCTCACGGTACGGCGGGGGAACGGGCATTCGGTAGGTGAACCAGCCGGGGCGCGCTTTCTTCGCCCCCGGCGGCAGGATCTCGGCGTGGAGGAAGCGAAGCCCGGGGACGCCCACCCCTGCCAGCCGCTCCAAGAGCGCGTCGGCGGGAAGGGCTTCGGCCAGCTCCATTTCCATCACCTCGTCGATTCCCTCGATCCCCACTGCCAGAGCCGCAGGGAACGTCATCCGCGGCTTGGGGTGGAAACCCTGGCTCATCCCGAGCCTGATCCCGGCGCGACGGAAACAGCGCTCCATCGTGCGTACCAGGTCCCGGTGCCCGACCATTCGCAGGTCGGACTGCTTGGCAAAACGAATACGAACTCGCTGTCGAACCATCGGTTCGATCTCCCCGGCCATCTGCCGTGGACGGCGGGGAATCCTCAATGGACGTGTTGTCTTGAAATTCGTCTTTCCGCCCCCCTGCGGGCGCATCGCCCGCCGCCTGCCCCTGGCCCCCGCTGCGAAGGTGGATCGACCACCCCCTCCTCTAAACCCCCAACTCGGGTACGTGCCGCTGCAGTTCGCCTTTGAGGTAGGCCTTGATGTCGCGGGCGTTCTCCATGGTGATCGCGCGCCGCGCCACGGCCTCACACTCCTCGATGCTCACGCTGCGGCAGATCTTCTTGATCTCCGGGATCGCGCTGGGCGTGACGCTCAGTTGCCTCAACCCCAGCCCCAGGAGGAGCATCGTATACAAGGGGTTGCCGCTCATCTGCCCGCACACGTTCACCGGCAGCGACTTCGACCGCGCCGCCTGGACCGTCATGGTGATCAGCTTCAACACCGCCGGATCCGAGGAGTTGTAGAGCTGCCCCACGTCCTTGTTGCCCCGGTCCACGGCCAGCGCATATTGGATGAGGTCGTTGGTGCCGATGCTCAGGAAATCGACCTCGCGGACGAAGTGGTCGATCATCATCACCGCCGCCGGCACCTCGACCATCATCCCCACCAGGAGGTTCCGGTCGAAGGGGACGCCGTTTTCGTGGAGGTCCTCCATTACGTCGGCCAGCACCATCTTCGCCTGTCTCAACTCGAGCACGGTGGTCACGAGCGGGAACATGACGCGCACGTTCCCCAGGGCGCTGGCCCGCAGGATGGCGCGGAGCTGGGTGCGGAACATGGGGAGGTTTCGCAGCGCCAGCCGAATGCTCCTCAGCCCCAGACAGGGGTTCCGTTCCTCGTCGGGATGGGGGAGCAAGGGGACCTTGTCCGCGCCGAGGTCGAAGGTGCGGATGACGACGGGACGCTCTCCCATCGTCTGCACCACGCGCGAGTAGGCCTGGAAGTGGACTTCCTCGGTGGGCTCCGTCTCGGCGCCGAGATACAGAAACTCGGTTCGATACAGCCCCACGCCGTCGGCCCCCCGCTCCAGGCAGTGGTCGACCTCGTAGGGGAACTCGATGTTGCCCAGGAGCTGAATCCGCACGCCATCGGTGGCTTCGGCGGGTAGGTCGCGGAGGGCCTCGAGGCGGACGGCCATGGAGCGGTGCTCCTCGGCCTGGTGGCGGTAGCGGGCGACGGTCTCGTCGTCCGGCTGGAGGACCACCAGACCCTTGTCGCCGTCGATAATCGCCGTCTCGCCGCCGGAGACTTCGGTGAGGAAGGGCCCGGTCCCCACCACGGCGGGAATTGCCAGGGCCTCGGCCACGATCGCCGTGTGGCTTCCCGGGCCGCCCACTTCCGTAACGAATCCCTTGACGAACGTCCGATCGAGGTTGGCGGTCTCGCTGGGGGTAAGGTTGTGGGCCAGGACGAGGACCGGTGAAGTGAGGCGGCCGAGACCCTCGCGCCGCCGGCCGAGAAGGTGCCGCAGAAGCCGTTTCTCGATGTCGAAGATGTCGTTCGCCCGCTCGGCGAGGTAGCGGCTCTCCAGGCGCTGGAAGACCTGCGCATAGCGGCGCAACGTGCGGCTGATGGCGTATTCGGGAGAGAGGTGCCGCTCGCGGATGAGCTCCTCGAACTCGCTGCGGAGCTGGCTGTCGTCGAGCATCTGCAAGTGGGCCTCGAAGATGGCCCCGTACTTCTCGCCCAACTCGGAGGAGACGGCGTCGCGGTTGCGGGCGATTTCCTCGCTCGCGGCGCAGATCGCCCGTTCGAGCCGTTCCAGCTCGTCTTCGACGGCGTCGCGCGAAACGAACCGCCGAGGGATGCGGAATCCCTCGTTGTCCATCACCAGCGCCTCGCCGATAGCGACACCCGGCGAGACGGCGATACCTTGGAGTTTCTGCATGCCCGTTGCTTATGGCCCCGTAACGCCCGGTGGCCTTGGGATGTGGGCGGTCGGGGAGGGTCACTCCGGAGAGGGCCGCGGGGCGGCGTCTTCGCGGAAGTGGGAACGGATGAGCTCGGCAAGGGCGTCGACGGCTTCCTCCGCGTCGCGTCCCAGGGCCTCGAGCACCAGTTCCTCACCCGCCTGCGCGCCGAGCGCCGTCAAGTGCAAAGGAGCGCTCTTCCCGTCCGCGCGTTGATTCTTCTTGATCACTTCAATATGCGATTCGAACCGCCGGGCGCACTGGACCAAGAGGGCGGCAGCCCGCAGGTGGAGCCCCTCGGGGTTGCTCACGATCACGGTTCGAGTTGCTTTCCGTTCGTTCATAAGCCGTCGCTGGGCCGAGGCTTCCCGGCAGGCCGCCGCCGCGCTGTCCATGGAAATCGCCCCCTCCTATCGGAGAAGCAGGCCGGCTTTCCGCCTCTGGGCTCCCCTCGACCGAACCTTGTCTTGTCAGGAGTCGAACTGGTTGTTGTCCGCCTCTTGGAGGAGCTGCCAGATTTCCTCGGCACTCTTCGACTGCTTGAGAAAGCGGCAGAAGGTGTCGTCGCGCAATTGGCGGGAGATGTTTTCCAGAGCCCGCAGGTGGTCGCCGGGGCGGTCCGGGGGGGAGACGAGCAGAAAGAGCAACTGCACCCTTTCCCCGTCGAGACTCTCGAAGTCAACCCCTTCGGCGCTCACCGCCACCGTTCCCACGAGGCGATCCACACTGGGATGTTTCGTATGGGGCACCGCCACACCGCGGCCGATGCCGGTGCTCCCCAACTCTTCGCGTTTGAGAATCGCCTTGACGATGCTCTCCTCTTCGTCGGCATCGACTTGCTTGGCATCGCGCATGGCCTGTACCATCTCGCGTACGACCGCTTCCTTCTCTTCCGCGACCAGGTCGGCGCGGATTGCCTCACGGCAAATAAAGTCGGCGAACTTCATGCATGCGTTCTCCTGGGAGGCTCTCTCGCGGAGCGGCGGGCGCCCCGCCCCGGGGACGCCGCGCCCGACCCGTCGGGCACGCGAACACGTAGCCGCAACGGACAGGGAAGGCGGCGACCTCCGGCGCACCACGCGTGACGCCTCCCGCCCCGTGCCGCGTTGTCGAAGCCGTCAGGCTTCCTCCGGCCGCAGCCGGGCGGAGGCATCCTCCTCGGCGGGAGGTTGCGGCTGCCGGTGCCGTTGCTGGATCCGCTCCTTGTGCTTCCGCAATTGTTGCTCCACCTTGTGTGTGGCCCGGTCCAACGCGGCAATCAACTCGTGCGACCGCTCCCGGGCCACGAACTCCCCCGTGCCGTCCGCCGACACTCGCAGGTCGACGTTCGGCGCCTCGCGCTGTTCGAGGTCGATGGTCACCTCGATGGTCGTCACACGGTCGAAAAACCGCGACAGTTTCTCCACTTTCCCACGAACCTTGGCCTGCGTCTGGTCGCTAATCTGACCGTGCCGCGTCGAAATGCAGATCTGCACTCAGGCTCCTCCTCGGTTTCTTCCGACCCAGCGGTCGGCCTGCACGGCACGCGGCGCAGACACCCCCCACCGCAGGGGCCCATCCGTCCGCAAGAGCGAGTATTCTAGCCGAACCGCTCCCCCGCGACAAATGCCCTCGGCCCAATTTCGGGGGAAACGGAACCAGTCACGTCCCACCGTGACAGTTTAGCTTCTCTCGACCAAGAGGTAAGGGGGACCTGAGAGAGCTTCTTTCTTCGGCCGAACCGCCCAACCCGCGGCACCCCTACAAACGGGGCATTCTGCACCCAATGTAGAGGGGCTTCTTCGTCCTGCCATGGGATCGTTGGGGGGGCTCGAGGGGGGCAGCCACCCCGGTTCCGGCACGCCCGAACCGGGGCACCCTCAAGAAACGTCGAGAACCGCCGCACCTTGCCCCCGTTGAATCCGGGGTACGAAGGTCTCCAGGTCGGCAATGGTCGTCGGGTCGGTCAGGTCGACGGTCGCTTTGCGCTCCGCCGCCATATACGCGGCCATGGTCAATCGAGTGATTTCGAGGCCGTATTCCCAGTCGAGCAGAGCGGAGCGGCCTTCGGAAAAAGCGGCCACCGCGTCCACATTCTCATCCGTGTAGCCGTACAGGTCGGCTTCGTTGGGCTGCGCGGCCAGGAGTCCGCGCGTAGCCTGCAGCTTCTCCAGTGCGGCCTCGCGGTCGGCAATACCGGCGGCGGCCGTGTCGCCGATGAAAACCTCCAAGGGAGAGCGAAGCGTGTTGAAATCCAAGGCGTAGCCGGGGCCAAGCGCATCGAGCATCAGCCGCAGGCCCTGCTTATCGAACATCCAGGAGACGGTGAACTGCGCCTTCACCAACGTCTGATCCTCCGGATTGCGATAGGTGACCATCCCCGTGGCGAAGTCTTCGGCAGGGGTAGCGCCATAATCCACACCATGGCGTTCCAGGAGATCTTGGCGCCATCGGGGGCGACCCCATTTCAGGAGCGAAAGGTCGGCGGATACCGAGACCGGTTGCAGGAAATTGGGTGGTTTGCCGGGGGGAGTCAAGACGTACCAGCCGACCGCCAAGCAGTGGCACCCCATATCGCACATCACCCCACCCCCCTGCCGAGCGGGATCCCAGAACCATGCGCTATGGGGACCGGCATGTTCTTCGTTCGATCGCACCAGCGAAGGTGGCCCCATGGCTTCCATCACCGGCTCGAGCTGTGCCCGGGCCACTTGCACCGGCTTCATGTGGACCTGGTTCTCGAAGTAGGCTGTGGGGATGTCGAGCTCGCTGATCAGCCGCAGCATGTGGCGGGCTTCGGCGACGTTGCGGGCCAGCGGCTTTTCGCAGATCAGTCCTTTGAGTTGGGCACCGGCCCGCACGGCGTCGACAATCTCTTCGACGATTTCCAGGCGGACGTAGTTGGGGGCGAAGATACCCAGGACATCGACGTTCTGGGCCAGCTCCTTGATGCTGGCGAAGGGGCGCGGCTCGCCCATGCGATGACTTCGGCAGAAGTCGATGAGGTGATCGACCGGGTCGGGGGAGACGTAGCCGACGAGGTCGATTCCGCGAACCTGGGCGAGGCCCCGATGCTGAAACATGGCGGCGAAGCCGCCGCCGATCATCCCGTAACGCAGTGCGGACATGGTGAACCGGTCTCCAGAAGGGTGGAAGATGAAGCCGAGGCGCGCCAGGGCCGAGGCTTTCCGGGTGGCGACCAGTCTACCACTACCCCCAAGAGCCGGCAATCAGTGCCCCCGTCCCCCGCAAGGGCGCCGCGAGAAAGGGATGGGGAGAAGGGAAGACGCGGAGGGGTGGAGGGTGGTCGAGACCACGAGTGATCCCGCAGAGCAGGGCTCGCGTTCTTTTTGCGGAACGCTCCTCTCCGACCGTGGCCGACGGAGATTATCCGCCGCCATCTCCGGCACCGGGGGCGAGAATCAGCATTTCGTAGGGATAGAGCCGATCGACCGGGGCATCGGCACCGCGGGCGCCGCCGTACCCCCAGGCTTCGGTGCTCAGCCACAGGTGGTGTTCCCCCCCGTCGCGGCAAGGGTTGGACCGTGGTTCATCGCTGAGGTTGGCGAGGGAGACAAGCCGCTGCGGGCCCTCGCCCCGGTCGATGCGGAGTACGCCGGCGCTATCCGACTCACTTCCCCCGGGGCCACCGAGGAGCTTGACGAGGGTATGCTCGCGGTCGCGGAGGGCCGGCCAGTCGCGGCGTGCGGCGAGCAGGTCGCGGTAGAGACGCCGCAACTGCTCGTGGAACGAGCCCGCGGGCCACTGCCAGGTGAGTCTCGCCGCGGCGAAGGTGGCGGGGTCCTGGGGGTCGGGGATTTCTCCCTCCCAGGAGAAATCCATCGAGGCGAACTCCTCGCGGCGTCCTTCGCGAACGGCGCGGATCAGCGTCTCGTCACCGAAAGAGCAGAAAAAGGGAAAGGGCCGCGTCTCCCCGTATTCTTCGCCCATGAAGAGGAGCGGTGTGAAGGGCGAGACGAGCAGCAGTCCGCAGGCCAGCCGCTGGGCCGCGGGGGAGAGGATCGCCGTGTAACGGTCGCCCAGGGCGCGGTTGCCCACCTGATCGTGGTTGTGGATGCACACGACGAAGCGGTCGCGGCTGAGACCGGCGGCGGAGCTGCCGAAGCGGCGGCGGCGGAAGGGGCTGTAGCAGCCGTCGTAGACGAAGGCCTCGCTGAAGGTCTTGGCCAGGTGCTCGGGGCGGCCGAAGTCCAGGTAGTAGCCTTCGCGCTCGCCGGTCAAGAGGGCATGGACGGCGTGGTGGAAGTCGTCACACCATACGCCGTCCAACCCGAAGCCGCCGCGCTCCGGCCGGTCGATCAGCCGGCGGTCGTTCTGGTTGCTCTCGGCGATCACGTGGACGGTGCGGCCCGCCGCGGCGGCCGCCTCCTGCACCTCCTCCTGAAGCTCGGCGAGGATGTGGCGGGCGGAGAGGTCGTAGATGGCGTGCACGGCATCCAGGCGGAGGCCGTCGATGTGAAAGTCGCGTACCCACATGAGGGCGTTGTCGATGACGAAGCGGCGCACGGCGTCGCAATCGGCGTCGTCGAAATTGACTGCGTCCCCCCAGGGAGTCGGGTAGTGGTGGGTGAAGTAGGGGCCGAACTGGCCCAGGTAGTTCCCTTCCGGGCCGAGGTGGTTGTAGACCACGTCGAGGAACACTGCGAGCCCGGCGGAGTGGGCCGCATCGACCAGCTGCTGCAGGGCCCGCGGGCCGCCGTAGCTGTTCTGCACGGCGAAGGGCTGGACGCCGTCGTAGCCCCAGTTCCGCTCCCCGGGGAACTGGGCCAAGGGCATGAGTTCAATGGCCGTAACGCCCAGGTCCTTGAGGTCGCCGAACCGCGGAATCACGGCATCGAGAGTCCCATCCTCGGTGAAGGTTCCCACGTGGAGCTCGTAGATCACGAGTTCCTCGCGAGGCAGGCCCTTCCAATCGGCGTCGCTCCACGAGAAGAGGTCGGGGGAGAAGACCGCAGAAGGGCGGTGAACCCCCTCGGGCTGCCACCGGGAGGCGGGGTCGGGCAGGGGGTCTCCCCTTTCCAACCGATAGGCATAGCGGAGTCCCTCCTCGACGCCGGCGCGGCGGTGGACGAAGGAACCCCAGCCCTCGGCGGTCATCGCCGTCTCCGCGGGGCGGCCGTTCGGCCAGGTGACCAGCACGACGTCTTCGCGCTGCGGCGCCCAGACCCGCCACTCGACGCTGCCGTCGCTCTGGCGGACCCCCCCTTGGGGCAGACGTTGCGGTTCGTCGCGCAGAATTCCCATTCTCTCGGTTCCCCGACTCCGTGTAAGCCGCGCCTCGTTCTGATGGCTTGTGGCCCTATCCAGCTCTCCGCTTTGCGGGACGGTGCTGTCGCCGTCTCCGTCACCGGAGGGGGATCGGCTCTCCATACGACCCTTCCTCTCTTCTAGCCGGCCCCGGATCGCAGGTGGGGAACCGGCCGGCGCCGCCTTAGTGGCGATTCTCCCTTGCTTCGACCCCATGGCGGGCGCGTGCCAGCCGGCCGAGGACTTCTACGACTTCGGGCCGCTCCCGGAACTCCTCGAAGGCGAATCTGGCCCGCCGCCGCCAGTTGGGGCGTTCGCGGAAGGTTCCCGGGGTGTTCTGCGCCTCGGTCTCCTGCCAAAGGTCCTCGAGGTTGGCGAGGACGACGGGTGCGGGACTGCGTCCCAGCCAGACGAGCAGCGCCTCGAGCACCCGTCCCGTCTCGCAGGTCTCCTCGGCGAGAGCGCCCGCACCGCGGAGCATGGCAACCAGGCTGCGGCGGAGGACCTCCCGCCGGCGGCGGTGCTCTTGAGACTCCTCTTCCGACAGGAGGCCCAAGGCCACCCGTTCCTCGATGTCGTGCTCGTTCCAGAAAGCGGCGAACTGGGGCATGTCGTGGGTATTCACACTAGCGACGGCCGTCGCCGGGACGGGAGGCAGGGGGGGCTGGGCCTCGGGGCGGGCCTCGTACTGCACGACGTACATGTCGCTGATGCCGTGGCGGGCGAGGGCCTCGTTGAGGACGGCGGGCACGGTTCCGAGGTTCTCGCCGATGACCCACGCCTGGCGGCGGTGCGACTCCACGCAGAGGATGGCGAACAGCTCTTCCATGGGATAGCGGACGTAGGCGCCTTCCTTGGCGTCCATGCCGTGGGGGATCCAGTACAGCCGCCGCAGCTTCATGATGTGATCGATCCGCAGCAGGCGGGCGTAGGCCAGGTGGCGGCGGAGGGCGGCGATCAGGTAGGCGTAGCCCTGTTCGCGGAGCCGATGGGGGTGCAGCGGCGGAAAGCCCCAGTTCTGCCCCTTGGTGAAGAAGGCGTCGGGCGGCGCACCCCCGGAGGCCCCCGTGGCGAAAAGCTCCGGCCATCGCCAGACGTCGTAGCTGGCGCCGCCGACACCGAGGGGAAAATCGAGGTACCAGAGCAGGTCGGCATCGGCGGCCTTGGCGGCCAGGCCGCGGAGCTGTTCCTCGATCTGCCACTGTACGAAGAGGTGATAGCGGTAGATGCGCTCGTCGTAGTCGGCGCGGGTGATCGTTCCGGCACGCATGGCAGCCGGCCATTGGGGCCAGTTCGTACCCTGCCGCTCCCCGGCGGCGCGGAAGCGCGCGAAGGTATCGGCCTCAGGGTGGGTGCGGAGATACTCCGCGAGCCCGTCCCCGTGGTCCGGCTGGTCGAAATACCATTCCGCCAGCGCCAGCAGGACGCGCCGCTTGAGTGCCATCTGGCCCTGGTAATCGACCAGCGCTCCCCGACGGAGCTCGGTACGCGCTTCCTCTACGGCACCGCTGGCGATCATCTCGCGGGCGGCCGGGCACTCGGCGAAGCCGTGGACTCGGGCGACGTCGATGTAGAATTCGTTCCAGAAGAGGCGGCTGGCCGGCGAATAGGGGCTGGGATCGTCCGAGGCTTCCCACAGGGTGGAGAGAAGCGGCAACGTGGCCACCAAGCTCCCCCCCCGCTCTGCTACCCACGTCATGAGGGTTTCCAGATCCGAGAAGTCGGCGGCCCCCCAGCTCGATTCGGTGTGTAGCGCATAGAGGGGGAGAAAGACGCCCCACATCGCGCGGGTATCCACCGGCGAACGGCTATATGCCCGCCTGGGGGCGGCGATCAGGAGCGCTTCGGCGTGCTGACTGCCCACTTCCAGCTCCAGACTGTGGTAGCCGATCGGCGGCCGCGGCGAGATGGCCAGACGTCTGTAGGAGACCGCCACCCCCTCGCGGCTCCGGACGGCAACCACCGCCAACTCCTCCAGGCAACCGGCGAATTCGTGGACCTCACCGGTTTCCTGCCGCAACCGCCAGCGGAATGCCTGGCCGTCGGCGGCGGAGGCGCGGATGAGGACCTCGGCGGGCCCATCCTCCCAGAGGACAGTTACCGGATCGAGCAGGCGCCGGGTATGTTGCTGCCGCTGCGCTCGCAGCACATCACCGAGGTCGGCCTGCGCGTCCAGGGGGGCGCCGAGCAGGCGCAGCACCGCCAGGAGGGTATCGGGCGGGGTCAGGCACCGCTGCCCGGCGACGTCCACGTAGCTGTCGTACACGCCGTACCACCGCGCCAGGTGCCGCAATGACTTAAGGTCCATCTCCTCGATCCTTTCGGCTTCCGCTTCGCCTCGGCGACGTGGGCTCACCGTTGCGAGGGTGACAAATTCGGTCCACTTACCCCGATCCGTCGGCGGCCTGCCGGGAGACGCACGGCCACCCTGCGGGATGGGCGAAAAGCAAATCATTCGCCACTCAGCTCTGGCCGGCAATCATCTTTTGCAGGGCGGCATCCTTGGCGACGACCTTTTCCACCAGCTGGCGCTTGAACTGCGCCAGCCGCTCGTGGACGGCGCCGTCGGAAAGCGCCAGGATCTGGATGGCGAGCAGACCGGCATTCCGGGGGCCGCCCATGCCGCAACCCACGGTGGCCACGGGGACGTCGCCGGGCATCTGGACCATGGAGAGAAGGGAATCGAGACCGCCGGCAAGATCGGTGGGGACGGGGATGCCGATCACCGGCAGGGTGGTGTGGGCGGCGACCACGCCGGCCAGGTGGGCGGCGCCTCCGGCGGCGGCCAGCAGGACCTTAAGGCCTCGCGCTGCGGCCGAGGCGGCGTACTCCTCCACCAACCGCGGCGTGCGGTGGGCACTCATCACGCGGACCTCGTGCGAGACGTCGAATTCAGTCAGCACCGCGGAGGCGGCGGCGATCTTCGGCCAGTCGCTATCGCTCCCCATGACGATTCCCACCAAGGGCAAGTCCGAGTTCTGCACGGGAGTTGGCTCCGGTTGTTTGAGAAAGGGCATGAAAGAGGGTGCGGCTCCGGTCGGGTACGCGCTGCCGCCATGCCGGCTCCGGCCCCAGATGGGAAACCCGCGGAGCTCGGCTTCGCCGGAGGGGCCGGTCTTCCCAGTCGCACGGATACTCCGCCCTGGGGGCTTATCGCTCCGAGGCTGGCGCGGGGGAACCGGAAAGGCCGCACACTACCTCTCGAAACGAGAGTTGTACGGCAAAGCGAACGTTTCGGCAACGGGTCGGCTGGTGACTTCGCCCTCGTAGAGATTGACGGCCCAGGACAGCGGGGGGAAGCGCCGTGCGGCGGCGTCGATTCCTGAGGCGGCGATCCGCAGCACCCAGGGGAGCGTGGCGTTGCAGAGGGCGAAGGTGCTCGTGCGGCCGACGGCACCCGGCATGTTCGTCACGGCGTAGTGGACGACGTCGTCGACGAGGTAGACCGGGTCGCTGTGGGTGGTGGGGCGGCTGGTTTCCAGGCAACCTCCCTGGTCGATGGCCACGTCGATGATGACGCTTCCGGGTTTCATCCGCCTCAGGTCCTCGCGGCGGATCAGACGCGGCGCCCGCGCCCCCGCGATGAGCACCGAGCCGATCACGAGATCGGCTCGGCCGAGCTGTTCGCGGATCACCTGGCGGTCGCTGAAAAGGACGGTGACGTTCGCGGGCATGACGTCGTGGAGGTAGCGGAGTCGCTCCAGGGAGTTGTCCAACACACTCACGCGAGCCCCGAACCCGGCGGCAATCTTCGCCGCGTTCGAGCCCACCACGCCGCCGCCGAGGATCACCGCCTCCGCGGGCGCGACGCCGGGGACGCCCCCCAGGAGAATGCCCCGCCCCATTTGGGGGCGCTCCAGAAAGCGGGCCCCTTCCTGGACGCTCATCCGCCCGGCCACTTCGCTCATCGGCGTCAGCAGCGGCAGCCGCCCCTGGTCGTCGCGAAGGGTTTCGTAGGCTACGGCGATGGCGCCCGTGTCGAGCACCTCTTCGGTAAGGCGGCGGTCGGCCGCGAAGTGGAAGAAGCAGAAGACGATCTGGCCGCGGCGGAGCTGAGTGCGTTCCGGCGATTGCGGCTCCTTGACCTTCACCACCAAGTCTGCTTCGCCATAGATCGGCTCGGGTCCCGGGACGATCTCCGCCCCGTGGCGGAGGTATTCGTGGTCCGCCACTCCGGATCCGAGCCCTGCTCCCGCCTCGATGAGCACGCCGTGCCCGGCGTGGATCAGCTCTTCCACGCCTACGGGCAGAAGGCCGACACGGTATTCGTCTCCTTTGACTTCCCGCGGCACGCCCACGATCATCGAAACAGCTCCTCCCGCGTTGTCCGACCTGCCTGGCCGCCCAGGCGAGTGGGCGCATTCCACCAGAGCCACGCCCTCGCCACAAGCTCCTCCTCTGAACGAAGCCCGGCCCCCGTGCCCGCAAGGCGGTCGCGACGCCGCGGGGCTTCGGGCGACGCGCTCGGCAGTCCTCCGGCCCCACGTGCGGGGGCGCCACCCCGCACTACCGCCGACGCCGGCGGAAGAAGCGGAGCACCTCGTCGAGCCCCCTTCCCAGGGCCTCGACGTCCTCGGGGGTGTTGTACAGATAAAAGCTGGCCCGCACCGAGGCAGAGAGGCCGAAACGCTCGTGCAGCGGCTGGGCGCAGTGGTGTCCGGCGCGGACGGCTACGCCGCCGCGGTCCAGGAGCTGAGCCACGTCGTGGGCATGGATACGGTCGAGCGTGAAGCTGACAATGCCACCCTTGCGATCCGGGGAGGGACCGAGAAGACGGACCTCGGGAACGGCAGAGAGGACCTCGTGGGCCTGCCGAACGAGAGCCTGCTCGTGGCGGTGGATGGCCGCCAGGCCGACTTTATCCAGGTACTCGATGGCCGCGGCAAGCCCGATGGCGGGCACGATGGGAGGCGTTCCCGCCTCGTACTTCGCCGGGAGGTCAGCCGGTTCGAACCGATCGAGGGCTACGCGGCGGATCATGCTCCCCCCGCCGAAGAAAGGCGGCATCGACTCCAGCAGGGCCCGTTTGCCGTAGAGCACCCCGATTCCCGACGGCCCGAGCATCTTGTGCCCGCTGAAGGCCAGGAAGTCCACGTCCCACGCCGCCACGTCCATTTCCATGTGGGGGGCGGCTTGGGCAGCGTCGACGAGGACCACGGCGCCCGCCGCGTGGGCGCGGCGGACGATCTCGGCCACGGGGGTAATCGTTCCCAGCACGTTGGATGCGGCGGTTACGGCGACCAGGCGGGTCCGTTCCGTGATCAGCCGATCGACCTCGTCCCATTCGAGAAGGCCGTCGTCGGTCAGGGGGAGGTGGCGGAGGACCACCCCCTTGCGTTCGGCGAGCTGGTGCCAGGGGACGAGGTTCGAGTGGTGCTCCATGACGGTGAGGAGCACTTCGTCGCCTTCCTCGAGGAAGGCATCGCCGTAGCTGCGGGCCACCAGGTTGATGGCGGCGGTTGTGCCCGAGGTGAAGACGACCTCCTCGGGGGCGGATGCACCGAGGAAGGAGCGGACCCGTTCCCGGGCATTCTCATAGAGGCGGTCGCAGCGTTCGGCCAAGGTGTGGATGCCGCGGTGGACGTTGGCGTAGCGGTGTTCGTAGCAGTCGACGATGGCGTCGATGACCGCGCGGGGCCGCTGCGAGGTGGCGGCGTTGTCCAGATAGACGAGAGGGGCGCCGCCGTGAACTCTCTCGGCGAGAATGGGGAAATCACGGCGAAGGGTCTGCGCATCGAGCCCTGTGGATGCCGGCGAAGTGGTTGTCATCGATCCTCGATATAATAGGGGTAAGCGTCTCTTCGTTCCCAAGCCCAGAATGGCGGGCGCCGCGCCAGCGGAAACCTGCTCCACGGACACGTTGCCGAACCGGCAGCCGTTCGGTCCCGCCTGACCCCGCCACGGAGAATCCTGCGGGCATTCGCTCATCCACCTGGCGGCGCCACTTGCCCTCCACCTGCGGCGTCACGAAGGCGCGACCGGCGAGTAGACTGCCGCCTGAAGCACCCGCCAGGGAAGCAGGCAACACTTCTGGCGGTTGGGGGTAAGCCGGGCGCCGAACATCTCCAGCATGTCCTCGGCACGGAAGGCCTTCACCTCTTCGACGCTGCGCCCGTCGAAACGCTCGACGAGCATCGAGGCGGCGGCCTGGCTGATGCAACAGCCCTCGCCGCTGAAGTAGGCGCAGCTCAGACGCCCCGTCTCGTCGATGGTCAACTCGATGCGGACGCGGTCGCCGCAGAGGGGATTGTCGTCTTCGTGCGCGTGGGTGCCATCGGGGCAACGGCCCCGATGGTAGGGTTCTTCGTAATGGTCGAGGATGTGATCCTGGTAGATTTCTTCTTCTTCGGATAGCATCGTCGCCTTGGGGGGTCGGGTTCGGACGAGGGCGTGCCTGCACCGGTGGCACCAAGCCGTTGGGGCACCCCGACAGCCGCCGCTGAAGTCTACGGGCCGCGGCCAGCGAGGGCAAGCAGGCAGTGCCCAAGTCGTGGGGGTCAGCACCCCAGAACCTTTGCGGTGACCAGCCACTTGAGCTCGCCGCGGGTCGGAACCGGGAGGCCGTCGAAGGCCACCGCGGCCACGGCGCCCTTGGCGAAGCGCACCAGGGCACCCTGATCGCCGATGAGTGCGGCCGCCATTTCGTTCACGTCTGGGGAATGCCCCACCCAAGCGACTTCACTGCACGTGCCCGCCTGCCGGCAGGCCCATTCCAGGGCGACGGCGAGGTCGCTGGAGGGGCGGAGGGCATCGAGCGACTCCACGGGCGGGGAGCGTTTCAGGTGCCGTGCGGCGATCTCGGCCGTCTGGCGGCAGCGGAGCAGGGGGCTGGTGGCGATGGCCTGCGGCGCGAAGCCCCGCTTGGCGAGCGTCTCGACCATGCAGGCGAAGCGTTCCCTCCCCTCACCGGTCAGGGGCCGCTCGTCGTCATTGGGCCAGCGCGGGTCGCCGAACTCGCCGGCCCAGGCGTGGCGGATGATGTACAGCAGCATGGGGCTTCCTCGGGGAAAACAACAAGGAGCCGGCTACCGCGAGGGGCAGCCGGCTCCTGGGGAAGCTGCTCGTGGGCGATGCGCCCGCGGGAGGGCGCGTCACCAGGCCTCTCAGTAGGCCTGGTAGATTCCCGGCTGCGGGACCTTGCTCTCGAAGCCGCCGTCCTCGTCCGGGAGCACGGGGGGATCGGCGTCCCAGGCGAGGCGCTCGGGCATTTCATCCGGGCCCTTCTCGACGGCCTCGTCCCAGTCCAGCTCCTGGCCGGAGTAGGTGGCCATGCGGCCGAAGACCGCCGTGAAGCTGGCCACCGCGCCGTGATAGCCGTCGTTGAGCGGCTCGTCGTTGACGATGGCGTTGACGAGGTTGACGTGCTCCTGCTTCATGGGATTGACGCCGGGGCCGTCGTAGCGCCAGGCGTTCTCGCCTTCGATGCGGCCGTTGCAGTTCGAGTGACCCACGGTCCCCTGGGCGTGCTCGGAGACGTTGCTCCAGGTGTTGGGGATGTGGCGGCACTGGCTGAACATCTTCGTGCCGTCGTCGTAGGTGAACTCGATGAAGTGGTGGTCGTAGATCGTCCCGTGGTCGGGGCCCTTACGAACCTGGCGGCCGCCCATGCCGTTGGCGCGGACGGGGTGCCGGTCGCCCATCACCCAGTTGCCGATGTCCAAGTTGTGGACGTGCTGCTCGGCAATGTGATCGCCGGAGAGCCACACGAAGTAATACCAGTTGTTCACCTGGTATTCCATCTCCGTCTGGTCGGGCTGCCGCTGCCGCGTCCACACGCCACCGCCGTTCCAGTAGACGCGGGTGTACATCACGTCGCCCAGGGCGCCTTCCTGGATGCGCTGGACCGTCTCGGCGTAGCGGGGGTCGTGGCGCCGCTGGAGGCCGACGACGACCTTGAGGCCCTTCTCGTCGGCGAGCCGATTCGCGGCCTGGACCTTGCGGTATCCCGGGGCGTCGACGCAGACCGGCTTCTCCATGAAGACGTGCTTGCCGGCCTCGATGGCCATTTCGTACTGCAAGGGGCGGAATCCCGGGGGCGAGGCGTTGAGGACGACGTCGCAGTCGACGGCGATCGCCTTTTCGTGACAATCGAGATCGCCGAAGATGCGGTCGCCGATGTCGACCTGGTCCGGGTAGCGCTCCTTGAGCATGTTGGCCACGTTCTGGGCCCTGGCCGTGAAGGCGTCGGCGGTGGCCACGATGCGGCACCGCTTGTCGGCGTCCAGCCAGTCGGTGCCCGCGCCGCCGCCACGGCCGCCGCAGCCGATGATCACGGCGCGGAGCGTGTCGCTGCCGGCCGCGTGGGCGGTGCGGGCAATGCTCAGGTTGCCGGCCAGTGCCGCTCCGGCGGCAGCCGCCGACGAGCGGGCCAGGAAGCTGCGCCGAGAGGTCTTTTTCGATTCGCTCATGCTGTCGAACTCCTATTGAAGTTTGAAACGGATGCGTTGTCCGCCAGGAGCCTGCCGAAGATATGGCTTACCACATGCCGGCTTTCGACGCGCCCCCCGCGCCGATCCCCCAAGCATACCTTCCCATGGCCCCCATGGCCAGCGCGCTCGCCCCGCCGCGGTCTACATCTTGCCGGCCTGGAGCCGCTCGTACTCGCGGATCGTCTCGGCGTCGGGCTCATAGCGGAGCGCCTCTTCCGGCGTGGGCACGCGGAGGGGGCGGAGCACGCGGAAGCCGACGGCCGACTCATATTGTTCCGTCACGTACCAGATGCTTTGGGGGAGCTGCGGGTCCTGTGCCTTCCAGTGCCGCTCCGAATAGCGGCGGGCGGCACTGCGGAGATTCTCCGGGTCGTCGTCGAAGTGGCCGCCGCGGACGATGCGGCCCCAATACGCCGTGGGCGGGTTGAAGGGGCTGGCCACGGGCTGGTCCTCGGCCGCCCACTCGGCGTAGATGCCCTCGGAGTAGCCGTCCAGGACCCACTCCATCATGTTGCCGTAAACGTCGTGCAGCCCCCAGGGGTTGGGCTTTTTCTGCCCGACCGGCTGGTAGCGGGCATCGGCGTTCTCGAAGTACCAGGCATAGTCGTCGAGATCGTCGGGGTCATCGCCGAAGAAGTATGCCGTTGTCGTCCCCGCCCGGGCCGCATACTCCCACTCCGCCTCCGTCGGGATCCGGTAATAGCGCCCCGTCTTGGCCGTGAGCCACTTGCAATACATCTGGGCCGCGAGCTGCGTCATGTAGCCGGCGGGCCGGTTGGCCTTGCCCATCCCATAGGTCATGTCGGTGTAGGGTCGGGTGGGGCGGCTCAAGGCGTCGGCGACGAGGTCGCGCTCGCTGGGCTCCGTGCCCGCGTGCTGGCGGCGGAGACGATCCATCTCCATCGACCACAACTCGTACTCGTCCCAGGTCACCTCGAAGCGACCCATCCAGAAGGGCTCGAGCTGGACCTCGAACTGGGGCCCTTCATCCTCGTTGCGGTTCGGCTCGTCTTCGGGGCTGCCCATAAGGAACGTGCCGCCGGGAATGGGGACCATCTCGAAGGTGACGTCCGTTCCGGGAATCACCTCGGTGTATGGCTGCATGGACGCTTCGTCCGCCGCTTCGGCGTTTTCCACCGGGTAGGGCTCGGGCATCCACTCGACGGCCGGGGCGGCGACATAGTCGATCTCTTCCTCCGCGACCGCTTCTTCCTCCGCCGGTGCTTCGTCAGCCGGCGCCTCGTCGACAGGAGCCTCTTCGGCAGGGACTTCCTCGACGGGCGTCTCATCTATCGGTGCTTCTTCCACCGGCGCCTCCTCGAGCG
>SKOZ01000090.1 GCA_007119795.1 Planctomycetales bacterium | reverse complement strand
TGGCGGCACTTCACCGTCGAAGACGGTCTGCCCAACAACCACATCTTCGCCGTGAAGGCCCATGGCCCCCATGTCTGGATCGGCACCGAGGACGGGCTGGCCCGCCTGGACAAGCGGACCGGGGAGATTCGCGTTTGGAGAGAGGAGGACGGCCTCCCCTGGCGAGTGGTCACGGCCATCGACGTCGATGAGAAGACCGGCGACGTCTGGCTAGGGCTCTTCGGCGGCGGCCTGGTCCGCTTCAGCGGCGGCCGCTTCGACCACTTCAACCAGCTCAACAGCGGCCTGGTCAACGACGTGGTCTACGGCGTCGCCGTGGAGAACGACAACGTCTGGGCCGCCACCACCGCGGGTGCCAGCCGCTACAATACGCGGACCGGCAACTGGTCGATCTACACGGAAAGAAACGCCCCCATGGAGGAGATCTGGAACTACGGCGTCGCTTACGACGGGGAGGATACGGTCTACCTGGCCATCTGGGGGAGCGGGATGCTCGAGTTCGACATCCACACGGAGCGCTGGAACCACCACCTCGACCCGGACGGTGAGATGGAGGTCACCCTCTATCGCGACGACGGCATCGTTCACGTGATCACTACCGGCGTCAGCCCGGCCGAGGGCGTGGTCTGGGTCTCCAGCTACTTCGGCAACTGCCGCTACGACGGCCGGCACTGGCGGGGCTTCTTCGCCCACGAGACGGGACTCCCCGACGACTTCACGAACTTCGTCAAGGCCCGCAGTGCCAACGAGGCCTACTTCTGTCACGACAAGGGCCTCGGCGCCGTGGCCGACTTCCCCACAGACACCTTCGTCGCCTACACCCGCTGCGGCGAGACGCTCCGCGGCCTGGCGCGCGTCTACCGCAGCGGCGAGCTCCTGAAAGAAATCGACACGGAACGTGGCGTACCGCATAACTTCACCATCTGCGCGGACGTCGACGGCAACGACCTTTGGGTAGGTACAGCGAAAGGGCTCGGCTGGGCCGTCGGCGACGGCTACTACGCCGGCGTCCAGGTCGATCCCCCCTGGCTGGCCGCCCTGGACGCCCAGTCCGGCGAAGAGGCACAAGCGGGCGAAGTCGCCCTTACCGACCACGAAGACCACGAATGACAAGACAGGTGAGCACGGCCATGCGACGACACATTCTTCCCTTTCTGGCGGTCCTGGTGCTGGCAGCGACTGCCCGCAGCGAGACCGTGGAAACCGATGAGGCCGAGTGCTGGCTGCCCCCCTTCGAGGTCAGCGAGGAGACGCTCCGGATCCTCGAGGAGATCAACTCGGTCAACGCCTACCAGGTGCCCGACCTGCCCATGCGGGAAGACGCCCGCTACGCCCACAGGCCCCCGGAACTCGAACCCTACCGGCACGTCGAGCCCCACGTGCGGCACTTCCTCGAGCAGATGGAGTATTACGGGCCCCGCCGCGCCGACCCCGAGCCGGAGCACGTCGACTCGGTGAAGTTCGGCTTTATCGGACCCATCGAAGCAGTTCCCTCCGTGGCCACCGGCGGCGTCGGCGACGGATTGAGAATGGGAGTCAAGAAGCTCCAGGGCGCCAAGCTGGCCATCGAGGAGGCCAACGCCCGCGGCGGCTATCTCCGCCGCGATATTCCCTTCGAAATGGTCGTCCGCAACGACACCGGCCTCTGGGGCTCCACCGGTGAGATGATGATCGACTTGGCCTACAACGAGAAGGTGTGGGGCATGCTGGGCACCATCGACGGCGCCAACACGCACATCGCCATCCGCGTGGGGCTCAAGATCGAGATCCCCATGATGAACTCTGGCAACACCGACCCCACGTTCATCGAGACCAACATCCCCTGGGTCTTCCGCACCATCGCCGACGATCGCAAGCAGTCCTACCTGCTGGTCGACTACATGTACCGAGAGCGGGACCTGAAGCGCGTGGGGATCATCCGCTCCAGCAACCGCTACGGCCGCTTCGGCGTCCGCCAGATTCGCGACGGCAGCCGCCGCATGGGCCGGCCCATCGCCCTGGAGATGGCCTACCGTCCGGGCACCGAAGACTTCTCCCTTCAGCTCGAGCGTCTCCGTAGTGCCCGCGTCGACGGCGTGGTCCACTGGGGCGACGACGATGCCGGCGCGGCGATCCTCAACCAGATGCGGGCCATGGGGATGGACCAGCCCTTCTTCGGCTGCGACCGCACGGTCACCGACGACTTCGTCCGCATCGCCGGCGAGAATGCCGAGGGGGTCGTGGCCGCCTTCCCCTGGAATCCCGAGCGCGACGACCCCAAGCTCCACGCCTTCTACGAGCGCTTCCGCGAACGCTTCGGCGAGGAGGCCGAGACCTATGCCGCCCACGCCTACGACACCATGAACATGCTCATCTGGGCCACTCAGGTGGCGGGGCTCAACCGGGCCAAGATCCGCGACGTGCTCGCCCATCGCCTGGAGCCCTGGGAGGGCGTTACGGGGCAGATCGAGTTCAGCGCCGTCCTCGACTACATCGGCGAGTGCTACCTGGCACGGTTCGAGAACGGCCGCTGGAACTACTACTCCCGCGAAGACCTGGGCCTGCCTGTGCTGGTCCCGTCCCGCGACGAGCAGGTCGCCACCACCGATTAACTGGGCCACCTTCCGCGGGAACCACTTCCGGCGGTACCTGGGCGGGTACGGCGCGCGTGCCCGCCCGGCTTCCTTCGTTCCTCTTCGGCAGATCGATGAACCCCCATCGCCAATCGGTGCTCTGCTGCCTGATCGCGGTTCTGGTGCTGCTCCCGCAGGGCCTTGCCGGGGGGGGCGAAGCGCCCCGAGAAGCCTCCCGGCCGCAGCCCCATTTCATCCTCCGCGAACACCTCTCCACCTACACGGGCGCCGGCCACGACGTGCCGGAGCCCGAGGAGTTCGACGAGGTTCCCATCGCCTTCTTCGGGCCCGGCGACCCGGCCGACCCCATCGCCGGCGATCTCTGGTCGGCCGCCCAGATGGGCATCGAGGAGGCCAACGCCGAAGGCGGTCTCCGCGGCCGCCCCTTTCGCCTGATCCCCGCCTGGTCCGACGATCCCTGGGGCGACGGCGCCGCGGAACTGGCCCGCCTGGTCTACGACGAACCCATCTGGGCGATCCTGGGGAGCATCGATGGGCATACGGCGCACCTGGCCGCTCAGGTGGTGACCACGGCGCGCCTGCCGCTGCTGAGCCCGGCCAGCGGCGACAAGACGGTGAACCTGGCCAATGTCCCCTGGGTCTATTCGCTCCTCCCCGGCGACCACCTCCAGGCGCCGGTGCTGGCCGAGGCGCTGGCGGAGGCGTTGGAAGGTGGCCGCCTTGTCGTCCTCTCGGCCGGCAGCCACGACGCCCGCCACTTCACCCGCGACCTGCTCGCCCAGCTCCGGGGCCGCCGCATCACGCCGCGGGCGCACGTGACGTTCCGCGAGGGGACGGCCGATCTTTCCGAGCACGTGCGCTTCGCCCTTGAGGCCCGGCCCGATGTCGTGGCTCTCTTGGCTGATGCCGCCGACAGCGCCCGCCTCGTCCGCGCGGTGCGGGAAGCGGGCTTCGAAGGTACCGTCTTCGGCAGTGCCACGATCGGCCGGCGGCGGTTCCTCGCCGAGGCCGGCGAGGCTGCCGAGGGAGTCGTCTTCCCGCTGCTCTTCGAGCCCAGCGAATCGGCCCGCGACTTCGCCGCCGCCTTCGAAGCGCGGTGCGGTTACCCGCCCGACTACGCCGCCGCCCACACCTACGATGCCGCCCGCCTCCTCGTGGCCGCCGTCCGCAGCGCGGGACTGAACCGCGCCCGCATCAACGACGCCATCCGCGAGCTCGCCCCCTTCGCCGGCGTCACCGGGACGATCGACTGGGACCCCCTGGGCGACAACACCCGCCCCGTGGTGCCCGCCACCATGCGCAACGGCCGGCCCCAGCCCTGGCCGGAGCCGCGTTCCGATTGATTGATCTTTCCCTTAACGTAACCACAGCGACGCGCTGCTGCGATGCTGCACGGCTCTTGGGCGGGATACGGAGGAAAGGGGTGAATACGATCATCGGCTCGGCACACCGGAAACGCCTTGGGGGATCCCCACCGGCTGGTCCATTATCCAGGTCGGCTGTACCTGCCGGCCATCGTCCCGGGTGAGCCGTAGGCCCGGGCTTACCGACGGAGCGAGGCATGGCGGCGCGGGAGCGAGGAGTGACAAGGAGTGTGGCCCTGGTCGCCGCGGGAGGCATGGTCGTGGGGGTCCTGTTGACGGCCCTGCCGGCGCGGTGGACGGCTCCCCTGAAGTCGGCCGCGGCCACAGTGGTCCTTCCGGGACAGCGAACGCTGCGGTCCGCAGGCGATGCCCTGGATCGCGGCGCCGAGGTGCTTGCCCGCTACCGCAACGCCGCCGCCTGTCAGGGGGCGCTCGAGGCCGAGCTGGCTCGGCTCGAGGCGGAGAACCGCCGCCTGAGGCAGTTGGCCGAAGTGTCCGCGCTCTCGATGCGGCCCCATGAGGAAGAATTGCTCTTCGCCGCCCAGGCCGTGCCGGCACGCGTCGTTGGACAGCAGGGACGCGCCTTCCTCGCCCGGCGGCACCTGATCGACGCCGGTGCGGCCGCCGGCACCGCGGAGGGCGACCTCGTGCTCGAAGCCCCCCTCCCGCTGATCGACCGCGGTGCCGATGCCGCTGTGAAGCCCGGGCACCTCGTCCTCCGCGGTCAGGCCGTCTGGGGGAAGGTCGCCGAAGTGGGCCGGTATTCGAGTGCGGTGCAGCGGGTCGTCGAGCCGGGATACCGCGACCTGGTCCGCCTGGTTCCCCCGCGCCGCGACGGCAGGGCGGGGCCGCCGGGAGCCTCGCCGGTCGGCCCCCGCGGCGTTCTCGAGGGGGCCGGGGAGCGCACGGTCCGCGTTCGCTACGTAGCGGTGACCGAGCCGGTCGAGGAGGGCGACCTGGTCGTCGCTGCCAGCACCGAGGGCGTGCTCGCCGAGCCGCTCCTCTACGGCCGCGTGACGCGCGCCGAGCGGTCGGCGGGCGCCGCCCACTGGGACATTCGCGTTGAACCTGCCGCGGCGATGGACCCCGCCGAGGTCGCCGTCCTGCGGCTGGCGCTCAATCCGGCACGCGCTCCGCCTGAAGAGCCCTAACCGCCGAGCTGTAGCACCGATCGCCTGATCCGTCCCCGAATAGCCTGTAGGACGGATCGCCTGATCCGTCCCTAGCAGATGGTTGGTAGTCCAGGGCCGACAGAGCACCCCACGCGCCCCGGGGCGAGCCACCAGCCACCGATCCCGTGTGGGCAAACCGGAAAGCACCTTTCGAGGAGTCGCACCGTGCGAGCCGTCTGGCTATTCCTGGCGATCTACGCCGCCGTGGCCGTAGAGACGGGGCTCGGCGACCGCCTGGCCATCGGTCGCGTCGCTCCCGACGTTGCGGCCCTGGTGGCGGTCGTCTGGCTGCTCGTCAGCAGCGGGCCGGCGGGGCTGTTGGGGGCTGGGGCCGCCGTGCTGGCGGCCGACCTGGTGTCGGCGGGGCGGATCGGCGTGGGGCTCTTCTGGATGATGCCCGTGGCACTGCTCGTGGTTCGGACCCGGCGGTGGTCGGCACTGGGGGGAATCGCCGCCAGTGGCGTGATCGTCTTCGTGGCCGCCTCCCTCTTCGCGGTGGCCACGGCCCTTACCCGCTGGATCCTGGGCGAAGTTGACGCGGGACTGACCGAGGTTTTGCTGCGGGCGGTGGGGGTCGGGTGCTACACGGCGTCGCTGAGCCTGCCGGTGTTGCTGGTCCTCCGCTGGGCAGCCCCGAGGCAGGGTCTAGTCCGGGCTGCCGCCCCCTGGCCCTGAACGACGTGCCCGCTGGGAGGCGGAAGGCATGGGGGCGGTGCCTGAGTGTGCAAGACGAGCAGGTCCCGGTCGACCGGCCCAAGTTCTCGGCCATCGCTCCCGGGGTTCCCTAAGGGGGAAAAGGAGCCCACGCCTCGCGCCGCTCTCCGTTGTCGCTTGTCCGAGGGGGTAGGCGGGCCGATAATGGACTGTTGCCGCGATGCCCGTCCTCCGGGCGGCTGGGTGGCGCGCCGTGGGCCCCTGGAGGGCGCCGGCAATCGAGGCCGCACCCGCTGGCCCGCCGTCACCGTTCCGTCTTTCCGACGGCGGCCGAACCCCCCATCACGTCGATGCCCCCTGCGTCCCCACCCCCGAAGTTCGCCCTGCTGCTCGTCTTCCTGGTCGTGTTCATCGACCTGTTGGGCTTCGGCATGGTGCTGCCGCTGCTGCCGGTCTACACGGAGCAGATCGCCGAGGAGGTGGTGCCCAACTACGTGCCCTTCGTGGTCGCGGCGCTGACGGTCTGCTTTTCGCTGATGCAGTTCCTCTTTTCGCCCCTCTGGGGCCGCCTGTCCGACCGCATCGGCCGCCGCCCGGTTCTTCTCATCGGACTGGTCGGATCCACGACGTGTTATGTGGTGTTTGCCGCGGCGATGGTCTGGCAGAGCCTGGTCTGGCTCTTCGTCGCACGAATCGGAGCGGGCATTGCCGGAGCCACGATCTCCACGGCGCAGGCCTTCATCGCCGACGTCACCCCCCGCGAGCGCCGCGCCCGCGGCATGGCGCTGATCGGGGCAGCCTTCGGCCTCGGCTTCACCTTCGGTCCCCTGCTCGGCGCCCTGGCGCTGCTCGCCGGGGGCGACGCGGCGACGAGTCCCTGGCCGGGACTCGCGGCCGCCGCCCTAAGCGGGGGGGCCTTCGCCCTGGCGCTCTGGAAGCTCCCCGAAACCCGCACCCGGCGGGCCGCCGCCGCGGCGCCCTACTTCGACCTTGCGGCGCTCCGCGCCACGCTCCGCATCCCGTCCATCCCGCTCTTGCTGGCAGCGTCGTTTCTGGGAGTCTTCGCCCTGGCCAACTTCGAGGCTACGGCCTCGCTCTCGATCAAGACGCTGCTCGAACCCCGCGTGCCCGAAGAGTTCATCGGGCGGCGGATCTTGCTCACCTTCGCTTACATCGGCCTCGTGCAGACGCTGGTGCAAGGGGTGCTGGTGCGGCGTCTGGCCCTCTCGCTGAGCGAGACGTGCCTGAGCGTGACCGGCGCCGCGCTGGGCATCGCGGGCTACGCGCTCCTGGCGCTGGCGTTGGCCTTCGACCGGGGCCTGGTCGTCTTCCTGGCCGGCGCCACGATCACGGTCTCCGGCGTGGCCTTTCTGGCCCCCGCCGTCCAGTCGCTCGTCTCGCGGCGCGTCGATCCCCACCGCATGGGCGGGGTGTTGGGCGTCAACGAGAGCCTGTCGAGTCTGGCAAGGATTACGGCCAAGGGCAGCGGCGTCCTCCTCTTCTTCGCCCAGCCATCGGCCCCTTTCTGGCTGGCGGCCTCCTTGATGACGCTGACACTGACCCTGGTGATCGCGGCCGTCCGCCGCGGGCGCGACTGGCAGGAGCCTGAAGAAGGGGGCGCGCGCAGAGATCGCGAGTCTTCCCGCACGGAGATGCTGGCTTCCGCCGGCCGCTGAAGGCGCCTCGAGCGGCGCCGGGGGGGCGGTCGCCGCGCGGGCTCACTCCTCCTTGGCGATCGAGCTGCGGACCTCGCGGCAGATGTCGCGCAGCTCGCCGACGGAGACGTCGTCGAGGCGCTTGCCGCAGCGGTCGAGATGCTCGTTGATCTTCACCGCGGTCTCCTGCATGACCGCGTGGGTCTCCTGCGAGCCTCCCACGAGGAAGAAATTCTCCCCCCGCGTCAGCCGCGTGTGACCGTCCTCATTGTCGAAGGCCATCCCGAGAAGGGCGGCCTCCTTTCGCGGCGGCTGCGATGCTTTCACGTGCGCCTCGTTGGCTGGGGCGGCGGACCGCCGACCGCGAGGGGGACGACGCGCCGCCGTGCCTCGATTGGAAGAGACCCGAGGGGGATTACTTGCGGGTGAAGAGCTGCCGCAGCATGTCGGCGGCGGCGGCGCGCGAGCTCTCGGCGCTCAGCTCGACGCTCCCCTCGAAGCGGCCCACGACCTTCTTCGGACCGAGAAGCTCTTTCTTCTTCTCTTCGAGGTCCTCCGCGGAGCCCTCCGAGCCCTCCTCTTCTTCGTCCTTCGGCTCGCCCTCGCCGGTCCCCGTCTGCGTCCAGTCGAGGTGGGATTTCACCGTGCCCGCCGAATCGAGGACGGTGGCCTCAGTGCCGCTGGAATGGACGTCGTCGCCGATCCAGTCGCTGATGTCCATGTCGTCTTCGGCAGCCGGAGCCGTTTCGGCGGTCCGCGCCGCCGCCTCCTGCACGCTCTGGACCTTGGGCTTCATCTGTCCGCCCACACGCACGTCGAGGAGCACCTCAAAATCGAGCGGGCCCACGGTGAGCGTGTCGCCGGCGCGGAGCTCCTGCTCGCCGCGGATGCGCTGGCCGTTGACGAAGGTGCCGTTCTTGCTGCCGAAATCGCGGACGGCGACGAAACCCTCGTCGACGATGATCACGCAGTGGTGGCGGCTGACCAGTTCGCTGTTGGGCCGCAGCTGACAGTCCTCGGCACGGCCAATGAAGTACTTCGGTCCCGCGATGGGCACCATTTGCCCGGCGATCTTCCCCTTCAAGACCTTCAGCTTGACTTCCATCGTCTTCGACTTATCCCGTTGAGGTTTGTATGCGCCCCTGGGATGATCCGTAGGACACCGGCGCCGTGTCCCGGGGGACGGCGGCCTCCCTCACGCTGCCGCCCCCCTTGCCGTATTGATTTGCGCCGCCCGCTAATCTCCCCGCAACGAGCCGCCCCGCGGATGCCGGAGGGAATGAGCCACCTCCCGGCACCCCCTGAGACGCCGCCCGGCATTCTCGTTTCGCACAGCCGGCCCGGGGGGCCAATGCTGCCCATTCTCACCATCCGGCGGCAATCTCCAACCTCAACCCCGATACTATCAATTCGAGAGTCGCAAGTCAAAGCACCCTTCCGGAATTTTCCCCCGTGCAGTGCTAACCGATACCCATGCCGGGTGGGCAGCCCTGCGGTCGTAGCTGCGAGGTCATTCCCTGATGTGTTACCTACGAACTTATCGCGTGTCCACGAAATTCCTCCAAATGCGGTTCGCTCGCCCGAGGCCCGACGCGGAATGGCGACGGTGGCCTGTGCTCTCGAGCCGCCCCTTTCGGGGCCGTCTGGACGAAGTCCTCGCCCACCTGCCGCCGCCCTGACAGTTCACCAACCCTGTAGTTCAATCGGACGGGACCCGCGTGGCGAGCCACGGATTTCCTGCCGCGGGACCGGCGGGGCAGCGGGGCGGCGAGACAGACCGACAGCCGCCCGAAGCGGGTGCGCCTCTTCCGGGGGGGATATATGCCGCCGCCGGTTGTCCTTGACCCCCGGGGGGATAACCGGTAAAGTGCCGTTTGGAAAGGTTTTGCGCCGATGGAAAGAGTATTGGAACGCACTTTTGACGTCGTCTCCGACTTCTTCGGAGGGGTCTCGCGGACTATCGAGCGGTCGCTGACGTCGGTCTTCGGATCGGCCAACGCCCGTTATCTGAAGAAGCTCCAGCCGCAGGTAGCCGCCATCAACGCCCTGGAACCGAAGTACCAGGAGATGAGCGACGCGGAGCTCAAGGAGCAGACAGCGCGCTTCCGCAAACGGATGGCGGCTGGGGAAACGCTCGACGACCTCTTGGTGGAGGCCTTCGCCGTCTGCCGCGAGGCGGGGCGGCGGGTGCTGGGGCTGCGTCACTACGACGTGCAGCTCCTGGGCGGTATGGTGCTGCACAGCGGTAACATTGCGGAAATGGTCACCGGTGAGGGGAAGACCCTGGTGGCCACGCTCCCCGCCTACCTGAACGCCCTGGAAGGCAAGGGAGTCCACATAGTCACGGTGAACGATTACCTGGCCCGGCGGGACATGGAGTGGATGGGGCCCCTCTACATGGCCTTGGGAATGAGCGTCGGCACCATCTATGCCAACATGCCCAACGACGCCCGCCAGCGGGCCTACGCCGCCGACATCACTTACGGGACGAACAACGAGTTCGGCTTCGACTACCTCCGCGACAACATGCGCCCCGCGGCCCGCAGCGATCACCGCTACCCGCTGCACTACCAGCAGTCGCAGGGGCCGCTGCACTTCGCCATCGTCGACGAGGTGGACAACATCCTCATCGACGAAGCCCGCACCCCCCTGATCATCTCCGGACCGGCCCACGACGACGTCTCCCGGTATCTGAAGGCGGACCGCATCGCCCGGCAGTTGAAGAAGGGCCTGCACTTCGAGGTCAATGAAAAGGAGCACTCCACCCACCTGACCGACGTGGGCATCCGCGAGGCGGAGAAGCTCGCCGGCGTGGAGAGCTTCTACACGGCGGGCAACATGGAGTGGCCTCACCTCATCGACAACTCCCTGAAGGCCCACCACCTCTACAAGCGCGACGTGAACTACGTCATCCAGGGGGACGAGATCGTCATCGTCGACGAGTTCACCGGCCGCCTCATGCCCGGGCGGCACTGGAGCGACGGCCTCCACCAGGCGGTCGAGGCCAAAGAAGGGGTCCGCATCAAGGAGGAGAACCAGACGCTCGCCACCATCACGCTGCAGAATTTCTTCAAGCTCTACGACAAGATCTGCGGCATGACGGGCACGGCCATGACCGAGGCCGCCGAGTTCTGGAAGATCTACAAGCTCGACGTCGTCGCCATCCCTACCAACCGCGAGCTGCGGCGCATCAACTACCCGGACGTCATCTATCGCAGCGAGCGGGAGAAATTCGAGGCCATCGTCGACGAGATCGAGCGGATTCACAAGTGGGACGTCCTCTTCCTCCGCGGACCGAAGGGGCAGGAGGAGGAGCATTGGGGGACGATCCTCCGCGAGACCGAGGAGAGCATCGATTTCCAGCCCGCCAGGACGAAGGAGCGCGTCAAGGTCGAAGAGGATCGCGTGCTCCGCATCGAGCGGCGGGGGCGACCGATCCTGGTGGGAACGGTATCCATCGAGAAGAGCGAGCGCCTCTCCCACATGCTGGAGAAGCGCGGCATCGCTCACGAGGTGCTCAACGCCAAGCACCACCAGCGGGAAGCGGAGATCATCGCCCAGGCGGGCCGCAAGGGCGCCGTGACCATCGCCACCAACATGGCCGGCCGCGGCACGGACATCGTCCTGGGGGGTAATGCCGAGGCCATGGCCTGGGCGCAGTTGCAGGCCACGTATCCGACCCGCCTCGACGTCCCTCAGGAGGAATGGGACGCCCTCGTCCACGAGATCGAGCAGCGCGAGAACATGAAGGCCGAGGGCCGCGAGGTGGCCGCCATGGGGGGGCTGCACATCATCGGCACCGAGCGGCACGAGGCCCGGCGCATCGATCTGCAGCTCCGCGGGCGCTGCGGGCGCCAGGGCGATCCGGGGAGCAGCCGCTTCTACCTCTCCCTCGAAGACGACCTCATGCGGATCTTCGCCGGCGAGTGGGTGAAGGGCCTGCTCACCTCGCTGGGGATGAAGGAAGGGGAGGCCATCGAGAGCCGCCTCGTTTCCCGGCGGATCGAAGGCGCGCAGAAGAAGGTCGAAGAGCGGAACTTCGACATCCGCAAGAACCTCCTCGAGTACGACGAGGTCATGGACGAGCAGCGGAAGCGCGTCTACCGCTATCGCCAGCAGATTCTCGACGGCGGCGACTGCAAGCGACTCATCCTCGAGATGATCGACCAGCAGGTCGCCCACTACCTCGGCGAGTTCCTGGCCACCGACTACGGCACGGAGACCTTCGCCAAGTGGGCCGGCAAGACCCTGGCCGTCGAGTTCGAGGCCCGCGACTTCCGGGGCATGGATTTTTCCCAGGCCGAGGAATTCGCCCGCGACGAGGCCACCCGGCAGGCGGAGAGCCAGGTATTCGACTTGATCGAGGAGAACCTCCCCGAGGACGCCGATCCCGGCGAGTGGAACTGGGAAGCCCTGGCCCACGGGGTGAACGTCCGCTGGGGACTCAGCCTCCGCGACCGCGAGCTGAAACGGACCGGCCGCGACGGCGTTGCCGAGCTGCTCATCGAGCGGGCCCGCGAAGCCATTGCCAAGATCGACCTGGCCCCCGGAGCGCGCTTCCTGGAAAGGGACTTCGGCCTCCGCACGGCCTGCGGCTGGGTGCAGCACAAGTTCGGCATCCCCCTGGATCCGGCGGAGGTCGCCGAGCTGGACACAGAGGCCTTCCGCGATTTCGTCCGCCGCCGCGCCGAGGAGGTCTACCGCGAAAAGGAGGTGGAGTTCCCCGTGATGGTCGGGCTCTACCACTTCACCCGCCGCGACCCCCAGGGCCACAAGCGCTACGACCGCGAAGGCCTGGTCGCCTGGGCCCGCGAACGCTTCGGCGTGGAACTGAGCCTCGAAGACCTCAAGAACCGCCAGCGGGACGAGATTCGCGCCCTGCTGCTCGAGCACAGCCGCAATTTCCTCCGCGCCGGCGACGAGGCCCTCGCCGAGGCCCGCACCCGTTGCGAGGAAATCGCCGGCGCCCTGGACTCGTCGGACGAGCCCCTCCAGTCCGTCGGCCTCAACGGACGGCTCGAGTCGCTCTCCGCCTGGCTGGACCGCGAGGTCAAGGCCGACCTCCCGCCCGAAGCGATGCAGCCCCTCGCCCTCGCCGAACTGCAGCGCGAGGTCGAGCGGGTCATCGACGAGCACTACCGTCCAGAGATGCGCAAAATGGAGCGCTCCCTCGTGCTCCACACCATGGACGCCGCCTGGAAGGACCACCTCCTGGTGATGGACCACCTCAAGTCGAGCATCGGCTTGAGGGGGTATGCACAGGTCGATCCCAAGGTGGAATTCAAGCGCGAGGGGATGACGACCTTCGACCGCATGTGGCGGTCGCTCGGCGAGCGAGTCACCGACCTGGTCTTCCGCATGGAGCAGCTCGACGAGGGCTTTGTCGGCTCCACCTTCACCGAGACCGAGGCCATCCACGACGAGGCCCCTCCGGCAAGCGACGCGGAGCGCGACCAGCAGCGCGCCGTCGACGGCAGCCAAGGAGGGGGCAAGGTCGAGCCTATCCGCAATCGCGGCGAAAAGGTCGGCCGCAACGATCCCTGCCCCTGCGGCAGCGGCAAAAAACACAAGCTTTGCTGCATGCGTAAAGGAAGCGGCGGAGCCACGGGGCGAAAGGCCTCTTAGGACGGATTCGGAAAGGATTCCGATGACCTATCTCCTCAACGCACTCTACCTGGGGGCGCTGTTTCTCGCGGCGCCGTGGCTCGTCTACCGCGCGGTACGCACGGGGCGCTATCGCGAAGGGCTGGCCGAGAAGCTCCTCGGCTGCGCGCCCCTCCGCTCCGGCGAGGGGCCCTGCGCCTGGTTCCACGCGGTGAGCGTCGGTGAGGTGAACCTCCTGGCCCCCCTGCTGGCTGAGTTCCGCCGCCGGCGGCCCGACGTCACGTGCGTCCTCTCCACGACGACCAAGACGGGGATGGAGGTTGCCCGCCGCCGCTACGCCGATCTCACCCTCTTCCACTTCCCTCTCGATTTCTCCTGGGCCGTCGGCAACGCCGTGGCGCGCCTGCGGCCCGATATGATCGTGCTGGCCGAGCTGGAGGTCTGGCCCAACCTGGTCCGCCTTGCAGGCCGCCGCGGCGTCCCCGTCGTTGTGGCCAACGGGCGGCTCAGCGAGAAGAGCTTTCGCGGCTATAGCCGTCTCGGTGCGCTCTCGCGCGGCGCATTCGCCGGACTGGCCCTGGTGGCCGCGCAGGACCAGGCCACCGCGATACGCTTTGCAGCCCTGGGGACGGCGGCCAAACGCGTCTGGATCACCGGCTCGATGAAATTCGACGGCGCGGTCACCGATCGCGACAATCCCCTCACCCGCCGCCTCGCCGCCCTGGCGGGCATCGCCGCGGACGACGTCGTTTTCGTCGCCGGCAGCACGCAGGAGGGCGAGGAGGAGGCGGCGCTGGCCACCTTCCGCCGCCTGGCCGAGAGCCACCCCAAGCTCCGGCTGATCCTCGTACCCCGCCATCCCGAGCGGTTCGGCGACGTGGCCCGGCTCCTCGATGCCTCCGGACTTCCCTGGGAGCGACGCAGTGAACTCGATGACTGTAGCCGAGGAGCGGAAAGAGATAAGCGGTCGGAGAGACGGGGAAGGGGGGAGATGGGGAGACAGGAAGAGTCCCCCCGCTGCCAGCCGCCAGCCACCCCCCATCGCGCGGCAGGTCGGCCGCGGATCCTGCTCGTCGATGCCGTCGGTGAGCTGGGGGGCTGGTGGGGAACCTCGCAAATCGCCTTCGTCGGGGGGAGCTTCGGCAGCCGCGGGGGG
>SKOZ01000034.1 GCA_007119795.1 Planctomycetales bacterium | reverse complement strand
CTAGAGTCGCACCCAGCCGAGGTAGTGAAGATACTCGAACAAGTACGGATGCGTCCAGGGGTTCCATGTCGGATAAGCGACTGCCACCGCCGACGCGGCCAGGAGGAGCAGTGCCAGGCCGCGGCTCCACCGGCGGCGCGCCATCCAATCCGCCGCCGGCAGGAGCATGACGAGCCATACGGGGGTCAGCCAGAAGACCCAGCGGAAGAACGAGGTCACCCCGCCGTAGTTGCGATTCGACTGCGGCTGAACCAGGTAGAAGCCGATGCCCACCAGCGAGATCACCAGGGCCAGCATCGCCAGGTCGCGGAGCCGCTTTTCCGGCGGGCAGCAGAGCCACGCCCCCATGCCCGCAAAGGCCAACAGCCAGACGGGCGTCAGCGAGAAGATGCCGTGGTGGCCGATCAGGACGTGGAAGGCGTAGCGCGCCGGCGAGGGCTCGCCCCGGTCGACGCCCTGAGGATCCCGCCAATAACTTTCCACGATCCGCCCCTGCCTCTCGTATTCGTAGTCGTACCACTCGGGGTGCGCGTAAGGCGGCTTCCAGGTGTCGTGGGCGATGTAGTTCGTGGCGAAGAAGGGGACGACGACCACGAGTGCGCCGGGGAGAAAACCCATCAGCGTCTCGCGGGGCATGCGGACCAGGAGCATCAGCGACATCAGCCCGGCGAGTGCCGCCGCGGGGAACTCGTTGGCCACCATGAAGGCGGCGAAGAACCCCGCCAGGGCGAAGTAGCGCAAACGCCGCTCGCCATCGAGCCAGATCCGCGCCAGCGCGAACAGCGCCACCATGGCCGAGACCACGGCGACGGTGTGGTTGTTGATAGTCACCGCAAAGGCCGTCAGCCCCGTACCCAGCGTGGCCGTGCCGATCATGAAGACCCGGCCCCAATCGCTCCTCCCCAGACGCTCGGCCAGACGGGTCAGCAGCCAGAAGTAGAGGAGCATGGGCAGCAGGATCGTCGTCACCAGGAGGATGCGGGCGACCACGAAGGGGTGCTCCCCCAGGTTCAGCCCGAGCCCGTGGTAGATCAGCCAATACTTGCCGGCGAGCAGCGTGGGCAGCAGCGGCGGCTTGCTCGAGTAGAGGTGGCCGGAGTGGCTCACCATGTCGATGGTATCCCACTCGGGCTCCTGGACCACCTTGTCGATGGCGTAGGGAGCGCCCGGCACCCGCATCTCGGGCTCGACCAGGGCCCGCAGGGTGGCCATGCGGCTGCGGTCGTTGGCGCTCAAAAAGGGGCGGCGGTAGCGGATGGCGTCGCGAATCCGGGCATTCTCCTTGGCGACCGCCTCCTCGAGCCGCCTCCCTTCGAGGCCGCGCTCGATGAATCGCTGCCGCCAGCGGTCGGTCTCGCGGGCCACGCGCCACTGCTCGAGGAAGGTCAAATCGACCGAGTCCAGGGCGAAGACGCGCCCCAGCATGAGCCCCATGGCCAGGGCGATGAGGATCCAATAGACGGTCTGCCGCAGCGGCGGGAGGGCGGCGGATTCCGGGGTATCGGCAGTGGGCTGACTCATGGGACCTGATGCGTGCTGGAGGACTCCGTGGGGGGGGGCGCGCCGTCGTGACCGCCGCGGGTAGAGGCCCTCTCACCGGTCTGCTCGGCGATCGAATAGGCCTTGGTCCCCGGGTCGTGGTAAGCGATGAAAAGCTCGGCCAGAATCCCCACGGAGATGAGCTGACCGCCCAGGAGCATCAGGGCCACCGCGTAGAGGACGATGGGCCGGTCGTGCAGGTGGAACGGCTCGATAAAGGGGAGCACCCGGGTACCCATCCAGGTGAGCGCCAGCAGCGCGAGCACCGCCGTCCCCAGGAAGAACGACGCCAGCCCCAGCGTCCCCAGCATATGCTGCGGCCGCTGGCCGAAGCCGGTGAGGAACTTGACCGTGAGGAGGTCCAAGAAGCCCTTGACGATCCGGCTCAGGCCGTACTTGGAGTGGCCGAACTTCCGCGCCCGGTGCTCGATGACGATCTCCCCCACGCGGAAACCGCGGGCCGCCGCCAGCACGGGGACGAAGCGGTGCAGCTCGCCGTAAAGCTGCACCTCGTCGAAGATCTCGCGGCGGTATGACTTCATGCCGCAGTTGTGGTCGTGGAGCTTCACGCCTGTCAGGTGGCTGACCATCCAGTTGAAGACCCGCGAGGGGTAGACCTTGTGCCAGGGGTCGTGGCGGACCTGCTTGTAGCCGCTGACGACCTCGAAGCCATTGTCCATCTCGGCGAGGAAGCGGGGGATCTCCTTGGGGTCGTCCTGGAGATCGGCATCGAGAGTCATCACCTGCTCGCCGCGGGCGGCGGCAAAGCCCGCGGAGAGTGCCGCCGCCTTGCCGAAGTTGCGGCGAAAACGGATGCCGCGGATCTGGGGATCGCGCTCTGCCAGCGAGCGGATGACCCGCCAGGAGCCGTCGGTGGAGCCGTCGTCGACGAAGATCACGTCCAGCGCGTAGCCTTCGGCCGCCGCCACGGCGGTGATCTCCCGATGGAGTTCCTCGAGGCCGGGCTCCTCGTTGAAGACGGGAATCACGATGGATAGCATCTCGGACTCCTCTCGGTCGCCGCGGCCGCGATGCACGGCGGGCATATGCCTCTACCACCTTGTGTGCCGAGAGTGCGACCTCTGCGGCAGGTCTGCCCCCGGCATCGACCGTCTCCCGGCGGGAGGAACCCTCTTTCCGGCGGCACCGATGCAACGGTTCGCAGGCATTGCTTACTCACACCTTTAGCATAGTCCAGGAGGCCTTCAGCGTGCAACATGGCGGGCGCCGCCCTGACGGTCCGCGCCCCCTTGCCACGCACCTTTGCCCGGTGCGATGTGCTGGGGAAGTATCCCACGCCGCGATCTCCCTGTACCGCGGGCAGAGTCCGGGGGGAAATGCTGCTTGAAGGAGTGTTCCGGGCGTGCAGATTTGCCGGAATCGCGAGCGAATGACCTTGACGAATCCGGGGCGACACGCTACGATAATCAGCGAACCCCGCGAAAAATCCCCATGTTCCGGAATCTACCCCCACGAGCGATTATCGCCTCGCTTCTGGCCGTGGCGATGGTGTTGACCGGGCCGCTGTCTGTTGCGGCCGGGTGCCTGGGGGGGATCGCGCCTTGCCGGAGTGTCGACTGCTGCTGCCTCGCCGACGCCTTGGACGACTCGACCGAGGCCCCTTCGTGTTGCCGTGGGGCGGATCCGGAGCGGGCAACCGTGGATCGCTGTTGCACGTGCTCGGCCCACCGCCAGACATGTGTCGAGGCAACCCGGCCCTCGACCGATCCGCGGACGGATCCCGGCAGGGCCCGCGCAGTCGCCGGCGCGCTCCCGGCCGCCGACAAGTCGCCAATCATCCCTGGTGCCGCGGTTGCCGGGGAGTCGGTTCCCTTCTCCTCTGTGGCGTTTCGCCTCCATCCGCTACTCTGCTGCTGGCGGCTCTGATGGACGGCGGGTGCGGTGCGCGCTGAGCGTGGGCACCGGACTCTTTCCTGCTGCCCTGCACGTGGGTGCATCCGGCAGAACTCCCTGAGGCCGCTGCGCGCCTGGGATTCGCGCGGGACGCAGCAGCCCCCCGATCCGCGCATCGAACGACGTTCTGTTGCCGCATGCGCACCAGAAGACCGCCCTTTGGCCACTGTTCATTCCCTACAGGCAAGGTGCTTATATGTCTTTCCACGACGCCGACAATGCGCCCCGTGACGTGGTGGGTCGCCACGCCACCGGCGACGGAAGCCAAAGCAAGGGGGGGCACCCGACCCGGCTGGAGGGAACTGGCGATCCATCCCCCGCGACCCAAGCGTCCGGTGCGCAGGACGCATCGGAAAGACGAGCCGGAGACTCCAAGGATGCCCGGCCGCCGGGCAACGACCGGGAGCGTCCCCAAGAGGCCGCGGCGGAGGGTCCGAAGACGGCTGCCGGGCGGCCGCAGGGGACCTGGAGGTTCTGGGGGGGACTCTTCGTGCAGCCGATCCTGCTGTTGGGCGCCGGCGCGCTGCTGATTGCCGGTCTGGGGGCTGCGCAGCGGATGGGCTGGATCTCCGCCGGCGGCGCCGGCGATGCCTCGGTCGCGGCGGCGGAGAGCAACGTGGAATACATCTGCCCGATGATGTGCGTGCCGCCCCAGGAACTGCCCGGCCGTTGTGCCGTGTGCGCCATGGAGCTGGTGCCGGCCACGTCCGGCAATAATGCGTCGGACGGCCACTCCATCCAGATCGACCCGGCGGCGCGGCGGCTGGCCAATATCAGCACGGTAACGGTGGAGTCCGTACCCCAGGCCCGGAGGATCCGAGCCGTCGGCGAGATCCGCTATGACGAAGGCGCCCTGGCCACGATCTCCGCCTACGTCGACGGTCGCATCGACCGCCTGTATGCCGACTACACCGGCATGGCGGTCCGCCACGGCGACCAATTGGCCTGGGTCTACTCGCCCGAGCTGTACAGCGGCCAGGTGGAGCTGCTCCAGATCCGGCGATCCCTCAACAACATGCAGGCCGATGGCCGGCTGGTCGATTCCCAGCAGCGGCTCTATCGGAGCGGGCGGCAGAGGCTTATCGAATTGGGGATGACCGAGGCCCAGGTGGACCGGCTCGAAGAGACCGGCGAGGCCACCAGCCGGGTGCACCTCTACGCGCCCATGGGGGGAACCGTGATCGAGCGGCTGGCGGTGGAGGGGCAGTACGTCGACTCGGGCGACCCGATCTACCGCATTGCCGATCTCTCTCAGGTCTGGCTGATGCTGGACCTCTTTCCCGCCGATGCCGCCACCATCCGCTACGGCCAGCGCGTGGAGGCCGAGGTCCAATCGCTACCCGGCGAACGGTTCACCGGCCGCGTGGCCTTCATCGATCCGGTGGTGCAGCCGCGGACGCGGACCGTCGGGGTCCGCGTGGTCCTGCAGAACGAGCGGGGCCTGCTGCGGATCGGCGACTACGCGCGGGCCCATATCGAGGTGGACCTCAGCGGCAACGGCACTCCGCCGGAAGCGATCTACGATCCGGAGCTGGCGGGCAAGTGGATCAGCCCCCGGCATCCGCACGTGGTGGAGGAGGAGCCGGGGTCGTGCCGGGTCTGCAGCGTCCCCCTGGTGCCCGCCTCCCACTTCGGCTTCGCCGACGCTCCCACCGATCCGCACGAGGTGCTGGTGATCCCCCGCAATGCCGTGCTCATGACCGGCCGGACCAGCATCGTCTACGTGGAGACGGAACCGGGACGCTTCGAAATGCGGCCGGTGGTGCTCGGGCCCTCGAACGGCGACCGGATCGTGATCGCCCGCGGTCTCGAGGCGGGAGAGGAAGTGGCCCTCTCGGGCAACTTCCTCATCGATTCGCAGATGCAATTGGCCGGCAACCCGTCGCTGATCGACCCCACCCGCGCCCAGCCCAGGCAGGAGGAGACCGAGGGTCCACTGCAGATCGAGCGGCGCCCCATGGAGCGGATCGCCGGCCAAGACGGCGCCGACCTGGAGCAGCTCTACCAGGCGTACTTCGAGGTGCAGGCGACACTGGCCGATGACCGGGAGGTGCCCGAGGTGCAAACCCAACCGCTGCACCAGCTCGCCGAGCGCCTGGCGGCCTCCGCGGCACTGACCGGCGACGCCCGCGAACTGCTGGAGGTCATTGCGGAACACGCCCCCACGCTCAGCGAGCTGGGGCTCGACGACGCCCGCATGGCATTCAAGCCGGTCAGCAAATCGATCATCCAGCTTGCCTCGCAAGCGCGCAGCGCGGAGGCGGAGACGGTGATCCTCCATTACTACTGTCCGATGGTCCCCGGCGGCGAGGGCGATTGGCTGCAGCCGTCCCCGCCGCTGGCCAACCCGTACTGGGGCAGCGGCATGTTGCGCTGCGGCATTCAGGTTCGCGAGCTGACCCCTTCAGGGCCTGCCGACGAGGACGATGCCGGCGAACCGGCGTGCTGTAGCGCAGCGTAATCGTTCGCGAGATGTCCGTTGCCTGTGGTACCGTGCCAGGTGCCTTGGGGGCGCGTCCAACGGACCACTGACTACTGATTACTGACAAGAAAGCCGGTCATGATCTATAAGCTGCTCGATTTCTGCCTCCGCGAACGCCTCGTGGTGCTGGCGCTGGCGATCGGTGCGGTCTTCTACGGATGGCACAGCACCCGGCAGGTCCCCTTGGACGCAATCCCCAACGTGGGCGAAAACCAGGTGATCGTGCTCGGTGACTGGCCCGGCCGTTCGCCCAAGGACATCGAGGATCAGATCACCTACCCGCTGAGCGTCGCCCTGCAGGCGGTGCCGGGTGCCAGAAGTGTCCGCGGCACCAGCATGTTCGGCTTCAGCTTCGTGCAGGTGACCTTCGACGACGGAGTGGATTTCTACTGGGCCCGCTCCCGCGTGGCCGAGCAGCTCACCACCGTCTCCGGCACGCTGCCCGAGGAAGTGACACCGACGCTCGCGCCCGATGCCACGGCGCTGGGGCAGATCTACTACTATGTGCTGGAGCCGCCCCCCGGCATGGACCTGGCCGAATTGCGGTCGCGGCAGGACTTCTTCATCAAGTACGCGCTGCAGTCCGTGGAGGGGGTTGCCGAGGTGGCCTCCATCGGCGGCTACGTGCGGCAGTATCAGATCGAAGTCGATCCCGACCAGCTCCGCTACCACGACATCCCCCTGCGCACGGTGATCGGCGCCGTGCGGGAGTCGAACATCGACGTGGGTGCCAAGACGGTGGAGACGGGCGGGATGGAATTCATCGTCCGCGGGCGCGGCTTCATCGGCTCCGGCAAGACGCCGCAGGAAACGATTGAAGAGATCGAAAACACCGTGATCACCAGCCGCGAGGGCGTCCCTGTGCGGATCCGCGACGTGGCCCAGGTCCAGACCGGCCCCGCCTTCCGGTTGGGGGCGCTGGACCTGAACGGTACGGAAGCGGTCGGCGGCGTGGTGGTGATGCGCTATCGCGAGAATCCCCGGGTCGTCATCGAGCGCGTGGAGGAGCGGATTCGAGCGCTGGAAGGGGACCTGGACGGCATCAAGATCCACGGCATCTACGACCGCTCGCAATTGATCGACGAAACCGTGACCACGCTCACCGATGCCCTGGGCCAGCAGGTGTTGATCACCATCGTGGTGGTGGTCTTATTCCTGCTGCACGTGCGGGCCAGCCTGGTGGTGGCCGTCACGCTGCCGATCGCCGTGCTCATGGCCTTCATCGCCATGAACGTCTTCGGCGTCGACGCAAACATCATGTCGCTGGCCGGCATTGCCATCGCCATCGGCACCATGGTCGACATGGGGATCATCGTCTCGGAGAATACCTACCGGCACCTGTCCCAGTGGGAGGCGCGCGGGGCGCCGGGAGGGGCGCGGCGGCGGCTGGCGGTGATCCGCGAGGGGGCCGGCGAGGTCATTCCGGCCGTCATCACGGCGGTGAGCACCACGGTGATCAGCTTCCTCCCCGTCTTCTTCCTCACCGGGCGGGACTACAAGCTCTTCGCCCCCCTGGCCTGGACCAAGACCTTCGCCATGGTGGCCAGCCTCATCCTGGCCGTGGTGCTCGTGCCGCTGCTGTGCCGCATGCTGCTGGTCACCGTCCGCTGGCCGCGGCTGGCAGGGCTGGGGGGAGCGATCTCCGTGGGCGGCCTGGTGGCCGCCTTGAGCTACTTCGTCTGGGGCGAGCGCATCGAACACTGGACGGCGCTGAGCCTCCCCTGGGCCACCGCCATTCTCGCCGCGGTGGGCGCGGCCGCCGGCTATGCGATCACGCGGGAGAAAATCAAGCCCATCGAGCACAATCCACTCACCCGGGCGATCGTGTGGGTCTACGAACCTACACTGCGGTTCCTGTTGGCGCACAAGAGGGGCTTCATGGTCCTCTATGCCTTTGTCGTCCTCTTGGGGCTCGGCGCGTGGTTCGGGCTGCCTACCGTGCTGCGGCCGGTCGAGCGGGTGGCCAGTGCACTCGGCGCCGACCTCAACGAGGTGCCGGGGTACGTCCGCGCAAAGCACATCTTCACCGGCCTGGTCTCCGACGACTGGATCGCCCTGGACGAAGGAAGCTGGTTCTACATGCCCAGCCTCTACCCGGCGGCCAGCTTCTCTCAGTGCATGGAGATCCTGCAGACGCAAGGGGCGCTCATCAAGGAGATTCCCGAGGTCGCCAACGCCCTGGGCAAGATCGGCCGCATCGAGTCGGCCCTCGACCCGGCGCCGGTGGCGATGATCGAGACCTACGTGATGCTCGAGCCCCGCGACCAGTGGCGCCCGGGGATGACGGAGCGGAAGATCTGGGACGAGATCAACGCCGTGGCCACCCTCCCCGGCATCCCCATGGCATCCCCCTTGCAGCCGATCGAGGGGCGGGTGGTGATGCTGCAGGCGGGCATCCGCGCTTCGATGGCCGTGCGGATCTACGGCGACAGTCTCGAAGGGCTCGCCGAAGCGGCGTGGGCGGTCAACGATCACCTCCGCGACCACCACCACGTCAACCCCGCCACGGTCAGCCCCGACATCGTCCTCGGCAAGCCCTACCTCGAATTCGAGGTCGACCGCGAGGAGGCCGCCCGCTACGGCATGACCACGATGATGGTCAACGAAATCGTCTCCGCCGGGTTAGGCGGGGTGGATGTAACCACCACGGTCGAAGGGCGGGAGCGCTATCCCATCCAGGTCCGCTACCAGCGGAACGTGCGGGAACAGATCGAAGAGCTGAGGAACGTCCCCGTGGTTGCGCCCACCGGCGACGTCGTGCCCCTGGAGCGCCTGGCGCATCTGAGCACGACGTGGGGGCCGGGCATGATCCGCAGCGAAGACGCCCGCCTCGTCGCCCACGTGATCTTCGCCCCCTCGGGCGCCGCCGGCGACCTGGAGACGGTCGCCGCGGTGATGGACTCGCTCCGCGCCGCGCGGGCCAGCGGTGAGCTCGCCTTCCCGGACGGCAACTTCGAGCTCCGGGCGGTGGGATCCTTCGAGAACCAGGTCGAGGCCAACCGGCGGCTCATGTGGCTGGTGCCGCTGGTGATCCTCATCAACCTCTCGCTCATCTATCTGCAGTTCCGCAACCTGCCCATCTCGATGGTGGTCTTCACGGAGATCCCCACGGCATTCGCGGGCGGTATGATCGTGCTGGCCCTGGCCGGCGCCGAGATGAACACGGCCATCTGGGTGGGCTTCATCGCGCTGTTCGGAATCGCCGTGGACGACGGCGTGGTGATGGCCACGTATCTCGATTCCATCTTCAAACGCCGCCGCTTGGCGTCCGTGGGGGATATCCGCGACGCCACGGTGGCGGCCGGCTTGAAACGGGTGCGCCCCTGCCTGATGACCACCTTCACAACGCTCGTGGCCCTGCTCCCCGTGCTCCTGGCTACGGGCCGCGGTGCCGACGTGGCGCGGGCGATGGCCCTTCCCGTCTTTGGCGGGATGTGCTTCGGGCTGATCACCCTCTTTGTGGTGCCGGTCCTCTATTGCGGCTACAAGGAGCTCAAGATGGAAGGCGGGCTCGATGATCCCGATTGGGAAGCCGTCGAAGAACTGCCCGAGCCGGTCGCGCAGCCGGCCTGAACGCCACGACTTCCCCCGCGCTCGTGATGTGCACCGCCGGGCGGGATACAATCGGGGCTGCCCCTGCGCCCCGACGCACGCTATCCTGCACCCACCAGCGGAGAATCACCATGACGCCCTCCCCGACCGCGGCAAGACCGCTCGGAATGATCGCTCTCGCCCTCCTTATGGCGACGTTCGCCGGGACAGTCCATGGCGATACGGGAGTCATCCCGCCGCCCGCGCCCCTGCCCAACGCCGATTTCACCGCCGGCGACGCCGCCCCGCACGCGTGGCGGCTCTCCGGCGGCGAAGGGCGTTGGGTCGATGGCGCCGCGCTCGAGGTTACCGGCGGCGGCGAGGACAGCAACGCCTGGTTCCTCGACAGTCACCCCTTCACTCCCCGCGGAAGGTACCACTTCGCCGTGCGGGCGCGCCGCCCCAGCGGGGCGGGCTCGATGATCGCCGGGCCCGCCTTCGCCAACCGCGATTATCCCGGAGTCTCCAGCCAGTGGCAGTGGTTTGGCCACGCATTTCGCGTGCCGGACGGCATGGAAAGGGGACAGGTCCGCGTCGGCCAGTGGCACACCACCGGCAGTTTGCAGTTCGACGCCGTACGCCTTACCCCGGTGATCCCCGTCCATACGGCTACCGCTGGCCTGGTGCTGGGCGAGGGGGAGTCGATCCGGCAGGGACAGTACCGCTTCGACGGCTCCTTCGAACATGACGGGTCCAACGACCACCGCACCCTCGTGCGGGCAACGGCGGGGTTCAACAGCGACCGCTGGGTCTTCGGCGCGGGGTCCGAAGTCATCTATCGCTTCGATGCCCCGGCAGGCCGCTTCGACGAAGGCGCGGTGGAGTGGGACGTGAACTACCACGTCCGCGGCGGATGCATCGCGGCCGTGAGCCGCGACGGCGACTCGTGGCATGTGCTGGAACAGGTCGACGGCGTCGGTTCGGGCCGGGCCGCCGTGCCCGCGGAGCTCCTGCCCGCCGAGACGCTGTTCTTGCGGCTGGCGGCTGCCGGCCAGAGACCCACCTTCCAAGTCAACCGCGTGCAGTTCGAGGGCGCCTTGGACGGAGCGGTCCCCGAGGCCGTCGGTAGTACGCTCTACGCCATGGTCGAGTCGCTCGGCGACGGCCTGGCCGTGGAGGGGATGACACGGGTTCCGGCCGAGACTCCCGGCAGGATGCAGCTCTCGATGGCGGTCCGCAACCCAGGTAGCGATATCGCCGACGCACGGCTGGATGTCCGCCCCGCCGACGTCGAGGCGTGGGCTGCCGGCGGCGACGACGCTCCCCGAGTGCCGGAAGGTCCGCCGACAGCCGGCGATTCCGCCCGCATCGACCCCGGAGAGACGGCGACACTGGCGGTGGAGCTGCCGGCTGAGACGCCCGGCGAACACTGGTTCGCTGTGGCGCTACGGCGGGAGGGAGCAACACGAGCCGACCTGGCGGCCCTTTTGCCGGTGACGGTAGCCGAGTTCCACCGCGCCGACTACGGATACCTGCTCGGCGAACCGGGCGAAACAGCGACGCTCTGGTGGTGCGAGGCCGGCTGGAAGGTCCCCCGCGACCGGCCGCCGCCGAAGGAGCGCGGCGAGGCTGTCCGCCTCGCCGCTGCCCGCCGCGACCGCGAGGGCGCCCAGATCGTCGTTCGCTCGGCCGAGGGGCTCCGCGGGCTCTCCGCGGAGGTCGGCCCGCTGACGGGGCCGGAAGGGACCGTGATCGATGCCGATCGCATCGAGGTCCTGCGCGTCTACTACCACTTCGTCCACTCCCCAACCGACGCGACGGGCATCCGCGCCTATTGGCCCGATGCCCTCCCTCCCCTCGACGAGCCGATCGATGTGGCCGCGGGCGAGAATCAGCCGCTTTGGATCGCTATCGAGGTTCCTGCCGATGCCCCGGCCGGCAGCTACCGCGGCACGGTGGCTCTCACCGCCGAAGGCTTCGCTGCGGAAGTGCCCATCGAGCTCACCGTCTGGGACTTCGCTCTACCCGAGCAGAATCACATCGAGACCGCCTTCGGCTTCTCGCCGCAGAACGTCTTTCGCTACCACCAGCTCACCGACGAGGCCGACCGCCGCCGGGTGCTCGATCTCTATTTCGAGGCCTTCGCCCGCAATCGCATCAGCCCCTACGACCCCACGCCGCTGGATTCCATCCGTGTTCATTTCCGCCCCGAGGCCGACCCGCCCCGGGCCGATGTGGACTTCTCCGCCTTCGACTCCGCCATGGAACGGGCGATCGAGCAGTTCGGGTTTACCGGCTTCCGTCTCCGCATCCCCGGGATGGGTGGCGGGACCTTCCACAGCCGCTACGAACCCCGCATCGGCGAATTCGGCGAGGAGACCGAGCAGTACCAGGCGATGTTCGCCAGCCTGGTCGAGCAGCTCGAGGCCCACCTGCGGGAGCGGGGCTGGTTGGATATGGCCTATATCTACTGGTTCGACGAACCTGCCCCCCGCGACTATCCCTTCGTAGCCGCGGGCATGGAGCGGCTGAAGCGCTACGCCCCCGGTTTGCGGCGGATGCTCACCGAGAAGCCGGTCGAAGACCTCTTCGGCCTCGTCGACATCTGGTGCCCCGTCTCCCATCAGTACGACCACGAGGCCGCCGAGGCCCGGCGCGCCGAAGGAAAACGCTTCTGGTGGTACGTCTGCACGGTGCCCAAGGCCCCCTATGCTACGCTCTTTATCGATCATCCCGCCACCGAGCTCCGCGTCTGGCTCTGGCAGACCTGGGAGCGGAACATCGACGGCGTCCTCGTCTGGCAGACGAACTACTGGACCAGCAGCGCCGCCTTCCCCGACGAGCCACAGAACCCCTACGAAGACCCCATGGGCTACGTGAGCGGCTACTCGACGCCCCCCGGCGTCCGCCGCCACTGGGGCAACGGCGACGGCCGCTTCATTTATCCGCCGCTCGCCGCGGCCGTCCCCGGTGCCGCGGGCGAGGGAGCGGTGATCGCTCCGCCGGTGAGCAGCATCCGCTGGGAGATGCTCCGGGAAGGAATCGAGGACTGGGAGTATCTCTACAAGCTCCGCGGGCTCATCGAGCAGCACCGCGACCGGCTCTCGGCCGAGGAGCGGGTTCGGTTGGAGAGCCTGCTCGAGGTGCCGGAATCGATCACGGCGGATATGACGACTTTCACCAACGACCCGCGGCCCATCCACGAGCACCGCGCCCGCGTCGCCACCGCCATCGAGCGGCTGCGGTCGGGGACGCCCTGACAATCGAGCACGCCTGGCGCGCGGGCCCTGTAAGCCCTGTGCACGGCGGGAACTCGGGTGCACGCTGCTCGGGTTCGAAGATCCGCGAGTTCCCCGTGCCGCGTCCGCCTTTGAGCTAAGAGCTAGACCGTTCTGGGGCCGCCCATACCCCTCTAATTGGCGCATTATTCGCCTTGACCCAAATGGCGGTTCGTGAGAGACTCTGGCCGCCTTGCAGGTCGTTGCGACCGTGAATGGGCACATCCCGCAGGGGTGTCCTGTCCCAGCACTCGACAAGGAAGCAGAGCCGGCACCCCAGCCCCACCGATCTCCCCCTGTTTACGGAGTGTGTGAAACATGAAGTTTCATCATCGGACAACGCATTGGCTGCTGCTCGGGGCCATCGCCACGCTCGTGCTGGCCGGCTGCGGTGGTTCGACGAACGAGCGGACCGAATCGGGGGCCGGATCAGCCAGCGGTGTTCCGGCCGACCCCAACCGTGCAAGCGACCAAACCGCCGGAGAAGCCACGAGCACGCCTTCGGGCGCGGTGACGGTGTTTCTCGACGCGGTCCGGGATGGCGACGACGAACGAACCGCGGCAATGCTCACTGATCTGGCCCGGCGTAAGGTGGCCGAGATGGACCTGGGGGTGGCCCCGCCGGGGAGCGACACCGCCGAATTCGAGATCGGAGAAACGGAGTTGCTCGGCGATGACGGGGCGCGCGTCGCCACGCGCTGGACCGATCTGGACGGCTATGGAGCACGGCAGACCCACGAGATGGTTTGGATGCTGCGGCGCCAGTCGGAGGGGTGGCGTGTCGCCGGCGTGGCTGCGGTCATCTTCCCCAGCGAGCCCCCCCTGCTCTTGAATTTCGAAGATCCCGAAGAGATGATCCGCAGGCAGGAGCTGTTGGCCGAGGAGGTCGTCCGGCGCATGCGGGAAGAAGAGTTGGAGGTCCCCCCTCGCGAGGCACCCCCCCAGTCCCACGAATTCAGCGGCGCGCGAGGGGAAGACATCCCGGCCACCGCTTCGCGCAGCGAAACGGGCGCCACCCGATCCGGCGCGGACGAAGCGGTCGACTCGGCATGGCGGTAGTGGCTCGCCCCGGCACGCCCTGCGTCCAGGGTAGACGCTTCTTCTTTCCCCTTAGGCAGCGGCGCCCGAAAGTGTCGCCGTCAGGCAATCGACCCCCCCCTGGTGGGTTCCATGGTGAAGGCACGCCTGACGCAAACGACTTGGTAAGAACAGGTTAACGCAACAAGGCCCGGAACCTCTCCGGGCCTTGTTCCGTTTCTTGCCGATCACGGCCAGACGCCGGTGCTCGACCAGACTCGACTAGATATGCAGGGGGGAAACGCATTGCCCGCCTGAGGCGCCGGCAAAGGCGAACCATTTGCCACAAGGCGCCCATCCGACCCCGGTGATTTTTTCGCGACCAATTTCTCGTCCCTCCCTGCTTGACAATCGGAGCGTGCCTGTTAATTTATCATCAGTTGTGAT
>SKOZ01000106.1 GCA_007119795.1 Planctomycetales bacterium | reverse complement strand
GGTCACATCTCCTCGGCAAGCTGCATCCTCGCCAACATGGCCATGGAACTCGGCCGCCCGCTCTCCTACGATCCCGCCCAGCGCATCGTGCCGGGAGACGACGAGGCCACGCAGCTCCTGCAGCGTGCCTACCGGGCACCGTGGGTCCATCCGGCAGGAACCCTCGAGACGTGAACCTCCGTTTCCGCCCCATGACGGCTGCCGACGTCCCCTTGGGGATGCACTTGAAGGGCCAGGCCGGCTGGAACCAGACCGAGGCCGACTGGCACCGCTTCCTGCATCTCCAGGGGGACGGCTGTTTGGTGGTCGAGCGCTGCGGCGAGGCGGTGGCCACGGTGGCGGTCTTTCACTTCGACGCTGTGGCCTGGATCGCCATGGTGCTCGTCGAGCAGTCGGCCCGCCACCAGGGCATCGGCACGGCGCTGGTGGAACACGCCGTCCACGCTGCGCGGCGGCGGGGGGCGCGCTCGGTGCGCCTCGACGCCACCGCCCTGGGCCGGCCCATCTACGAAAAGCTCGGCTTTGTCGCCGAGTACGAGCTGATCCGTTACCAGATCGACCGGCTCGACATGCTGCCGGATGATGTCGGCGAGGCCGCGACCGCAACAGAGTTCGATGCCGTGGCCGACCTCGACCGGAGGGTAACCGCCACGAACCGCCGGCGGTTGCTGGCGGCGCTGCACGCCGAGCGCCCGGAACTCACTCGAGTGGTCCAAGGCGCCGGCGCGCTCCGCGGCTACCTCATGGTCCGCCCCGGCTCGCGGGCCCGGCAGGTGGGGCCGGCCGTGGCCGTCGACGAGGCGGCGGGGGCGGCACTCTTCGCGGCCGGGTTCGCGCCGTGTTCCGGCCACCCTGTATTCGTCGACGTCCCCACGGCCAACCGCGCAGCCGTTCGCTGGGTCGCAACGCGCGGACTGGCCGAGCAGCGCCGCTTCACCCGCATGGTCCTCGGCGACCCGCTGCCGGATCGCCCCGAGCAGATCTGGGCCAGCTCGGGACCCGAGAAGGGGTGAACGCCCAAGGGAACATGCCGCTTATCCGTTTGCCGAGACGACTGGCGGCAGGGCCGAACGTGGACGGGAAACGGCCGGGGCCGGTCCGAGCGGCGGGGACCGGCTGCCTAACGATCCGCCGCCTCGAGCAGCCGCCGGGCGACGGCGTCGAGGGCCTCGAGCTCGGCGAGCCGCTCTGGGGGGGAGCCCGTGAAGTCGGATCCCAGGACGCGGCTGCGAACGCTGCCGATAATCCCAACCAGCTCGGCAATGAGCCGCTCGGGCGACTCGGGCCGTCCGACAAGGGGACGTTCGTTCTCGGACAACATCTGGTAGTAGAGCATCGCGTCGGCGTAGCGCTGCGCGAGGATGTCGACCTCCTCGACAAGGAGCGCCAGGTTGGCTGCCGTCCATTCCTGCTGGCGGTCCAGCTCGGCCTCCAGCGTTTGCAGCGCCAGGTTGACGCCGGCGATCCGCGCCGCCAGCTCCGTACGGTTGATCCGCACCGCTGGCTGGGCCGGAACCGGCGCCGGCAGCTCGGCAGCGGAGGGTTCGGCAGGCGGAAACACGGCTGGGGAACCGGCGGGTGGGTGGCTCCGGGGCAAGGGTGCGGCCGGTTCGGCGAAAACGACCTGGGCGGCCCTACCGGTCCCGACACGGCGGGGCGGGGGGGGCTGGGGCCGGCTGGCGGTCTCTGCGGAGTCGGCCGGCCTCGTGTTGACCTCCGGCAATGCCCCGGGCGGCAGTGTCGAGCCGGCGTGGCCCAGCGGCTCCGCCGCGTGGGGGCCCGGCTGCAGAGGCTGCCGTGTGCGGGCGAAGCTACGCTCTACGGTCCGCTCGCCGGAGAAGGCGGGCAGCCGCGAAGCGATCCACTGGCGGCCGGAAAGAAGCCCGCTGCGGGACGGGCCCGGCGGCACGACGGGCCCGGCAGGCGGGGCGGGGCGGGCGGCCAGAGTCCGCTCGGGCTCGGCCGGGCGGGGCAGGAGCGCTCCCCGGTCGCGGAAGTAGGCCCTCCGCGGCAGCTCCGGCTCTGCCGCGCGGTAGGGGAGAGGATCGACGGGGATGCGGTGCCCGCGGATTGCCTGCGCCGCAGACGGCGGCGGACCGCCCGAAGCTGCCGGAAAGATGGCAGGCAGCGCAGCGGCAGCCGCCCAGCAGAACGCGACCGCGACGAGCTTCGCCGCCAAACGCCTCATGCGCTGCCTCATCTCGCTTGGGTGGTGCGATCCCCCGACGACGCGCGCGGGATCGCGGTGTACAATGGCCCGGCCGCGGCGGGGCGTGGGCCGCGAGCCGGAAAAGTATCCCCAAAAGCCTAGTACCACCGCGACTTCAGTCAAATCGTTCCCCTGAGAGCGGCGACAGGCCGCCACGACGGTGGTAACGATCCTGCCGGTCGGCCGGCGGCAAACTCGAGCCGGCGGTCTGCGGCCATTATCCGCAGGTGGTTTCCCAGGAGCACGACGTTGGACGCTCGGCGAATCGGCGGCAGCGAACTGGCGGCCCTCTGCGAGGCGGCCGACCCGGCTATGTACCAGGTGGCTACGTCGGCGGCCGGCCCGGCGGGCAAGGCTCCGGTTACCGGCGAGATGCTCCGCGAGCGGCCCAGCGGCGAGGTCTTCGGGCTCTCGCAGGACGCGGGCATGGGCTGGCGGCCGCAGGACCTGGTGGCGCCGAAGTTCCTCGTTCTGAGCACCATGGGCGGCCTCCGCCGCGACGACGGCACCGCGGTGGCCCTAGGATACCACACCGGCCATTTCGAGCTCAACGAGGCGATCGCGGCCGCGGCCGATGAGATCCGCCGCCTGGGCGGCATGCCGCATGCGGGCTACTGCTCCGATCCCTGCGACGGCCGCACGCAGGGGACGGCGGGGATGTTCGACAGCCTCGCTTACCGCAACGATGCCGCCAGCGTCTTTCGCCGCCTGGCCCGCTCCATGCCCCGGCGACGCGGCGTGTTGGGCGTGGCCACCTGCGACAAGGGCCTGCCCGCCGTCATGATGGCCCTGGCCTCGCTGCGGGAGCTTCCCTGCGTGCTCGTTCCCGGCGGCGTGATGCTGCCGCCGCAGGCGGGCGAGGATACGGCCAAGATCCAGTCGATCGGCGCCCGCTACGCCCGCGGCGAAGTAACCCTCGAAGCCGCTGCCGAGCTCGTCTGCGGATCGTGCGCGTCGCCCGGAGGCGGCTGCCACTTCATGGGCACCGCGGCGACGGCCCAGGTGGTCGGCGAGGCCCTGGGGATGGCCCTGCCCCACGCGGCGCTCTGCCCCTCCGGCCAGCCCCTCTGGTTCGACATGGCCCGCCGCAGTGCACGCGCCCTATGGGAGATGGACCGTCGCGGCCTGGCCATCGGCGAGGTCCTCTCACCCGCCTCGGTCCGCAACGCCATGGCGGTCTTCGCCGCGGTGGGCGGCTCGACGAACCTGATCCTTCACCTGCCCGCCATCGTCTACTCGGCCGGGCTCGAACGGCCCACGCTCGAAGACTGGACCGAGAGCAATCGCCGCGTGCCGCGGATCGTCTCCGTGCTCCCCAACGGTCCGGTGGACCACCCCACGACGCGGGTCTACCTGGCAGGCGGCGTGCCCGAGGTCATGCTCCACCTGGCGCGGCTGGGGTTGATCGAGCCGGAGGCGATGACCGTGGCCGGCTGCACCTGGGGCGAGGTCCTCGCCTGGTGGGAGACGAGCCCGCGGCGGACGGCCCTCCGCGAGCGCCTCCGTGCGACCGAGGGCGTGGATCCCGACGCGGTGATCCTGCCGCCCGGACGTGCCGCCGCCGAGGGACTCACCAGCACGGTCTGCTTCCCCCGCGGCAACCTGGCCCCCGAAGGCTCGGTGATCAAGAGCACCGCCATCGATCCCGCCGTGCTCGAGGCCGACGGCAGCTACCGCAAGACGGGTCCGGCGCGGGTCTTCGTCCGCGAGCGCGACGCCGTGGCGGCCCTCAAGGGGACCGCGGGCGAGCCGATCCGCGCGGGCGAGGTGATCGTGCTCATGGGCCGCGGACCGGCGGGCTCGGGCATGGAGGAGACCTACCAGCTCACCTCGGCGCTGAAGTACCTCTCCTTCGGCCGCGAAGTGGCCCTGGTGACCGACGCCCGCTTCTCCGGCGTGAGCACGGGGGCCT